>NZ_CP013251.1:487500-665000 GCF_001583435.1 Endozoicomonas montiporae CL-33 | reverse complement strand
ATCTCTTTCTGGCATCTGTGATTTTCTTGCTTTTGGGCGCTTGCTCGCAAAAACAAGGGGAACAACGCCCCCAAAAGACGCATCCAGGCCAACAACAAATGAACTCGTCAATATCCACTACAAAAGACCCTGTTCAGATGGGTTTCTGGGTTCCGAACAAAGAGTGGGCAACAGCCAAATATCTGGTACCTCTTCGAGATTCGATTGCCCAGAAAAAGGCTAATAATCAGCTCCCCCCACTGCAACCAGAAGTAGCTGAATTCAAGGACTGGATAACCAGTCATAGCGTTTACCGTATGTGGCTCACATCCATGATTGATGACTCCAATGCTTATGTTCGCTCACTGGATTCTTCAACAAAACAGAAGATAAGGAGCAAAGATGGAAACTTCTTCTGGATTGAGAGCTACGACAGTTTCTTTGAAGTTCTGAACGAAATTATTACAACAACGCCGTCTTTTAACGACACCTTGATGGTAGGCACACCGCTCAACAGCTTTTTAGCGATTGCAATGGGTACAGAGTCCGGTGTCGCCTTATTCCATGACGCAACATTTAACAAACAGTTCAAAAAAGTTCTGAATACCTGGAATGCTTATCTTAAAAGTAATGAATCACTTGATAAGCTGGACATCAACAATCCTGAAAAGGACGGTTCCTGGATTTCAAAAGAGGCATGGAAAGCTGGAGTCTGGGATCAAATGGTTCATGATAAGACCAAACCAGGCTACGGTTATCACTCATGGAACGCATTTTTCACACGAAAGTTTGTACCTGGTGCACGTCCATTTATGGGAAATGCTGCAACCGATATAAACATTGGTTGCGAGACAGTACCCTGGCAGTATCAGGACAATGTTGCTCTCGAAAGCAAGTTCTGGATCAAAGACGCCCACTATTCCCTGCTCGATCTTTTTGGTGGAGAAAAACAATGGGCTGAGCTATTTGAAGGTGGGCAAATTTACCAGGGATTCTTATCCGCCACACACTATCATCGCTGGAACGCACCTTTAGATGGGGAGCTGGTGAGATCATGGGTGCAACCCGGAACCTATTTTGCGCAACGTATCAAACAAAAAGAAGGCCCTGTTGTCTGGGATGACATGGTCGCACAGCCCTATCTTGGACATGTAGCAGCTCGTGCCATTTTTATCTTTAAGCACAAAACAGCGGGGTATGTCGCGCTGATCTCTATTGGAATGGTTGAAGTGTCTACCACCATTATCGAGCCAGATTTGATCGTCGATGAGGACTCACTGCCCATCAAGATTACACGCGGCACCGAAATCGGCCATTTTGAATTTGGAGGCTCAACACACATAATGGTTTTCCAGAAAGACAAAGTTAAGCTCGTCGATTGGGCAATGAATGCCACCAAACACAGGAATGACCCCAAACCTACACCTCTGGGCAGCACCATTGCTACCGTTATAGCCCAAGACTAATTAAGCAGCAGGCGTAGTTCATCTTGATGAAACTCAGTACAAGCACATTGTATCAAAGCTGATCAAGATGAACCCTACTGAGATACAAATCTATCATTGACGCACCTTCCTGAAAGACATACGAAAACTTAGTAAAAGCAACACTATTATCAGATAGAAGACTGATTCCGAATAATCACTCCTGACCAGCCAGAGGTAATGTATGACTGCCAGTATTGCAGCTGCGTAAACAAGCCGGTGAAGCTTTGACCAGTTCCGGCCGAGCCTGCGCATCATCCCCTTTGTTGAAGTAATACCGAGTGCCACAAGAATAATGGCAGACAGAGCACCCACAATAATATAAGGCCGCCGGTAGAGATCTTCGAGAAGCGTCAGCCATTGCCACCCCAGCATAAAAGCCAGATACGACAGCACATGCAGCATCGCATAAAACAGTGCAAACAGTCCCAGCATACGACGAAACCTTATCAACTTCGAAATGCCTGTTAATTGTCGTAACGGTGAAACAGACAGTGTCAGACAAAGGAAGCAAAGCGACCATTCGCCCAACTCTCTGGTTAATGTGTTGCCCGGGTCAGGCCCCAGCTGATGGGTGGTCGCAGCGTATACAACAAGCACCAGAGGCATTAGAGCGGCAGGGAAAAGTACTCCCTTCGTTTTGACAATCCAGTCCATGGAATATTCTTATTAACTGGAGTTACGCACCCTCTACGAATCATCAAGATTTCCGAACGAGGTCATTGCTCTGTAGCCCTGATTCCTTCCTTTAAGGTGCGTAACATCAGTTATTAAAGCTGGAAACAGACAGCATAACAGACGACTTAAAGGCTGCCATCATCACTTAACATTGACCGATAAAAATCAACGACAGAATCCGACTGCATAGCAAAGTTCTCGCTATACAACTCTTTAATGGCCGTTAACTGGTCAGCCGCAAGCTGCTGCTGTTCAGACAAGTTGAAGCTGTCCATATTCCAGTCACTGAAACCCCGCTCTGGTAACTCTTCATCGACAATACGAACCACTTCTTTATGTCTCGGATCAGCCGTCACCACTTTCATTAGCCCTTCCAGATCAGGCTGCTCGCCTTCAATGATCTGCAAAAACTGCTGGTTGTGATAAAACAGCAAGCCGGTAATGTTGAGTGATGGATTATTCTTTTTTGCGGTCTCGGTGATGGTGCTCAGATCTCTGCCTATCTGAGAGGTTTCACCCGTATAACGACTGGTATAGATGATAAGGTGCATTCCCTGTTCCCTGTATTTTTTACTTCCCTGCTAAAAACAACGACATACAGAATTAATATAAAGGGACAAACCCAAAAACACAAAATGCTCTACAGATAACGTTTTGCCAGTTCTTTGATTTTCGTCTCAGCTTCTTTCAGCACCTCGTCTCCCAGCGCAGTCGTCTGGTACATTTTACGTATACGCCCATCGACGTTTTTTTCAGCGAATGTCAACAAATCATCCGACACCATGCGTTTCAGCAAAGGGTATAGCGTTCCGGGGCTCAGGGTATAACCATGACTCTGCAGGTGTTCAATCAACCAGGAGCCATACAGTTCACCTTTGCTGGCGTGCCTGAGAATGTGAATCTGGATAAACCCTGAAAAGAGTTTGCTGATGACCTTGTTTTTTCTTTCCGAACTCATTATCGTAAACCGATATCGTTAATCGATATTTATTTTATGGAATGAGGCTCATCTGTCAAGAACGATAACACCATGATCAAGCTGGAAGGTTTAGACATAGTCCGCGGCGGCAATCCTGTTATAAGGAATAGCAGCCTTACGGTTGAAAAAGGCCAGTCTGTTGCACTGCAGGGCCCGTCCGGCTGTGGTAAGAGCACATTACTGAAAACACTGGTCGGTGGCTGCGAATGGCAATCAGGTCACTATCTGTTTAACGATAAACCGGTAACACCAGATTCCATTCAGGCCGTTCGCTTAAAAACCGGTTATATCGGTCAGGAAAGTGCTTTAATGGGCACTACGGTATTAGAGGCTCTGCAACGCCCCTTTTCCTTCAGAGCTTTCAGAAATAAAACGTTTCCGGAGCAAACCCTCTATCGGTTAATGAACCGCTTTCTTCTGTCCAGAAACCTGCTGAATCATCACCCCTCGGCACTGTCGGGTGGGCAGAAGCAGAGATTTGCCATTATCCGTGTGCTATTGCTTGACCCTGAACTCATTATCGCTGATGAACCAACATCAGCTCTGGATGCAGAAAGCCGTGATAACGTGATTGAGGAATTACTCGGAACAGGCCGAACTGTCATCTCGACCTCTCACGATCAGCACTGGCTCGACCGGTGCGAACGAATCGTCCTGATGGACAATGGTCAGGTTATTGGAGATAAGCAACATGTCGTCTGTCATTGATATCAGCCTGAGTCACCTGCTTTTATTCAGCGCTTTTTTGCTGGTTCCAGCCTACCTGTTATACCGCTGGCAGCTGATTGAACTGAGCAAAAGCACCCTGATCAGTGTCGTACGAATGACGGCACAACTCATGCTGGTTGGTCTGTATCTAAAGTATTTGTTTGAGTTGAATCATCTATGGCTGAATATTGCCTGGTTGCTGGTGATGATTACCGTTGCCAATATCAGCATCGTGAAAGGTGCAGGACTGAGGCTGGCTCGATTTTTCTGGGTCACTCAAGTCAGTTTGATGACGGCTATCATAACCGTCTGCCTTATGTTTCTGTTGATTCTGGTGCAGCCTGAACCCTTTCTGGATGCCCGCTATCTGATCCCCATCGCCGGTATGTTGCTGGGCAACTGTCTGCAAGGCAATATTCGCGCTCTGGAAACTTTTTATACAGACCTGCGTCGGGAAGAAGCCAACTACCATTCCGACCTGCTGCTCGGAGCGACAGTGTCTGAAGCCGTTCAGCCGTTCTTTCGGCGAGCCGTCAGAACATCTATGACACCGATTGTGGGTACAATGGCAACGCTGGGCATTGTATCTCTGCCGGGAATGATGACTGGTCAGATACTGGGTGGAGCACTGCCTCTGATCGCGGCGAAGTATCAAATTGCCATCATGGTTGCCATTTATCTGTCCATGATCTGTGCGATCAGTCTGAACCTTCGACTCAGCTTGCGCTCGGCTTTCACTGCATCCGGCTTACTGCGTGAAGATATTTTTTTAACGGAAGCGGATTAGCACAGGGTGTATTCCCGCTCAACTCTGGCTATACGAATCCTGAAATCATCAAACAGGGCAGCTTTGCCCTCGTTCTGACACATCTCATGCTTCATGGCTGCTTTCCAGCGGCCTATAGCCTCTTCATTTTCCCAGAATGACAAACTGCAGATTTTGCCATCAGTGACCACACTGGAGAAACGTTCCGCTGATATAAATCCTTCATAGTTCACTAACTCTTCACGCAGCATCGCTCCGAGCTTAAGGTATTCGTCCTGACAGCCTTTCTTTATCTGTACTTCAAAAATAACGGCATACATAACGAGGCATGTGTCCTTTAAACAACAGGTTAATAGAAAACAACCGTTGTTTTACAGGAACCTGTAAAAACAGAGTAGTTCTCATTGCGCCAAAAACTATTGATCATCAGCCATGGGAGAATCAGTAGAACCGCTGTAAATCCATACCTTTATAAAGATGAGCTACTTCATCGCCATAACCATTAAACATCAGTGTATCCATCCGGTTGGGTGAAAGCAGCGTTGCGGGCAGGCGTCGTTCGGATGCCTGACTCCAGCGCGGGTGACTGACATCAGGGTTCACATTGGCAAAAAAGCCGTATTCTCTGGGTGCCGACAGCGCCCAGGTGGTATTCGGCATTGTCTCGGTAAAACGAATTTTAACGATCGATTTAATACTTTTAAAACCATACTTCCAGGGCACGACCAATCGAAGAGGCGCTCCGTTCTGCGGTGGCAGTGTTTTGCCATAAACACCTATCGCCATAAACGACAATGGATTCATGGATTCGTCCATTCTCAAGCCTTCAACATAAGGATACTCAATAGAGCTGAAACGGGACTTTTGCCCGGGCATCTGTTCGGGATCATACAGTGTCGTAAACTCTACAAACTTTGCCTTTGAGGTGGGCTGAAAACGTTTGGGTAGTGGGCCAGAACTGTTATATCGCGTGAATATTGACCCCAAACTCAACTTTATTAATCAATAATCCAATAACAATATCGTGCATCTTTTCGAGCTTTGAAAAACAAATTGTCTTTCTGGCCAACCGTTTAATCCAAGTCCGAAAATTAAGGTTTTTACGCTCTATCTTCTGAGTGTTTGCTTTACCAATAATATGCATGTTTTCATCAAGGTGTCGCTCATAGGCTCCCCAATCATCGGTGTAAAATTTATTAATACCAAATGGCTTCAGAAGTGTTTTGAGTTCTTTAAAAACTTCATCTTTCCGTTTTCCGAAAACATAAGCAAGCACGGTATTTGTAGCGTGATCAACAGCATACCAAAGCCAGCGTTGGTTCGATTTATCATGAACATACGACCACTGCTCATCTAGCTCAGCCTCTTGGCAGACAAGCCCTACATGAATAATTGCATCTGACTTGAGATCAATAGTTTGAATATTTGGGTTGACCTTTACCAGACCGCTTTCTTTTTTTTTAGAGTCTTTATTACTGTTGTCTTGCTTATTCCGAGTACTTTACTTGTATCCCTGATTCCGCTGCCATTTATTGCCATATCGATGATTTTTTCTTTAACGCCAGGCTCACAGGCCTTGTAGCGATATTCAAGCATGAAGGTTTTGATTTCACATTTGTCATTACAGCAATAGTATCGTGGAACATCATGAGTGCTGTATCCGAAAGGCCGAACTTGGTTACTGCCACATGTTGTACAGAGGACTTGCGTAAGGCACATTTTTAAACCGCATTTTTCAAAGTTGCCGAATGTCGTATTTTAGCAGACAGGGCTAGAATCACAGAACTGTGCCACTACCAACGTTTGATCATATCCGCCAGTGAAAAGCCAACCCATGGAATCACCATAGACCACGCCTCAACACAGCGAAGCCGGTAAATTCGCTCCTCAATCGCTTCCGGTTTGAGCAGATCTTCAAGATGGTAGTGACCCGGCTTTTCAACCTCGCCCTCTATCGTCACTGACCAGGGATCAGTGACAAACCCTTTTGCATGTTTTGCCGGATCGGTTTTATCGTAGCCAAACTCATAAAAGTTATTGTACTGAGTAACATTGTTATAAGGCGTCAGCTTTTCATCCGTTACAAATTCACTGCGCTGATAAGAAGCAACCTTCTCTTTTAGCCAATCAGGTGCCGCTAGCTGGGGAACATCCTGATAGGCATTATTTGAAACTACCTTTTTTTGAGAAGCATCCGAACAGCCGGTTAAGGCAAACCCCAAACCAGCAAAAGCATATTGACCTGACTTTTTCAGAAACTGACGACGCTGTTTGTAGAAGGTTTCCGACGTAATTTCACTGCTGCTGACATCACTGCTTTTTTTCGTTTTTATAAGCATTGCCGCTGACCAGAACTCTGTTCGAATAATAAATCCTTACGCTACTGATAACGGCAGTCAGTGTCCAGCTAACACATTTTATTTAAGGCAAAAAAAACGCCATCATCCGATAGCGTTTTTTTATCTTCTCAATTCGAAGAAGCTTCCTTTTTATCATGCTTGCCTATTCGCATGATTGCCGTAACAGGGCCTGAACAGGCGTAAGCAAGGAAAATCAGCATAAGAACACGGGGAGGATCGGTAAACACCACTGCAAAGCAGAGCACCATCACCAAAAGGAAAATAAAGTGCACCCGCCCACGCAGATCGATCTTCTTGAAACTCTGATACTGGATATTGCTGACCATCAGTACACCAGCACCTCCCGTGATCAACGCACCAAGGAATGAAACCAGCACAGTTGTTTCACCATCAATACCAAAGTCACTCAACGCCCATACCATACCTATAACCAGTGCAGCAGCGGCCGGGCTGGCCAGTCCGGTAAAGTAGCGACTGTCCGTTTCTTCAATCTGGGCATTGAAGCGAGCCAGACGCAGGGCTGCGCAGGCGGCATAGATAAAGGCAACCATCCAGCCGACTTTACCCATATCGCTCAGCGCCCAGCTGTAAGCCACCATGGCCGGTGCGACGCCAAAGGTGACCATATCGGCCAGGCTGTCATACTGTTCTCCAAATTTACTTTGGGTATTCGTCATGCGGGCAACACGACCATCCAGCCCATCCAGTACCATTGCTACAAGGACTGAGATGCAGGCAGCCGCATAAAAGCCTGCCTGGGCACTGATGATGGCGTAAAAGCCACAAAACAGGTTACCTGTGGTAAACAGGTTGGGAAGAATATAAATGCCCTTGTGGCGAACGGTTTGCCCGCCTTCGACCACTTCTTCAAAATGCTCATCGACAGGGAACATCCCGTCAACCGCATTACCGCTATCTTCGGGTCGTTCCGGTCTATCGGTCATTGCGAAATCTGCTCATGTAAAAGCCGTTAATCTAAAGTGGTCACTTTACCACGATTTATCGACAGGCTGTATTTAGCACAGATCAACCAAACCTCCATCAATGAAAGAAGGCATTTACTAAAAAATTGAACGACCGGCTTTTTGAGCGAAATACTTCAGCGCTTCCATACCCACAATAGAGTTGCCTTTGGCTCCAAGCTCGGGACTCCAGACGCAAATCGACATTTCCCCCGGAATAATGGCAACGATACCGCCACCTACACCGATTTTGCACGGTAGTCCTACTTTGAACGCAAACTCACCGGCTTCGTCATACGTGCCACAGGTCATCATCAGCGAGTTAATTCGGCGAGCCTGAAGTTTAGAAACGACCTGCTCATCCTTGTAAGGGTGCTTGCCATCCTGAGCAAGAAAACGAAAGGCCCGGGCCAGATCACGACAACTCATGGATACAGAGCACTGATAGAAATAAAAATCCAGAACTCTGGAGATATGGTTGTCGAGATTACCGAAGCTTTTCAGGTAATTGGCCAGTGCTGCATTTCGTTGACCATTGTCGTATTCAGAGCGAAACACTTCTTCGTCATAGTGAACGTCAATGTTATTTGACAGGCCGCGCACAAAATCCAGAAAGTCCCGTTTAGGGGATTTTACAAACTCCAGCAATGCATCCGTCACCACCAGGGCTCCGGCATTGATAAACGGGTTACGGGGAATACCATTTTCATATTCAAGCTGGGACAGTGAATTAAACGCGTTGCCAGAAGGCTCTACACCAACACGTTTAAACAGATCTTCACCCGCATAGTGCATGGCAAGGCTGAGGTTAAAAACCTTGGAAATACTCTGGATGGAAAAAAACTCATCGGCATCACCAATCACAAAGTCATCGCCATCAACCGTACTGATTGCCATGCCGAATTTTTCGGGATCCACCTGCGACAATGCCGGTATATAGCCTGCAGGCTTACCCTGACCAAAGCGGTCAGCAATAACCTCAGGCAGAGATGCCAGTACGTTCTGGATGTTCTCCATGATTTTGCGATCCTCAGTCTACCAATAACTCTTGGTTCTCTTTCATTCCATTCAACCTGAAAAGAGCCCCTACTGTTTACTACACACGAAAAAAGGGCGCAGAGATTACGCTGGTCAATGGTCATTGATCAAGCACTAAACCAACAGGCGGTTATCTCTAAGCAATTACAATAGAAATACGTAGTTAAAAATCTTTTATATAACTTGAAAATATATGCTTGCCCGGATTAAACGACACTCATTTCATAATGAGTGATAGAACAGCTAAAGGAATCCTATGCAGCGTATTACCATGATCGTCGCCATGAAGCAGGAAGCGGCTTCTATCATCAAGCACCTGAACCTGTCCGATATTGATATGCATGACCCGGTGCTCACCTGTCAGGCATTTCAGGGAAACTACAAAGGCCTCGACATTTCTCTGGTCGTTAACGGTACTGATCGTGAATACAATGTCGAGTCCGTGGGAACCCAGCCTGCGACCATTACCACGCTGGAAGCCATCCGGCAGTTCAAACCTGATCTACTGATCAATGCGGGCACCTGTGGTGCGTTTCAGGATAAGGGTAGCGCAATTGGTGACGTTTATATGGGCGAAAAAATTCGTTACTTTGATCGTCGCATTCCTTTAGGTGAAGACTACTTTGCCTACGGTGATGGCAGCTATGTCTCTAAACTGGCTGGTGAATACGCCCGGCAACTGGGTCTGAAGACAGCGGTCGTCTGCACAGGTAATTCTCTGGACATGAGCCCTACTGACGAAGCTATTCTGCGCGAAGAGCCGGTTGTGGCGAAAGAGATGGAAGCTGCAGCCATCGCAGCGGTTGCCAAACTGTATAAAACACCATTGCTTGCAATGAAATCCGTGACCGACCTGATGGATGAAAAAGACACAACTGCCGAGCAGTTTCTGGCCAACCTGACCAGAGCTTCCGAACTACTGCAACAGAACGTTTTCCGATTGCTAGACCTGTTAAGCAACCAGACGAAAGCGGCATAATTTCTTCTTTTCGTGGCTGTTAGCGTCTTATTTTCAGAGCCGCTAGCAGCTACTGAATAGACCGACGAAATCACTTGAAAACACAGGCTGAACGGTAGTTAGATAGTAGCTGTGGACAAGACAAAAGGAGCGTTGTCATGAAATATAATGACGTGACCATTGCTTCCATCCTACTTGCTATTTTGGTAGTGGGCCAGAACTGTTATATCGCGTGAATATTGACCCCAAACTCAACTTTATTAATCAATAATCCAATAACAATATCGTGCATCTTTTCGAGCTTTGAAAAACAAATTGTCTTTCTGGCCAACCGTTTAATCCAAGTCCGAAAATTAAGGTTTTTACGCTCTATCTTCTGAGTGTTTGCTTTACCAATAATATGCATGTTTTCATCAAGGTGTCGCTCATAGGCTCCCCAATCATCGGTGTAAAATTTATTAATACCAAATGGCTTCAGAAGTGTTTTGAGTTCTTTAAAAACTTCATCTTTCCGTTTTCCGAAAACATAAGCAAGCACGGTATTTGTAGCGTGATCAACAGCATACCAAAGCCAGCGTTGGTTCGATTTATCATGAACATACGACCACTGCTCATCTAGCTCAGCCTCTTGGCAGACAAGCCCTACATGAATAATTGCATCTGACTTGAGATCAATAGTTTGAATATTTGGGTTGACCTTTACCAGACCGCTTTCTTTTTTTTTAGAGTCTTTATTACTGTTGTCTTGCTTATTCCGAGTACTTTACTTGTATCCCTGATTCCGCTGCCATTTATTGCCATATCGATGATTTTTTCTTTAACGCCAGGCTCACAGGCCTTGTAGCGATATTCAAGCATGAAGGTTTTGATTTCACATTTGTCATTACAGCAATAGTATCGTGGAACATCATGAGTGCTGTATCCGAAAGGCCGAACTTGGTTACTGCCACATGTTGTACAGAGGACTTGCGTAAGGCACATTTTTAAACCGCATTTTTCAAAGTTGCCGAATGTCGTATTTTAGCAGACAGGGCTAGAATCACAGAACTGTGCCACTACCGCTATTTTTATGGTAAGTGCCGTTCTTCTTATCAGCAATCAGGCCCTGTTTACTTATCATTCAACGGAAATACCCGAGCAGATCATCAGTAAAGGTGCAGCCTTCTGTCGTGCCTGTCCCTGAATAACCGATTATGGATGCCGTGCCAGCGGCATCCTCAACAGCATTAGCGTTTATTAAACAACCACAGACCAGCAAAAATAAATCCACCTCCTAAAAGATGGTAGTTCTGCAAGCCCTCGCCCAAAACCGGTATAGCAATGAGAGCAGAAAATACCGGTATCAGAAAGTTGAACATGGACGCCTGATTGGCACCCAAAATGCCCACTCCGTAATTCCACGACAGATAAGCTACAACCGAAGCAAATACGGTCACATAGGCCAGCAGAAAAACAGTGGCAGCGTTTATTTCAAAGCCTCCCTGAGTCAAGAATTCCCACACATAAAACGGCGCAATAAATACAACCCCTACACCAACACAAACCGTTAAAAGAACATGTCCACTCAATGGAATCGCAAACCGTTTAAGCAATACGGTATACAGCGCCCAAATGACGACTGCCAACAACATAATCATATCGCCCCGGCCAAAGTCTAAAGCCAGAAGCACATTGAAATCGCCTTTGGAAAAAATGGCTAACAACCCAATGGCTGCCACCAGCAAGCCTGCACTCTGAGCTTTTTTGGGGTAGACCCCCAGTAACGGAATACTCAAAACAATGCAGACAAATGGCAGCCCGACCTGAATCAAAGCCACATTAACAGCCGGAATACTTTGAGCAGCCAGATACAACAATGTGTTAAAGGCTGAAATGCTGGTAATCGCCAGAACCACCAGTTTGCCTTTATGTTTGAAAATAATGTCTTTTTCTTTCGAGACCTGCCTTGCTGTGAACGGAATCAGCAAACAGAAGACAATCGCCCAGCGCCAGAAAGACAGTGTAAACGGTTGAATTTCCCCAATACTCAGACGAGCCGCCACACTGTTGCCACCCCAGCACAATGTAGCCAGAACCAATCCCAAAACAGCCAGTGCTTTTTTATTACCGGCTTCCCCTGTCGTAGACATATACAAGACACTATCTCCGGTCGGGTACCCAACAGAAATCCGTTTGGAGTACGTTGTTTTATGTTGTTTTCTACGGAGAATATAAAGAGAAATGTTAGCCCGGATATTTCATAAACAAGCAGCAACTACCATCCCATCCTCTTAATTTTGGACTTTTCCGCAAGCCTGTTGCTCTGTTAACCATGTGAAAGACATTGCAGCCCATACTTGCTTACAGATTAGACGCTAATCAACGAATCCTGCTATTTCAGGATAACGGAAAGCCCCAAAGCTCTTTCATCTGGTTGCTATGTACCTTGATTGAGTCTTATGAAAGTTGCTACCCCGGTCGAAGTATCGGCATCTGGTAAAAGACTTCTGTCACATGCTGCAAAAGCCTCTTGAATGGGCAGCTACGCGGCAGATGAAGTTTAATTCGGTCTTTATATTCAACCACTTTGACTGCAACTTTACAGAGCTTCATGATCACCGTTGATGGCTGCGCTTTTTCCAGCTCCGTACCTTTCAAAGTCTTGGTTCTTAACTCATAGTGCAAAACATAAGCGGCACAGGCATAAAACATTCTCAAATGGTTAGCCAAAAAGCCCTGATCGGACAATCTGTCGCCGGACAGATCACTTTTCAGATGTTTGATGAAGTTCTCATCCTGTCCTCTTGGACAGTAAAGCTCTTCATAAATTACCTCTGGAGAAGCTTCCTTCATCGACGTCACAATGAAACGAGGGTTGTCGCCTTTTTGGTTGACCTCCGCCTTGTAAATTATCCGGGTATCGAGACCTTTCCAGCTCTTGGCCTGGTATTCTGCTTCCCCGTAAAGTCTGAGCCGATCAGGTTCTGGCATGTTGTTCAGTCTTGCCAGCTCAGTCTTGACCTTCAGAGCTTGACGCGCTTCATCCAACAACTCTTTGGCTTTTGGCCGCAAAGCCGTTTTGTGGCCTGCACCTTTGCCCAGGACATAATCCGAATGAGGGGCATTCTGAACCACCCACATTAACTCTGGTTGAGCGAAGTGGCTGTCTCCCCGAACCAGTAGATGGGTTTTCGGCCACTTTTTCCGAAGCAGCCGAATGACCCGTTCGAGAATGGCTGCATTTTCCTTGCCCGTTGGGGTTTTCCCCGGACGAAGAATCGCCGTAATCAGCTTGCCGCTGAGTCCTCAAAAATCATCAGGGGCAAGTAGCAGTAGTCCTGATATTTGGCATTAAACAGGTTCATCTGCTGGCCACCATGAGTAATGGCCGGTGTATGATCAAGATCGATAACGATCACCGGGGGTGGCAGCTTGTAACTGCTGATAAAGTGATGCACAAATGCTTCAGCCATCCTGTAAATGTCGGAGCGGGTCATAGATTGTCCCAGCCGGGTAAAAGTGGGCGCTGATGCGAGATGGTTATCGCTGTCCAACGGATTGCGACCAGTGGCCAGTTTGAACATAGGGTCTTTACGCAAACGGTTACTGTCGTTGGCATCTTCATAGCCGCAGGCCATTTGCAGAACCCGCTGAACCAGAAGTTCTTTCAGGGAGTGGTCGATATAGGATTGATGGCGTCTGTCATTGATGGCATCAGTCATTTTGCAGATAAGACCGCTCTGCAGAATGGTTTCCCGTAGCAGCAGAGTGCCAAAGTCAGAAGATAACTCCCCACCATTGAAGTCTGCCCGGATGGTTTTTCCATTTGAGGGATGAAAACGAAGCTGTTCTTGTGTAGATTTGGGCATGGCAAGTTCCGGTTTGCTTCTTCCGAAGCTTTCTTTTGGTCGACCCAATTATATCAAGTGATTGGGCGGAACTTGCCTCCTTTTATGAAATATTCGGGTTAGAAAATGATATTTGATTTACTTTTAAGAAAAGAAAAGGCTCTTACCTCTGAGAAGCAAGAGCCTAAATGCTTTATAAAACTACAATAGACGCTTAGTTTTTAGTCTTGTCTACCAGCTGATTTGCAGTAATCCATGGCATCATCTCACGCAGTTTGCCACCTACCTGCTCAATGGGGTGTGCTGCATTGTTACGGCGATAGGCTGTCATGGATGGATAGTTGGTCGCGCCTTCTACAATAAATTGCTTGGCGTATTCACCATTCTGAATGTTCTTCAGACATTCACGCATGGCCTGACGGGACTGCTCGTTAATCACCTTAGGACCCGTCACGTATTCACCATACTCCGCATTGTTGGAGATGGAGTAATTCATATTGGCAATGCCGCCTTCGTACATCAGGTCAACAATCAGCTTCAGCTCGTGCAGACACTCGAAGTAAGCCATTTCCGGGGAATAGCCCGCTTCGGTCAGGGTTTCAAAGCCCGCTTTCACCAGCTCAACGGCACCACCACAGAGTACTGCCTGTTCACCGAACAGGTCGGTTTCGGTTTCGTCTTTAAAGGTTGTTTCGATGATACCGGTACGACCACCGCCAACGCCGGAAGCATAAGATAGTGCAACGTCTTTAGCCTTGCCTGAAGCATCCTGAAAGACAGCTACCAGATCAGGAATACCACCACCACGGGTGAATTCTGAGCGAACTGTATGACCGGGCGCTTTTGGCGCGATCATGATAACGTCCAGATCTTTACGAGGCACAATCTGGTTGTAGTGAATGGCAAAACCGTGGGCAAACGCCAGAGTCGCGCCTTCACGGAGGTTAGGCTCAATCTGCTCTTTATAAAGCTGGGACTGGAATTCGTCGGGTGTCAGAATCATCACCACATCCGCCTGCTCTACAGCAGCCGGCACTTCCATGACTGCCAGACCGGCTGAAGCGGCTTTTTCCCAGGAAGACGATCCTTTGCGCAGACCAACGGTTACATCCACACCGGAATCTTTCAGGTTGTTGGCATGGGCGTGCCCCTGAGAGCCGTAACCGATGATAGAAACTTTTTTACCGCGAATGATGGAAAGGTCGCAATCTTTGTCGTAGTAAACCTGCATGTGAAGGCTCCTGTTTTGTGGCTCATGGCTATTAAATGAAAGTGCTGCCAATGTGATTGTTCGTAGAAGGCGGCATTCCACGCCATGGCAAATTACTTGTTCTTATGTCGATGCAAATTCGATGGACGTAAGATAAGTCAGGCACAGCGTTTCGTAAAATGATATATTTGAAAAACAGTATCCCAAATTATGAAACATAAGCTAAATACCCATGGATACCAGACTGCTAAAGCACTTCCTCAGCCTTGCTGACAGCCTGCATTTTGGCCGCGCCAGTGCTGCCTGCCATATCAGTCCCTCCACCCTGAGCCGGAGTATTCAGCAATTGGAAGAGTCGTTGGGCGTGCTTCTGTTTGAACGGGATAACCGCAGTGTTCAGCTAACACGGGAAGGTTTGCTGTTTCAGGAATACGCCAGAGACGCTCAGCAACAATGGGATGGCATCCGAAACCAGCTTATGGCGGCCGCCGGACAACTGAGCGGAGAAATCAGTGTTTACTGCTCGGTGACAGCCAGTTACAGCTTTTTGTATGACATCCTCAGTCAGTTCCGGCAAAGCTACCCAGGCATCGAAATCAAACTGCATACCGGTGACCCGGAACCGGCCATCCAGCATGTTCTCTCAGGGCAGGAAGATATTTCCATTGCCGCCCGTCCCGACCAGTTACCGACAGAGCTGGCGTTTCACAGCATTGGCCTGTCGCCCCTGATTTTTATCGCACCTGCGGATGGCAGCGTAAAACACCCGTTTAACGATCAGGACTGGGCAGCTACGCCCATGATTCTTGCGGAAAAAGGGATCAGCCGCCGCCGGACTAACCAGTGGTTTGCCAATAAAAACATTAAACCAAGAATTTATGCGCAGGTGGCAGGTAACGAAGCCATTGTCAGCATGGTCAGTCTGGGTTTTGGTATTGGTGTGGTGCCACAGATTGTTTTGGATAACAGTCCATTGTCTGACAAAGTTCAGGTGATTGACGTAAAGCCCTGGTTACCAGCCTACGACGTAGGGTTGTGTGTACTGGAAAAGAAACTGAAAAACCCGTTGATCAGGGCTTTCTGGTCATTGCTGAATCAGCAGTAATACCAATCAAAATAATTAGCTTCGTGATGAGCATGCCTTTTCAGCCGGTTAGGCAAGGCGGCGTGAGAAGCCATAGCCGTAGCTATGGCGACGAATGCCAACGCTGAATAACCGGCTGAAAAGGCAGCGCAGTAGAATAGCTAATTATTGCGATTGGTATAAGAGAGAATTTACCGCAGAGTTATATCTCTGCGGTAAATATCGAAGGAAAGACTAAGAAGCTGTTCACGATCTTATTGAGGGCTGCAAATGTCGATAAATTGTTGCTGTTTTTTGATCTCATTCGTTGCGTAGCACCACTACGCGCCTCATGAGATCAAAAAACAGCAACAATTTCTCACCATTTTCGCTTTCCTCAAAAGATCATGAACAGCTTCTAAAGGCTCAGTGTTTTTTCACCCCTTGAAATACCGGTGATGCCACTGCGCACCACTTCCAGTATCTGGGTTGCACCGACAGCTTCTATAAACGCATCCAGTTTGTCGTGTGTGCCCACCAGCTGAATGGTGTATACGGAACTGGTCACATCAACAATATGCCCACGGAATATATCCGCCGTGCGTTTCACTTCCGCCCGCAATGGCCCGCTGGCTCTCACTTTTACCAGCATCAGCTCCCTTTCAACGTGGGAGCCTTCGGTGAGATCCACCAGCTTCACCACATCAATCAGCTTGTTCAGCTGTTTGGTGATCTGCTCAATCACCTGCGGGTTGCCACTGGTGGTGACCGTCAGGCGAGACAGCGTGCTGTCTTCAGTGGGGGCAACGGTTAACGTTTCGATATTGTAGTTTCGCTGGGAAAACAATCCGACAATGCGTGATAAAGCGCCCGGCTCGTTTTCAACCAGTACAGAGATAATTCGCCGCATCAGGTTCTCTCCGTTTTGCTGAGCCACAGATCACGCATGGAACCATCCTTGATCTGCATGGGGTAAACATGTTCATTGGCGTCTACCTGAATATCCATAAACACCAGACGATCTTTCAGCGAGAACGCTTCTTCCATGGCCGGACGCAGATCAGACGGTGTCGTTACCTGAATACCGACATGACCGTAGGACTCTGCCAGTTTCACAAAGCTCGGCAGTGACTCCATGTAGGAATGGGAGTAGCGGCTGTCGTACTGCATATCCTGCCACTGTCGTACCATACCCAGAGCCTGATTGTTCACATTGATGATCTTTACACCCAGATCGTACTGCATACAGGTAGACAGTTCCTGAATGTTCATCTGGATACTGCCTTCACCGGACACACAGGCAACCGTTGCGTCCGGGTGAGTCAATTTCACCCCCATGGCAGCAGGCAAACCAAAGCCCATGGTGCCAAGGCCACCGGAATTGATCCAGCGATTAGGCTTGTCAAAGCGGTAGTACTGGGCAGCAAACATCTGGTGTTGTCCCACATCGGACGTTACAAAGGCGTCGCCTCCGGTCACTTCGTATAACGCTTCAATCACCTGCTGGGGTTTTAAAATGCTTCCGTCGCCTTTGTCGTAAGGGAACAGTCCACCACGGCTGTCACGCCATTCATCCAGCTGACGCCACCAGCTATCAATGGCCTCCTGATCCCGTGATCCGGAATAATCCGTTACATGGCGAAGGAAACCATCCAGCACGGCATTTACAGGGCCAACGATAGGCACATCGGCGGTAATGTTTTTGGAGATACTGGCCGGATCAATATCGATATGAATGATCTTTGCGTCCGGGCAGAATTTTGCCGTATTGTTGGTGACACGATCATCAAAGCGAACACCCACTGCCAGAATAGCGTCAGCATGATGCATGGCCATGTTGGCACAGTAGCTACCATGCATGCCCAGCATGCCAACAAACTGACGGTCTGAACCGGGGAATCCACCCAAACCGTTAAGTGTATTGGTGACCGGCACTTTCAGGTCTTTTGCCAGCTGGGTGAGTTGGGTAGATGCATTCCCCATAATCACACCGCCGCCCGCATAAATGACGGGGCGTCGGGCCTGCATCAGCAGGTCAACCGCTTTACGAATCTGACCGTTATGTCCTTTGCTCGGTGGCGTATAGGAACGCAGTTTTACCGATTCAGGATAGTGGTATTCAAACTTCAGGTTCGGATCGGTAATGTCTTTCGGAATGTCCACCACCACAGGACCAGGCCGACCAGTCTGGGCAAGGTAGAACGCTTTTTTAATGATTTCAGGAATATCTTCTGCCCGCTTCACCAGAAAGCTGTGTTTTACGATCGGGCGGGAAATGCCCACCATATCGACTTCCTGAAACATGTCCGAACCAATGCCAGCAGAAGGCACCTGTCCGGAAATGATCACCATGGGAATGGAATCCATATAGGCAGTGGCAATGCCGGTTATGGTGTTGGTAGCACCGGGACCGGACGTTACCAGTGCCACGCCGGGCTTTCCGGTTGCCCGGGCATAACCGTCTGCCATATGGGCAGCAGCCTGTTCATGACGAACCAGGATATGTGTGACTTCTTTCTGTCGGAAAATGGCATCGTAGACGTGTAGAAGTGCGCCCCCGGGATACCCGTAAATGTGCTTGACCCCTTCGTCAGCCAGCGAGCGAACCACCATGTCCGCACCGGATAAAAGCTCCACGTGTGCTTCTCCTCGGCTTAAAGATTAGAAAAGAGTTCGGTTGGCCTTTGTCACCGGACAGGTGTAGACCTTTTGTACCGAAGATTTTTATTAGTTGTTGTAACAGCTACAACAGTCACTAACGACAGCTGGGACTTCAGGTCTCTGCTTAACAAGACCTCAACATTCCTGTGCGGATAGGGGCAGTAGAGCGCTGACAGTTTGACCCGGCAAGGTACCGCTGTCAGCCTCCAAGGAATGCTATCACCAGTTCCACTGTTGATGTTCCTGATGGTCGCATAATCAACCGAAGCCATTGGTTGCATGGCTTCAGTGGCTGACATTCTTTACCGTCTACCCATTTGAGTCAATAGCCTGACGAAGCAGAATCTCGGAAATTGCTTACATTTATTAATAAAGAGACCAAAAATAATGGAACTTCAGGATGAAAAGACTGATAAAAAGCTACTTAACCCTACTGCCTCTGGCCTTTCTTGCCATTGTTCTTACTGAAACAGTGACTGCCGAGAAGGTGTTTATCTGGAAAGACGACAGAGGAGTAACACATTACTCCGACCGTCCCGGTCCCGATGGTATGGAAACTGAATACATCCTGTCTGATGAAGATCCGGAAAACGACCAGATTTCATTAACTGATGAATCATCCGCCGTGACAGAAGATGGCTCATCCGTTGATTCAACAACAGAACCTCTTAAAGACAGCAATGACCAGCCTGTTTCAGCCCCTGATCCGGGAGCTGCAGAAACCCTCGCTTTCTGCAACAAGCTTAATGCCAACCTTCTGGCTCTTGAAGCCAGAGGCCGGATTCGTCTGACTCATGACGATGGTCGGGAAGACATTCTCGACGATGCAGGTAAGAGCAAAGAGAAACAGAGGCTGAAGGAACTTATGAACCAGTTCTGCAAATAAGGTGCAGTACTTGCCAAACAGAAAAGCCCGTTGGTAGAGTGAACGCACCCAAACATAACAATTACAATGCGGGAGTCCAATCATGAAAACGGCTGACGAGTGGTTTGATGCTTACAGTGAAAGTCACCAAAACCCAACTAATAAGCTGATCCACTGGATCTGCGTTCCCGCTATTCTGTTCAGCATTGTCGGGTTGTTATGGGTGGTAAGCCCGTTTCTGACCTGGGGCGCTATGGCCATTTCATTGTTGTTCTATTTTCAGCTCTCTATGAAATTGTCACTGGTGATGATGGTGATCTATGCCCTGATGACTTCTCTGGCAACCTCTCTGGGGGAGTATTTACTGGTTTCCAGTATCGTTATTTTTGTAGTGGCATGGATTTTCCAGTTTGTCGGTCACAATATTGAAGGCAAGAAACCGTCTTTTTTTGAAGATGTGAAATTTTTACTGGTAGGTCCCATCTGGTGTGTGAGCTTTCTCTTCAAGAAATATAATCTGAGTTATTAGACAGCTTTTTTGATGGGTTGGGACGAACGGAATGGCTCCCAACCCGCACTATTACTTCATCAACACATCAAACTGCTCAACCAGCTTCAGAAGTTTTTCTGACGATACTTGCTCAACCATCAACGCTTCTTCCGCATAAGGCTTGATATTGGCACCTTTAGGTAAAGCACCACCCTGTTCAACAATGGCTCTGACTCTGGGAATAAACAACCATTGCAGCCACTGACTGAATGGCATGGAATCCATACAAAAAGGCACTTCGCTGGACATGGCTTCCACAGACGGAGGCATTGTCTGCCAGCATTCCAGAACTTTCAGTTCCGTTTCCATGTCTTCCAGTAACTGGATGATTTGCACGCTCATAATATTAACTCTCAAGGGAACTTAGCAGGGTTTCCAGCTTTTGGGTCATACGCTGATCCGGTCCAAGACTTAGCGCTCTGCCAAGCAGTTGCCGCGCCTGATCCGAATCCCCCTGCTCAATACGAATTTCTGCCATGTGGTAATAAATAGCGGGTTCAACCGGGTTGATACGCATGGCTCGCGACAACCAGCCAACGGCTTCATCCAGCAGCCCGCCCTCTATGGCCTGATAAGCCTGATTCAGCAAAACGCCTACGGCATCGTCCCGACTTTCATAAGGAGAGCCTGCCTCAACGGGCTCAGACGGCAGGTAAGACAATCGGCCACCACAACCTGTCAGAATCACAGAAAGCAGAACCAGAATAACAGGACTGCGAAACGGGCGTTTTTTATAAACATTCATGGGTTATTCAAACCAGGATTTAAGCGTATCGAAGAAACCCGAATTGTCCTGAACAGATTCGCCACAGCTATCCGACAATACCGGAGCAGAGCCTTTGATATACGGCAGCAACCTTGCTCCTTCACAAGACTGACTACTGCGCAGGTGAGATTGAGGTTGCACCCAGACATACTCCAGCCTGTCGCTGGAAAGCGGTTGCACACCGCTGATGGGGGTTCGCTGCATCAAATCCACCCAAACCCGAAGGGCACCGTTGCTGCCCGACAGCCCCGTTGAACTGTTGTCGTCATTGCCTAGCCAGGTCACCGCCATCAGGTTACCTGAAAAGCCTGCAAACCAGCTATCGCGTGAATCATTCGTGGTGCCACTTTTGCCAGCCAGATCCATATCCTGACTCATACTCCAGTAAGCCCTTCGGCCTGTGCCTTCTCTCATGACACTGACCATGGAACGTCTCAACAGTTCCATCGGGGCAGGATCGACCACACGCTCAACCGAAAGACTATAACGTCGCAATGGTTTGCCACTGGCGTCCACAACGGCATCAATGGCTCTGAGAGGCATTCGAAAACCACCGCTGGCAATGGTCTGATACATGGCTGCAACATCCATCGGAGTCAGCGAAGCCGCACCTAGCAACACCGAAGGATAATTGGGCAATGGTCGCTCAACACCAAGGCGCTTAATGGTTTTCAAAACATTAGGCACACCGACATCCATACCTGTATGAGTGGCCGCCTGATTAAAAGACCTTGCCAGGGCTTCATACAAAGGTACTTCGCCACGGGATTTACCATCGTAATTGCCCGGTTCCCAGTAACCTCCCCGGCCATCTCTGACTTTGATTGGAAGATCTTTTACCGGTGTTGTCAGCGTGTAACGACCGGGTTGTTCGAGTGCTGTCAGGTAAATAGCTGGCTTTAGCAACGAACCTACTGGACGACGAGCGTCTACTGCCCGGTTGAAGCCAACATAGCCCGGGGTTTTATCGCCCACCACGGCCAACAAGTCTCCGGTCTGGGCTGAAGTGACCACCATGGCACCCTGCAACTTGTCCTTGTTGATCGCACTGACCGTTCGGGTCAGGCTGATCTGAGCCTCACGCTGGATAATCGGATCCATATTGGTAAAGATGCGCAACCCTTCCGAGGTCAGATCGCGTTCAGCGTAATCCTGCCGCAGTTGATCTTTCACCACATCAAGGTAAGCAGGGAAGGCATTGGTGCGCATTTGCTCACGGCTGACAATGCCCAGAGGCAACTTCTTGGAGCGCTCGGCTTCTGCCCTTGAAACCAGCCCTTCATTGGCCATGACATCCAGCACCAGATTTCGACGCTGTTTGGCACGTTCAGGAAAACGTCTCGGGTCGTAAAATGATGGCCCTCTGACAATACCCACCAGCAAAGCCGTTCTGGCAAGGCTTAGCTCCTGGATAGGCTGCGCAAAATAGAACTGACTAGCAAGGCCAAAGCCGTGTATTGCACGTCGCCCCTGCTGTCCCAGATACACTTCATTAAGGTAGGTTTCGAGAATTTCATCTTTTGAGTAATGCAGTTCCAGCAACAGGGACATGATCGCTTCCTGCGCCTTTCGGGTCAGGGTGCGCTCATTACTCAAATAAAAGTTTTTGACCAGTTGCTGTGTGAGGGTGCTGCCTCCCTGCACAACACCACCCGCCCGAACGTTGACCAGAAGCGCACGGGCAATGGATGTTAGCGATATGCCCCGGTGTTCATAAAAGTCTCTGTCTTCAATCGCCATCAATGCAGGTACAAGGTATTTAGGTGCCTGTTCAAGTCGAATCAGAAGACGGTCTTCATAGCTGGCTGGGTAAATGCCCCCAACCGGTTGAGGGTCCAGTCGCAACAGTGGTAGTGGCTGCTGCTTCCGATTGGTCAGGCTGATTACCCGATAGCTGTTGAAGCTCACATGGGCATAACGGGAAGATTCTGTGCCATCGGGAAAGTGGAAGCCCCGGCTGTAAATAATGAACTCATTCCCCGTTCGGGCGAATGTACCCGGACGACGCACAGTAGTGACAGGCTGGTAGCCCTGACGCCGCAGCTGAGCCTGAAGCTCATCGGGCTTTAAAAGACGACCTTCGTATAATTCAACCGGACGTGCATAAACCTTGGCAGGAATCGCCCACTTCTTTCCTTCAAATTTCTGAATAACCACCGCATCCAGATAAACGACAAATGCCATAAATACAGCAAAGCCGCAAATACACAATTTGAACAGAAACAGTCCCCATCGCTGAAAGCGATCAGACGGTTCCTGTTGGCTGGATGGGGTGCTTTTCTTTCGCCCAGAACGTTTCGTCTTTTTCTGAGGCGACTCTTTATTACTTGCTACCATGGTTCTGCATTATACGTGAACACAGGAACAGACAAAGCCGATAAAACCGAAGTGACCGATTTGTTTATACTCTTCGGGGAAAACCAGCATTTATTACTATGAATACATCTCTTATTTGCCTGCAAGGGCTGTCAGGCTCGGGAAAAACCACCGTTGCCAACTTTCTGGCTTCCACGCTGAAGATGCCTGTCTATCACTCCGATGTTGAGCGTAAAGCGCTCTTTGGCCTATCACCTTCACACAACAGTCGTCAGGCCGGAATGAATATCTATACAGAAGAAGCCACTCGACAAACCTTTCAAGTCTTGTATAGCCGGGCGTTTGAGGAACTTTCAGCAGGAAATTCCGTCATCGTTGATGCCGCTTTTCTGAAACATCACGAAAGGCAAACAATGAGAAAGCTGGCAGAGAAGGCCAAAGCACGCTTTCTTATCGTTCAATGTCAGGCTGACCGACAGGTAATGATTGATCGCATTAATGCCAGAAGACTGCAGGGCGACGATCCATCCGAAGCAACAGGAGAGCTGGTGCTCGGTCAGGAACAATGGATAGAAGCTTTAACCACGGATGAGATACGAATGTGCATCAAAGTCTGTACAGAAGATAAAAGCTGGCAGGAAACACTGTTTCAACGTACAACCCACTTCCTGAACGGAGGGCTTTTGTCAGAAAAATAATCAATTTCTGGGCAGCTAAGCAGACTCGTCTATAGTTACAGGGTATTAGAGAAGAATCATATCTGACATTCGGTAATATCAAAAATACTTCACACCGGAGCTCAAGATTGTGACCCAGGGAACCAATATGGCTACCGACCTGATTGAATTAAAAAATTTAGGTAAAACTTCGGTTCAGTGGCTAAACGCTGTAGGCATCCGAACACTTGAGCAGCTTCATGCAGTAGGCTCGGTTGCGGCTTATTGTAAAGTCAGAGACAGAGGGTTCAAAGTATCCAAAGTCCTGCTCTATGCTATGGAAGGCGCCTTGATAGGCAAGCACTGGAATGACCTTGATGAAGGTCATAAGCGGCGCCTGCTTCAGCAAGTTGAGAACTTCCCCTCCAGTTAAACCGCTTCTTCCCCGGAACATACCGGACACTCCGGATCAGCTTCCAGCTTCAGGCTCTGCCATTGCAGAGTTTGGGCATCAAACATCAACAAACGCCCACTCAGACTTTCACCAAAACCGGTAATCAGCTTTATTGTCTCCAGAGCCTGCATTGTGCCAATGGTGCCTACAACCGGCCCCAGAATACCAGACTCGCTGCATGTCAGTTCTTCAGCAGCCTGCTCAGAGTAAAGACAACGATAACAAGGCGCTTTTTCCTGCCAACGGTCAAAAACCGTCAACTGCCCATTCAGGCGAATAGCAGCACCCGACACCAGAGGCACACCGGTCTTGACACTGCAACGGTTAATACTGAAGCGGCTGTCAAAGTTATCAGTGCAGTCCAATACGACATCACAGGCTGTCATGATTTCCATCAACTCAGCTTCACTAAGCTTTGCCGTGACAGTATTCATCTGAATTCCGGGGTTAATGGCACTGATTCTTGCAGCCGCAGCATGCACTTTAAATTGACCAATATCGTCCGTTGAAAAGGCAATCTGGCGTTGCAGGTTGGTCTGATCAACCACATCCGGATCAACAATCGTGAGTTGCCCGATACCAGCGGCTGCCAAATAAATAGCAGCAGGGCACCCTAGCCCTCCCATACCAACAATCAATACATGGGAGTCCAGCAATTTTTCCTGCCCGTCAATATCGACCTGGTGCAACATAATCTGTCGGCTGTAACGCAACAGCTGATCGTCATTCATCATAAAAAAACAGTAGAACCTTGGCAGTAAATCTTAAAAAAAGGGAAGGTCAATCAAGGGTAAAAGACACCTCAAGCCCGGAGATTCAGGCCTGAGGTCAGTAAATCAGGCTTCTGATTCTATGTACTCGGCATAGGCTTCAGCGTCCATCAGCTCAGACAGCTCTCCATTATCAGACAGCTTGATTTTGAAGAACCAACCATCATCGTACGGGTTGCTGTTGACCGTTTCCGGAGCCTCTTCGAGTGCTTCATTGATAGCGACCACTTCTCCGGAAACCGGGGCATAAATTTCTGATGCTGCTTTGACTGACTCGACAACACCGGCTTCATCCCGGGCAGCCAGAGTAGAATCAACTTCCGGCAATTCTACAAACACTACATCGCCGAGTGCTTCCTGAGCATGGTCGGTAATACCAACGGTAGCGGTACCGTCATCTTCAATCCGAACCCACTCGTGGGACTTGGCAAAACGCAATTCGGAAGGAATATTACTCATCAATCGTTCCTCTGGTCGTCAGGGCTGTTGCTTGCTGCCAACTTCAAACTGACAGCTGCGAGCAATTCTGATTTTATTTTGTTCTTGAAGGGTAGAGTGGAAGCATTCTAACGGTAATTCTGGTTTACAGCCAATGCCAACAGATCAATGAAAGCTTTACTTTCCGATCTATACATTAGCGACTAATCTATGCAAACTGGTTAGATGACAACAAATCAGCTCACTGAAAATGATCATTCATCATGCCTGCCAACTGAATATAGAAGCACTGACTGAATTGTCAGGACTGCTTCAGAAGCTGCCTGACAACTATTACACGCAGCCCTTGTCAAAGTACTGCGGGCCGGTGGGCACCCAGATCAGACATGTGATTGAGTTTTATAAGGGCTTTCTTCAGGGGCTGGAACTGGGCAGCATAAACTATGATGATCGTCCAAGAAGCCCTCTGATCGAAACATCCAGCAAGGCTGCTCTGGATCAGATTGGCATGATTTGTCGCCATCTGGAACTGTTGGACGACCGCTATGAAGCGCTTGATTTTCAGGCATGTGGTGGTCATGACAAAACATTATCGACCACCAGCAACCTGCACCGGGAACTGCTGTTCCTGCAAAACCATACCGCTCACCACAAAGCCATTATCACCTTACTGCTTGAGCCAACCGGTTTCGAACTACCTGAATCCTTTGGACTGGCACTGGCAACCCGGGTTTATGCTCAGAAGCAGAAGGCTCTGTCGGACTAAGCGCTAAGCACTAAGCACCTGGGCGGCCGGGCGATTGAAATTCAGAAAACTGCTGGCTCCGGCAGCTCCCATGTACTTACTCAACGTTCTGTCATCCACTCTCGTCAGGTCAACAATAATGAGGCCATCCAGGGCGTTATTAAAATCAGGATCCACATTAAAGGCTGCCAGCTCTCCACTGAGCTTCAGGTATTGCTTCAATAAAACAGGAATGCCTTTATTGTCTTTTTCAATCTGCTGAACCAGTGTTGAAAGCTTCTCGATATCTCCCAACCCCTGAAGTTGATCGACGCTCCAGAACTGCCCCTTGCCCGATTTCAGCGGGGTCGTTGGCTGCACCAGTGATTGCAATGCTTCATCCGAGTTATTTAATGACAGACAGCCTGCCATTAGTTGTCGGGACACTTCACTGTAATGACTACTGATGCTGACCGGCCCAAACAGAACTTTGTAACGGGGGTTGGCAGCGACATAAGCACCGATTCCCTTCCAGAGCAGCATCAGAGCCGACAGGCTTTTCTGGTACTCAGGCCGGACAAACGAGCGCCCCATCTCAAGACTGCACCCCATCTTGTGCAGAAAGTCAGCGTGATAGCGAAACAGACTACGGGAATAAATACCATGCAGCCCCTGCTCCCTTAAAATCAGATCCACCTGACCAATGCGATAAGCTCCAACCACTTCCTGTCGCTTTCGGTTCCAGAGAAACAGGTGTAAATAGTGATCATCATAGTGATCAATATCTGCCTCGAACCCCGTTCCTTCTCCTGCCTTTCTGAAGGTCATCTCCCGAAGCCTGCCAATTTCAGGCAGGATATCTGGCAACTGCGATTTAGCAGCACAATAAACCGCCATGTCATTCTTTTCCAGCAGCAGACAGGCTTGCGGCAATTGTTCAATATTGTTCTGCAGCAGGCTTTTATCAACAGGGCTGGCAATATCCTCAACCTGTCGCTCTTCCTTTTTTTCAGCCTTTCTAAGTGCAAACCTGTCAGTGCTGTGTGTGGACATGGCATACGTGTGCAACCGTAAATAGTTCGTTACTGCACTGTCGGAATCCAGAGAACCATAACTGGCTGGCTCAAGGGTTTTGCCAATTCGGAAACCAATGATCTGACCTTTTTTGTTAATTAACTCACGAATCAGACTGGCTGTTCTTAATCGGGCATGAATCATACCCAGTGCCTGAAACAACCAGCCATTACGCCCTTCAACAAACACCGGTGTGACACTGGCCCTGGCTTTTCTGGCAATTTTTGCGGCAGTGCTGCGCCAGACCGGATCGGTCACCTGTTTCAGGTGCTTGTTAAAACTGGATACTTCACCGGATGGAAACATCAGTAACAGGTGACCATCCAATACCCATTGCTGAGCCTCGGCAATGGCTGCTTGGTTTTTCTGCCGGGCATTTTTGCTGAGAACATCCACACCAATAAACAGTTCTCTCAACTCGGGAATCTGACAGAGAATTTCGTTTGTCAGAAGTTTTACGTCTTTACGCCTTTGAAGCAATAACTCAGCCAGAGCAACACCTTCGATGCCTCCATAAGGATGATTGGCTACCACAACGGCAGGCCCTTCTGCTGGCACCTCTTCCAGATGACCGGAAATAACCTGATGCCGAACCTGAAAAATATCCAGAACCCACTTCAGAAAAGAGTGACCATCATATTCGTTGACACATCGGGTTCTGTAGAGAACATCGAGTTTTTTTAAACCCAGCAGCCATTCGGCTGCCAACTCCGGAATGCCCGATCGGGTTTTACGCGGAAGACGAAAAGGGGATTGTTTAAGAGGCATCCGGATTCCCTTATTAATGTAGTTGTAGTCCGGCCAGAAAAGGTTCTGTCTCTATAATGAACAAGCCGGATCATATGGACAAGCGTAGGCAGGGAAAATTACAAAGTGGTTAAGGCAGGATGAAGCTCTTGTTAAACAAGAAACAGCTAACAATAAAATGGCTGATCGTTAAACCAGCCAATTTTAAACTGCACTTCCAATAAAATTATGATGATCGGAACAGCACTCGCTTGATAGCATTGTCAGTACCAAAAAACTCCATAGCCGTAACAATCAAAGACACAGCAAGCACTCCACAAGCATTATAAAACAGCAGTCCGCCATCATCGCCAACCACATTACCCATTTCATCAAATTCTGGCATGGCAATGCCCAGCGGAGTAAACAGATGGAAAAAAACGGCGCCCATCATCACACCACTGGCTATAGCGGCACCATAGAGACGGGAAGATGAAAAAAACAGCATAATCGCAGCAATCAGCTCTACTGTACCGACACCATAAGCTCCATAATCTGAAAACCACTCAAAGCCGGACCAGGCACCCAGAGTGCTGAAAATATGAATGGTTTCATAGGCATCCGTAAATTTAAAAAACAGTGACTGAATAAATACAAATGCCACATAAATGCATAAAATCCATTTGACTGCATTTTTCATAGATCAATCCTCCCTTATTGATCAAGCATTTTAGGCCAGTTGGCATCGCCTTTACGGATATACCCCGGAATGTCTTCAAGCCAAGTCTTTTGAACACTGTTGTCGTAATTCAGATAGAGCTTGTCATCGACAATTTTCCAGTAATTAGGATCGCCGGGCGCTCTCTGCTTTTTGGCTGCTACTGCCCAGGCACAGAAACCGCCGTATTGAGGGCGATATTTGTCTGGATTCTTTTTGAACAGTTCCAGATTTTCAGCTGAACTGAAATACCACTCGGAATCAAGGTATTTGAATTTGAATTTGGCATCGCCTTTCACGGCTTTGCTCTGTGTGAAATAAGCCACTGTATCGTAACCGCTGACAGCTTTATTGCTAAACCAGCCTGTGTAAATTCCATTGCCAGCCAGCGCCGTCGAGCTGATAACCAGCAGCATCAACACACCAATGAATCGTGCCATAGTGTTACGCTCCCTGTAATTGTCTTATAAGTACTCAACCATACGAAATCAGGTTATTCGGTATCCGGATACCGTTTCACCAACTTTCGCTCTTGCTTCCATGCATGCAACAGCTCTTTCAGGGAAGGAGGACGAAATCCCCGACGCCTGTTCAACCATCCCAGTCGAAACAGTGTTCGGTATTGATAAAACAGAACCCGATACACTTCTTTCAACGTACTGCGACTGTCCCAGATATGGGCAGCTTCACTACTGGCGCCATTAATTTCAAGTATATAGTAGTTTTCGCCATTCATAAGAGAATTTATATCTCTAAATCGAATATCTATCCGGCCGTAGTAATACTCAGGTAACCCATCAACGACGTCATCAAAGGCTGCTTCCAGCTCTGGCGTTATAAATTCTCTGCCATCTCTGAAAATGCACCCCCGCGAGTGACTACCTGCAAACGTTAATCGAAAAGGCTGGCCTTCTGGAAGCACCTGCTCCAACAGCTGATAATGACGCTTGAAATATAAAGAGGTTAATTGCCCCGCCCTGTCATCATTCTGGATGAGTTGTCTGAGCGTATCTTTACCATTCCCAATCACATAAGGTGGGTACTTAAGAGTGATCGAAAAAATTCTGCCTTTTTGTTCACCTGGCTGACGGATATAAAAAACGCCCGCTTCCGCTTCATACGGAACCAGCTTCTGGAGTACCACTTTGCCATTAGCCGGAAACGGAGCGATATAATCTTTCAATTCCCGGGCAGAACGAACAATTCTGACACCGGCGCCCCGGCAACCAATATCCGGTTTTGCCACCAGAGGATAATTAAGTCCGACTTTTTTCATACGCTGTCGCGCCAGGAATTCAGCCTCTTCAGGTGATGTCCAGCCAGACAAAACACACCAGGGTGGTATCTTTTCTCTGGCTTTCCCTTTCGCCATGGAAAAAATGTCATTTTTGGATTCACCCACCATGCCGCTGAGATAAATGCCCGGGTTACTGTTCAGAGGCAAAGTAAAGCCCCGGTAACGAATAGCCAGCCACAACGCCTGCAAAACCACCGGCGTATAAATGACAAACCCCGGCCAGAACTCGAAAAAGGAAATAGCCCGCTTCCGTTTCTCTAACTCAGGCATTCCAGGATGGATTTCTTTGCCCCGGGCAGTTGGTTGAATAAATGCCTCAATCAGGCGATCGCTTTCAGTGATGTCCATATTTGTTCAGAAAACCTTCATCTACTTTTATTTTTTTATGCCCGAAAACGATCAGCCCGGCGAGAACGGGCATTAAAAGCCATTTCCAAAGCCCCAGATCCGACCAGAAAATGACTCCAACACTGAACAAGCCGAAAAACACGACAGCCGTCCAAAGCAGTGAAGCCAGAAAAACCAGTACTGCAAAGCGCTTGCAGGAGAGCCTGAAAAAACCACAGGCCACATAAACAGGCAGTCTTAAACCGGGAATAATACGCACGAGTAAAACCGTGGTTGTCATCTTTTGCTGCAACCAATGATGAGCGCAATGAACGGCATGAATATCCAGAAACCTTTTAAGTGCAGGTATTCTGTTTAAATATCGCCCCGACACATACAGCCCGAGATCACCGGAAAAAATCCCAAGAAACAGGACAATGAATGCCAATTGAGTACCGATCAACCCATCTGCACTCAGAAGCGCTGCAGTGAGAATAGCGGCATCCTCCAGAATATAAGTCCCAACAAGAATGAACAGTGCCAGGAGCATTGGGTTTTGTGCCACATTCGATAGTTGTTCGTAGAGAAACGACATTACAGTGCCCCGAGAGAGCCGGAATCAAGTCATTTCCCAGCTGTCAATTTTTCGCCACAGATAATCAGGTTATAACGAGGCCAACCACAGATTCAATTCGAATTGGCAAAATGTCAGATGTCTACAGATCAACCATACTGTTTTTTACAGCATATTTCTTCTCAGAAACTCTTTCTCAGGGATAAGCACCATGACAGCAAGGATTGCTCTGTTTTTATCATTCATCGGGTTCAGCAGTTCATCTCTGGCCCAGAAAATTGATGGAACCATTCCACCAAGGCTGGTCACTGACAGAATTATTGTTCAATACCACCCAGTTCCCACCTATGGCAATGCAATGGCCTTTATTAAACAAGGAGCAACTAATGGTGCTTTTGGTGTTGCAGGGGGCAAAGAGAGGGATATTCTTGATTTAGAATCCAGCGTCAAGGTGGAAGATGCTGAACTGTTGGCAAAAAGTCTGGATATTGATCCTCAAGTCGATTTTGCCGAGCCTGACTATATTATGCAGGCTATGCAGATTCCGAACGATGCGCGCTTTAATGAGCAGTGGAATTTCACAAACTCGGAGTCTGGTATCAACGCACCTGCCGCCTGGAATATTACAACCGGCAGTCCAGATATTATTGTTGGTGTTGTTGATACTGGCGTTGTCAGGCATAACGATCTGGTTACCAATATTGTGGATGGCTATGACTTTATCAGTCACCCATGGATTGCCAAAGATGGCGACGGGAGAGATAACGAGCCAAAAGACCCTGGTGATGGCATTACTCAAATCGGTGCCTGCGGGACGGTAAAGGGTGTTCCGGTTCCAAGCAAACCCATAGAGAGCAGCTGGCATGGTACCCATGTAGCAGGCACGATAGCAGCTGTTTCCAACAACAATATAGGAGTGAGTGGCGTCGCCTGGAATTCCAAAATTATGCCACTGCGGGCATTGGGCCGTTGCGGTGGATATATGTCGGATATTGTAGATGCCATGCTTTGGGCAGCAGGATTTAAAGTTTTCGGGCTGCCTTTAAACAAAAAGCCGGTAAAAATTCTCAATTTAAGCCTTGGAGGAAGCGCCAAAACCTGTCCCAAAATCTATCAAAATGCAATAGACAAACTGACTAAAGCTAACATTTCCATTGTTGTAGCAGCTGGCAATGAAAACAGAGATGCCTCAATGGCGACACCTGCCAACTGCAAGAATGTTATCACTGTTGGATCCATTGACAGGCAGGGTAACCGAAGCTGGTATTCCAATTTTGGCAGTCACGTCAATATTGCAGCTCCGGGAGGAGAAACTCTCGTTCTTTCCAATGGCATTTTATCGACATCCAACAGCGGCCAATACACTGCCAACCTTGATGATTACGAATACTATCAGGGTACCAGTATGGCCACTCCCCATGTTACAGGTGTTCTGGCACTTATGTATTCGGTCAACAAACTACTAACGGCAGTTCAGGCGGCGAAAATTATTATGGAGTCCGCTAGAGCATTCCCTTCCGGTAGTTGCAATCACAGTCTGTGTGGTTCAGGCGTTTTGGATGCTGCTGCGGCTGTGCGTGCAGCTCAGAGCAAATGACGAATGAAAATTCTTCAACTAAGTTTTATTAGAGATTAAAAAATTAATCTGAACGTTTCAGCAGTATGTTCAGGCTCAAATGATTCCATGGAGTGGAATTTTGAAGACACAACTGCTGCCCACAATTCTGGCTTCGTCACTGCTGCTTGCCATCAATGCGCAGGCTGACCATCCGGTTAAAGAACCTGACAATGATGATTTTCTGGATTTCAGCCTGGAAGAACTCATCTCGCTGGATATTCCTGACGTCACCTCTGTCTCCCGCAAAAAACAACGGCTGATGGATTCTGCTGCGGCCATTTTCGTCATTACCTCCGAAGACATTCTGCGCAGTGGCGTGACATCCATCCCAGAAGCTCTACGCATGGTACCCGGAATGCAGGTGGCACGCTTTAACGGCAACACCTGGTCGATCAGTACCCGCGGGTTCAATTACATCTTTGCCAATAAGCTGCTGGTTCTGATTGATGGCAGAACGGTTTATTCACCACTGTTCTCCGGCGTGAACTGGGATGTTCAGGACACCCTGATGGAAGACATTGACCGCATCGAGGTTATCAGGGGACCTGGCGCTGCACTCTGGGGAGCCAACGCTGTCAACGGTGTCATCAATGTGATCACTAAAAAAGCGGCTGACACTCAGGGCAACTTAGTCTCTTTGGGTGCAGGCAATGAAGAAAAAGCCTTTGGTGCTTATCGCCATGGCGGAGAGTTCGGAGAAACCGGTTACTACAAAGTGTATTTCAAAGCTTTTGAGCGGGACGGACTGGCCAAGGCAGATGGCTCCGACGCCAATGATGACTGGAAAATGAAAAGGGCTGGATTCAGGACAGAGTGGAAGCCTACTGCCGACACTGACCTTACATTCCTGGGTGATATCTACGAGGGAACCACTCGCCCTATATTAAAGATTTTCGACAAGAACGATCCATTTGCTGGCAATAATGGCATCCAAAGGTTAGAAAACACAGATCGTGACCAAAGGGGCGGTAATTTAATCGCTCATTGGAAAAAAACCATCAGTGATGCAGAAGATTACTCTTTAAGAGCTGTACTTGATGACTACCAGAACTTCGATTATCGAATTACAGAAAAAAGGCAGTCCTTTGACTTAGAGTTCCAGCACTATTTTCAGCCTTTAGAAAACCACGATCTGGTATGGGGAGCTAGCTTTCGCAGAACCTGGTATCAATTGAGCGATATGCGATACATTGAGCACAGAGATAAAGACGGTAATAAAAAAGACTCACGTCAGGATAATCTATACAGCCTGTTTGCACAGGACGACATTACTTTAAACAAGAGCTGGAATGTATCCTTTAGCGCACGCTACGAGCACAACGCCTTCACAGGTGAAGAATTTCAGCCTAATGCCAAGTTAACGTGGAAAGCAACTGAAGATAGAACATTCTGGGCTTCTGTATCCAAAGCAGTAAAAACTCCTTCAGTCAGTGAAACGGCAGTTTTTTCTGATAACATCACTTTTGCCTCCATCGGGTCACCATTCATAGTGTCTATTGCCGGAAACAGAGACCTTAACTCCGAAGAGTTGAATGCTTTTGAGTTAGGGTATCGAGAGCAGTTCGGCTCATCCTTTCGGTTAGACATCACCGGATTTTATAATCAATACGAAAACATAGTGGCGTATGTTTCTGACACAAAGTGTCCTGATGGATCAATGCCCCTAAACCCGCAAGCCTTCCCAATTTGCCTAAGCGGTAACAACTCCCTTTTACGCTTTCCCACTACCCTTGTTAACGGGCTAGACGCAACAACCTACGGCTTGGAAGTGGTTGCTGACTGGCAAGCAAAGGACTGGTGGAAACTCCAATTCACCTACGGCTGGTTGCAAGTTGATGCATCACATAATGCAAATAGTCCAGCACTTGCATCTGCTCTTCAGGCCAATGAACAACTCGTAGAAAACCTCAGTGCAAAAAATACAATGAACCTACGCTCGAGCATGAACCTGCCCAACCAATGGTACTTTGATGTCTGGGTCAGAGGTATCAGCAATTTAAAGGATGCCGATGTCTCAGGCTATACGGCTCTGGACTTACGACTTGCCAAAAAAATAAACGACAATCTGGAGTTTTCAATCGTTGCCCAAAACCTCTTTGACAAACAAAGAGCCGAATTCTCCGAAATTTTCAGCGGATTAGATGCCACCGAGATTGAAGAATCCTGGTACGCACAAGTTCGCTGGTCATTTTAAATAGGATGAAGGGGGGCTACTTCATGTCAGTTACCAAAAGCACTTCATCCAAAGCAGCAATACTGGGTTTTATCATCGCTACCTTGCTCAGCCTCCATGCTATGACGGTCAGAGCCGCCACCTCTCCGGAAGATAAAATAAAAACAGCGATCATTTATAAAATCACCAAATTCATCAGTTGGCCTAAAAGAACCCAGAACCTGACAATTTGTGTGCTGGGTGAGGGCTCGATTAATAACGAGCTTCATAAAATCAATCACAAAAACACCATGGGCAGGCGTTTGTCGGTCACTCACAGAGATGCAAATGCACCTTTCGACAAACTGTGTGATGCGTTGTTTATGCATAGTATCGACAATGCAACGGTCAAATCCGTTCTGAAACGTCTTGAAGGAAAGCCGGTGCTGACAATCAGCGATCTTAGATCTTTCACCGATTACGGCGGAATGATCGGACTGAATCGCAGTGGCAAAAAAATTAACTTTTCAATTAACAATACTTCCGCCTCCGGTGCCGATTTGAACATCAGCTCCAAATTATTAAAGCTGGCTAAAACGGTGAAATAAAACCGTGGCAAACCTTAAGTCGCAACCCGTTAAGTAACGATGATTACTTTCAGAAACCTGCCCATAAAAAAGAAGCTTCGTTACGCCATGCTGATCACGGCTTATGCCGTGCTGCTGGTAACGCTGTCCATCCAGACCGTCAGCGACCTGATCAAATCCAGGTCAGCCCTTGTCAGCAATCTGGAAGTCCTTGCTGAAGTCATTGGGTCCAACGCAGAAGCCGCGCTGGTATTTGAAGACAGGGACTCTGCAACAACTCTTTTGAAAGGTTTTGCCTCCGCCACCAATATCCAGTCAGCCTTCCTGCTCACGCCGGAAGGCAATGTTATGGCCACCTACAACCGTCATGGCGGACAGCCCTGGTCTATTACCTTTGATGATCTTGAGCGCCCTCTGACCGTTTTCAGCAACACTCGACTGCACCTCTATCGCCCTATCTATCTGGACGGGCAACTGATTGGCGCTATTTACATTCAGTCCAACCTGAACCTGCTTTACCTTCAGCTAACCCAGAATCTTCTGCTGGCTCTGATTGCAGCACTGGTTTCTGTCATCCTTGCTTCAATGCTGGCTTCAAGACTGCAGAAACTTCTGGGACGTCCCATTATCGAGTTGGCGGAAACCATCAGTTCCATGACCGCCAAGCAGCAATACGACCAGAAAGTTCACCGTTTCGATGACGACGAAATAGGTCAACTGTATGATTATTTCAACGAAATGATTATGCGCATTAAAGAACGCGACCAGCGCCTGCAACAGCAGCGGGAAACCCTGGAAGCTTCTGTTGCGGAAAGAACCCGGGAACTGCATGACGCCAACCGCGACTTGAAAGACAACATCTCGGAACTGCGTGAAGCCAAAGAAGCGGCCTTTGATGCTGCCAAGGCCAAAAGCTCTTTCCTTGCCAATATGAGTCATGAAATCAGAACACCCATGAACGGTGTGCTGGGTATGCTTGAGTTGTTAAAAGATACACGGCTTGACCGAACCCAGAGCGACTTTCTCGAAACCGCCTACAGCTCTGCAGATGCCTTGTTACAAATCATCAACGACATTCTCGACTTCTCCAAGATTGAAGCAGGAAAAATGGAGATAGAGAATATTGATACCAATATTGCTGAAATAGCAGAAGACGTCTGCGCCTTGCTGGCTGGAAAGGCAAGGGAAAAACATCTGGAAATCAGTTGTTACACTGACGTTGACTTACCCGAAGTGCTAAAAGGCGACTCCGTTCGTTTACGGCAGGTTTTGACCAATCTGGTTGGTAATGCCGTTAAATTCACTGAAGCGGGTGAGGTCGTTGTTCGCCTGAATATGATTCAGAGAACCTCTGATTTTGTCAGGGTAGAGTTTTTAGTGGAAGACACCGGCATTGGTATTGCCGAGGATGTGCTTGCCAACCTGTTCAGTGCCTTCACTCAAGCTGACGGAAGCACAACCCGTCGGTTTGGCGGTACTGGTCTTGGCCTGACCATTTCCAAACAGCTGGTAGAGCTGATGGGTGGGAATATTCAGGTCACCAGTGCAGAAGGGCTGGGTTCCACCTTCTTATTCATACTCGACATGGGTATTTCGGAGTCAGAGTCCAGATCATCCGGAAAGGTCAGTCACGCTCTTGAAGGCATTAAAACACTGATTGTGGATGACAACACCACCAACCGGGAAATTCTGCGCCATTATCTGACCGCCTGGGGTGTTGATCATTCAGAATGCGACAGTGGTGCAAAAGCTCTGGATATGATGCAGCAGGCACTCAGTAAAGGGCAGCCGTACGAGCTGGTTTTGCTTGATATGGACATGCCTCAAATGGACGGCTTAATGCTGTCCAGAGAAATAGAAAGTAATGCGGAGCTGGCAAAATCGCGCCGTATTATGTTGAGTTCTGCCGGTTTTATTACCTGGGCCAAACAACAGGAAGTCGGTATTTCGGCCTGTCTCAGTAAACCGTTCCGACAATCACGTCTGCTGGATACCGTCATGCAGGTTATGCATGAACACCATGCACGCCAGAGCGACAAGCACCCAGTACAAAGTAATCACCCATCTTTTTCCTCTACAATCAGGCTACTGCTGGTTGAAGATAATATTGTGAATCAGAAAGTGGCTGTCAGCATGTTGAAGAAGATAGGTCTGACTGAACCGGATATTGCTGCAGACGGCAAAGAAGCCGTCAGCATGTCACAAAACAAAGAGTACGATCTGATTCTTATGGATTGCCAGATGCCCGTCATGTCGGGCTACGAGGCAACGGGGCTGATTCGTAAAAGAGAGCAGTCTCATCGTCAGCCCAGAATTCCCATCATTGCCATGACAGCCAACGCCATGCAGGGCGACAGGGAAAAATGTCTGGCAGCCGGTATGGATGACTACCTGTCTAAACCCATAAAATCAGACACCATGCGAGACATGCTCTCGCACTGGTTGATGCACGACGAAAACCAGCCAGAGTCTGAACCTGAACTTCCGGTAGTGGCCAACAGCGTTCCAAACGAGGAAGGCGCTGATATTGATACGGATGAACCTCTGGTAGACATTGATACATTCAACACTCTCAAAGAGATTATGGAAGAAGCCTTCAGTAGCCTGCTGGACAGTTACTTTGAAGATGCTCCCAACCTGTTGGAAGAACTGAAACAGGCAGCCAAAGCCGCAGACCTGGAAGTGGTGATCCGCGCTGCCCATACACTAAAATCCAGCAGCGGCAATCTTGGAGCCACACAGCTTGCAGGTATCGCCAGCCAGATCGAAGTGCTTGGGAAAGAAGGAAAACTGCAGGAAGCCTGCAGGCTGATCCCAAACCTTGAACAGTCATTGGAAAAGACTCTGGTTACCTGCCGTCAATTAGCCTAAAAAGAAAACCCCGCATTAAACGGGGTTGAAGTGCACTGGATGTACTCCTTTCGGCATCCTGCCTTTTTCTTGTGCGTCCTTGCCTCTACAATCCTTGTAGATATTACTCATCCAGTTATTTAACTATAGACTCAAAGCTGATCGATCAGCCAATCCGGATCAAATCAAAATTGCTCATTGCTCAGGCCATACAACTCTTCAGCCCCGGATACAGCAGCCTTCAGCAACGCTGAACCTTTAGGTAGCTGTCGTTTATAAAAATAACGGGCTGTTGTTACTTTTGCCTGATAGAAGTCCTGATCATCAGTACCACTGTCTAACTGCGCTTTAGCCACTTCCGCCATTTGCGCCCACACCCACCCGTAAGCGACATAAGCAAACCCCTGAAGGTATTCAACGCAAGCAGCGTTAATGGTATTTGGGTCATCCGCTGTCTGCTTAAGCAGTGCTTCTGTCGCCTGCTCCAGTTCATCCAGAGCCTTGGATAATGCAGGAGCAAACTCACTATTTTCAGCATTACCAATAAATACCCGGACTTCATCGGCAAACAACCTGAAATAAGCACCTTCATTCGCCGCTATTTTTCTGCCCAGTAAATCCAACGACTGGATGCCATTAGTGCCTTCATAAATCTGCGTAATTCGTACGTCGCGAACCAGCTGTTCCTGCCCCCATTCAGCAATATAACCATGACCACCCAGTACCTGCTGACCTGCAACACAACACTCCAGCCCCATATCCGTAAAGAAGGCTTTGGCCACCGGTGTGAGTAGTGCGACCAGACCTGCCGCTTTCTGCTTCTCATACGCTTCACCGAATTTAGCCTTATCCAGCTGCTGTCCCACAAACGTTGAGAATGCCCTGCCGCCTTCGTTCAACGCTTTTATGTTCATCAGCGTTCGGCGAATATCACCATGAACCATCAACGGGTCTGCTTCCTTGTCCGGATACGCTACACCAGTAGCGGCACGTCCCTGCAAACGATCTTTGGCATACGCCAGCGCATTCTGATAGGAACGCTCGGCACTGCCCAACCCCTGAATACCGACAAACAGCCGCTCGTAATTCATCATGGTGAACATACAGTTCAAACCTTTATTCAGGTCGCCCACAAGGTAACCTTTAGCACCGTCAAAGTTCATCACACAGGTTGATGCACCTTTGATTCCCATCTTGTGCTCAATAGAGCCACAGCTGACACTGTTGGGTTCCGTAAGCGAACCATCGTCGTTCACAAGAACCTTAGGAACCAGAAACAGGGAAATACCTTTTGGACCAGCGGGGGCACCCGGTAGCTTCGCAAGCACCAGATGAACAATATTGTCAGATAAGTCATGCTCACCGCCGGTAATGAATATTTTTGTTCCGGTCAGGCTGTAACTGCCATCGTCTTCAGGAATTGCCTTGGTACGAATAATACCCAGATCTGTTCCGGAATGGGGCTCGGTCAGACACATCGTTCCCGCCCACTCTCCGGAATACATTTTGGGAAGGTATAACGATTTAATGGCTTCAGAAGCATGGGCATCAATAGCCAGAGCGGCACCGGACGTGAGGCTCGGGTAAAGCATCAGAGCCAGATTGGCACCACAGCTCATTTCATCGAACTGAGCGCCCAGCGACTTGGGCATGCCCATGCCGCCGTATTCAGGATTACCACTCAGACCGGTCCAGCCACCTTCGGAATACAACTGATAGGCTTCTTTAAAACCGGAAGGTGTAGAGACCTTGCCATCCTGCCAGTGGCAGCCTTGTTCGTCACCGGTTCGATAGAGAGGAGAAAGCGTTTTCGACACCAGCTTGGCGCCTTCTTCCAGAATGGCATCTGCCGTTTCCTGATCCACCAGTTCACTGAGTGATTCCCAACGAGCCCAGTCATCAGCGACATTAAACACTTCATACAAGACAAAACGCATATCACGCAGGGGAGCCTGATAATCAATCATAGCGACGGTACTCTGATTTTTGTTATAGGGTTTATTGTTATTGAGTTGTGTATAAGAGCCTGACCCGTTTTCAGACTCTGTTTATACGTTTACCGACCGCTATTCTACCTGAGGTTTTTCTATGAAAACCACGAAAATTCATGCAAATTTCTGCGAAAATCAGAATCGATAATAAAACCCTGCGGTTAAGACGACACCTGCCCATGAAAACTGGACACCAAAGTTTTTATATTCGACATCAAGCAGAGCCTGGAAAAGAGGAAACCAGCGGGAGTTACCCAGTTTCAGGTAACGTTTATAGCCATACATCATGCCTGCGCGATAACCCGCTTCCACCTCGATTTCACCGTATTTTTGCTGAAACAGAGTCCGCTGCCAGCCACCAGACCAGACACGATCACGGTGGGTATTGATAAACGTTCCGCCGTAATAACCTTTGTAAGTGGCACCGATCAGCTGATTATTGCTTTCCTGATCATCACCGGATTCCAGATGCAGGGTCCACATACCGAGATACAGCTTATCTCTGAAAGGACGCCCCCAAAGCTGTTTCATCCAGCCTTTTTCTTGATCAAAACTGTTATAGGGTAACGACAGATCGAGTGTCGTTTTGGAGTCCACCGGTTTTTCTGACAGATCAGGAAGCTCGCTGGTAACGCCTTCAGTCTCCTGCAGCTCATCCGATAAAACACTTTCTGGCATAACGAAAGGAGTGGCCAGAACAAAAACCACTATTATTTTTTTTAACTGGGTTAAATAGCTCATAGTCTGCCTGATACAGCCAAAGCAGCTGATATGACTCCGGGAAATTTAGAAAATCGTTTTTGGAATGATATTGTATAGACCAACGCTTAGAGTTGTGCAAAAAAGCACCAATACAGATAAGATAAAAAATCAGGTCAACTTGAGCTAGAGTTAGTAAGTACGCAGGTTAAAGGACTGGCTATGCGTTATTTTTTTTCGCTTATAAAAGCAATGTTACACATCAACCTTGGGCAAACACTGAAGGCTAACGAACTTCCCGATCCCGGGCATTTCTCCCGCCGCCGTCTGACACGGCAATACAAGGCCAAAAAAGCGCTGGTTCGTAATGTATGGATTGCAGCCTGCTCTTTGATGCTGATTAATCCAGTGCTTCCAGTAGCGCTCATTATTGCCCTGCCGACAACATTGCTGAGCTTTATGATTCTTGACGAGACATCATAAGCACACGATCAGAAATGCTTCATAAAAAAGGCCACTCTACAGTGGCCTTTCATTCAAACAACGCCCAAGATCAGGCTTCTCCGAAGTCCTCTTCCGCAATACTCAGAAGATTATCGACACCCGACTCAATGGCCGCCTTGTGCATCAGGGTTCTGGGTAACAATCTCTGATAGTAGAACTGTGCGGTCTGAATCTTGGCCTTGTAAAAGCCTTCTTCAGTCGAGCCAGCAGCCAGTGCTTCCTGAGCCGTTTTTGCCATTTCTGCCCAGAAGTAAGCCAGACAGACATAACCGGAATACATCAGAAAATCGACCGACGCAGCACCCACCTCATCCTTGTTCTGCATGGCCTTCATACCAATCTGCATGGTCATTTCGCCCCACTCTTTATTGAGGGCAGCCAGAGGCTCGATAAACTCTTTCAGCGATTCATTATCAGCCTGATCTTTGCAGAAACGATGAACGACTTTGGTGAAAGTTCGCATGGACTCGCCCTGAGTCAGCAGAATTTTGCGACCCAGCAGATCCAGAGCCTGAATACCGGTCGTTCCTTCATAAAGCATGGAGATACGGGCGTCACGAACATTCTGTTCCATGCCCCATTCAGCAATGTAACCGTGTCCGCCGTAACACTGCAGACCAAGGTTAGCCGCTTCGAAACCGGTCTCTGTCACAAAAGCCTTCAGGATAGGCGTCAGAAAACCCATGGTCAGATCAGCCTGACTGCGAACACTTTCATCCGGATGGTGCATCAGGTCTGCCAGCTTGGCTGTGTAGTAAGCCAGAGCCCGGTTGCCTTCAGTAAAGGCTTTAATAGTAAGCAGCATCCTTCTGACATCAGGGTGGACAATAATCGGATCAGCCGGGCCATCCGGATTTTTAACACCACTCAATGAACGCATCTGCAAACGCTCGCGGGCATAACTCAATGCGCCCTGCATAGCCACTTCCGAATGCGCCAGCCCCTGCAAACCCGTGCCCAGACGTGCAAAGTTCATGAAGGTGAACATGCAGTTCAGGCCTTTATTCTCTGGACCGATCAAAAAGCCGGTTGCCTCGTCAAAATTCATGACACAGGTTGCATTCGCGTGGATACCCATTTTGTGTTCGATGGAGCCACAGCTGACACCGTTGCTTTCCCCAATGCTCTGAGGCAGGTACTTGGGCACAATAAACAACGAGATACCCTTGGTACCTTCCGGAGCATCTGGCAGGCGGGCAAGAACAATATGAACGATATTTTCCGCCATATCGTGCTCACCGGCAGAGATGAATATTTTGGTACCGGTAATGCGGTAAGAACCGTCGTCATTAGGCTCAGCCTTGGTGCGAAGCATGCCAAGGTCAGTACCACAGTGGGATTCGGTCAGGCACATGGTTCCCGTCCACTCACCGGTCACCAGCTTGGTAAGGTAGGTTTCTTTCTGTTCTTCCGTGCCATGGGCTTCAATGGTGCTCATCGCCCCGTGGCTCAGCCCCGGATACATGCCCCAGGACCAGTTTGACTGCCCGACCATCTCGCTGATGGAGAGTCCCAGTGAGTGAGGCAAGCCTTGTCCGCCATAGGCTTCATCACTGGCAAGGGAAGGCCAGCCACCTTCAACATATTGCTGATAAGCCTCTTTGAATCCTGCCGGGGTTTTTACTCCGTGTTCACTCCAGGTACACCCCTCCTGATCACCTGATTGATTGAGGGGAGATAATACCTGCTCACAGAATTTAGCCCCTTCCTGCAAAATGGCATCCACCATATCAGGCGTAGCTTCTTCTGCACCCGGCAGACTGGCGTAGTGTTCAGGGTATGACAGCAACTCGTTCCTTACGAAACGAATATCTCTCAGAGGTGCCTTATATTCCGGCATTGCGACTACCTCACTTGTTCTTTTATTTATATAGGTTTAGTTTAGCAGCAATTCAAACAGTTGTTTTAAACTTACGTATGAACGAATTCAATGTCAACTGCTGTGAACAGCTGTGAAGATGCAACATCTTCAAAAGAGCGGCTGAAAGATGGAAATCAGATGGGCTTTTACTGAAGAAAGAAAGATCTTCTAAAAGACCTTTCTTTGGAGGAAGGCAGGATAGCTATCAATTATTTCAGCAGAGGCTGAATATCCAGATGCCCGGCAACAGAACCGTTATCCAGAGAATCAAGCCATGGAATAACCCCGAGGCAAGGCGCAGGAATGCTGTCTTTCAAGGTCTGAACGTTTTCTTCAAAATGATTCATATCCGGATCAATACGGTTTGCCACCCAGCCTGCCAGCGTTAAACCATCTCGCAGAATGGATTCAACACTGAGTAAAGCGTGGCTCAGGCAGCCCAGTTTCATGCCTACGACCAGTATCACCGGCGTATTCATTTCAACGGCCAGTTCAGACAGCATTTCACGGTTATTCAGTGGTACTCGCCAACCACCCGCACCTTCAATCAATGACAGGTCATGCTGTCGCATCAGGGCTCCACGACAAATACCCGAGAGCCGGTCAACGGTAATACGACGGCCTTCTTCTTCTGCGGCAATATGAGGCGCAATAGGCGGCTCAAATGCAACAGGGTTAACCTGGGCATAAGGCAACTTAATGGTCATGGCTTCCATCAGTTTTACGGCATCACCATTACGCAACCCTTCCGGTGTGGATTCACAACCCGCCGAGATGGGCTTCAGGGCAATGGTTTGCAACTGTTTCTGACGGGCTGCTTCCAGCAGGCCACAGGAAACCACCGTTTTACCTGCATCGGTATCGGTTCCGGTAACAAAATAGGTGTTAGCCATCAGTGTGTATACTCCGGCTTATCTGCCTGATTATAGTTTCAGTTAACGTTGAGGTTTACGGAGTATGCCGTAAATGACTTCATAGGATAGAGGCAATCCTTTATCGGTGCGGAACATTTCATAAGCCTGCTGAAACTTGAAGATTCGCTGGCGGGACATCAGTCCATTCTGACGCGACGGCACCGTGTTTACCCCAAGCGCTTTCATATCCCTGAGTAGCTGCATGGCAGTAAGGTAGAAAACGGTCTCGGTCTGCAGCTTAAAAGAGTGCAACTGAAAACCAGATTGTTGAACGCAGTGCTTTTGCGTGCTGAAGGCATCAAAAGTATTCACATGCACATGACGGTCAACGCTGCTCCATGCCTGTTTCAGCTCATGCATAGTCCCGGCAGCCAGTGTTGAGAAGACAAATACACCACCGGGTTTTAATACGTCATAAACTTCTTCGAGCACCCTGCTCAGGTCGCACCACTGAATGGCAAGACTGGAAAACACCACATCCAGCGCATTGCTTTTAAACGGCAAGTGTTCGATATCACCAGAACACCAGTTCAGCTCCGGATAACTGGATCGGGCATGAGAAGCCATACCTATCGCAAGATCCATTCCCAGAACCGTTGCCTGCGGGTAATGCTCTGCCAGCAGTGTTGTCTGGCTACCGGTGCCAGACCCTAGATCCAACACACAATCAGGTAACCAGTCTGCAGGCAACCCAAGCATGGCTCTGGCAGCCACACGATCCTGAAGGACTGCCGCATAATCATAGGTTTTGGCAGCGCGGCTGAAGTTGACGGCAATGCGTCGTTTATCTGCACGAGCTGGCCGACACACCCCGGCAACGGATGACGTTACCCTCTGGTGCATAAACGGGTCACCAGTTCTGCTACCTGACGGGTAATGCCGGTTTCATTATCAAGAAAGAACGTGTGCCCGCCATTGAACACATTCACCGCATGGGCAGGAAATTCCTGTTCAATGCGCTGGGCAACGTCAGCAGGCACCAGTGCATCCTGACGACCAAAGCAGTGAATGACCGGACAACGCAAATCAGCAAACTGGGAACGCACATTACTCTCGCCAAGCAATTTCAACATGCCCAACAAAATAGCAGGTTCCAGATCAACATCCTCAGTCAACGTTGCCAGTTCACGCATCAATGCTTTCTGATTACTGTTGCCCATGGAACACAGCATTGAAAACTGCTGAATGGTCGCTTTCGGGTCTTCTTCCATACCCGCATAAAAGCTTGAGAAGGTGGCGGGCAGCATCGCCTGAGGCCAGTCGTCATTTCGAACAAAACATGGATTTGTGCCCAGGGTCACCACACCAGCTACCTTGTCAGGGTTCTGACTGGCATAGAGTGCCGCCAGCGTTCCACCCAGCGACCAGCCAACCAGTACCACCGGCGTTTCCAGCAGGTGCAGATCAAGATAACCCATTAACTCCTGCCAGCCATAGCGGGCACCGGGTTCTTCCACCAGCCCCGGTAACTGAACCACGCAGGCACGGCCATCGCCATCCAGCTCCTGTGCCAGTGGTTCCAGCACGGTTGCCGGCATGCCCCAGCCACTGATTAATACGATGGGCAGACTCATGCCACTTCCTCCTGCAACGGACTTACCGTGCGCTCAAGTGCACTCAGTAACTGATCCACATGCTCGCGGCTGTGGGCAGCACTGAAAGTAATACGGAGCCTCGACGTTCCTTCAGGAACGGTAGGCGGTCGGATGGCAGTCACCAGAATACCCTGTTCAGCCAGTGCATTACTCATCGCCAACGCACTGCTGGCACTGCCGACCATTACCGGCTGAATCGGTGAAGCCGATTCCATCAGCTGCAACCCCAGTTGTTCACAACCCTGGCGAAAATACTGAACCAGCACCTGTAAATGGTCACGTCGCCAGGTTTCTTCACGCAGCAGTTTCAGACTGGTTCGGGTGGCAGCCGCTACCGCCGGCGGCATGGAGGTGGTGTAAATATAGGTACGGGAAAACTGAATAAGTGTTTCAATTAACGCTTCACTACCCGCTACAAACGCACCAGCCGTACCAAAGGCCTTGCCCAGTGTACCAACCAGCACCGGCAAGTCATCCTGAGATAGATCAAAGTATTCTGCAACTCCCCCGCCCATCTTGCCCAAACAGCCAAAACCGTGGGCATCGTCAACCATTAACCAGGCGTTTTGCTGTTTTGCCAGCTCTGCCAGCTCCGGCAAGGGCGCCACATCACCGTCCATGCTGAACACTCCATCGGTCACAATCAACTTGCGACGGGCATCAGAACGCTCCAGTCGGGTGGTCAGATTGTCCACATCATTGTGCAAATAACGCTGAAAACGGGCGCCCGACAAAAGACCGGCATCCAGAAGCGAGGCATGATTCAGGCGATCCTGAAACACAGCGTCCTGCTTATTTAGCAGAGCAGAGATCACACCGAGGTTGGCCATATAGCCGTTAGAGAACAGCAGTACCCGGTCTCTTCCGGTGAATTCAGCCAGCTCTTCTTCCAGTTGATGATGAGCTCTACTATGACCCACCACAAGGTGGGAAGCCCCGCCGCCGACACCATAGTCAGCTGTCGCCTTTTTCAGGCGGGCAACCACTTCAGGATGGTTGGCTAACCCGAGGTAATCATTATTACAAAACGCCAGATACGGTTTTCCATCAATGACCACCTCGGGTCCTTGAGCCGTCTCCAGCGTTTTACGAGACCGATACAGGTTAGCTTCCCTGCGCGACTGCAAATCCTGCTGCAGCTCTTTATCCATCCAGCTATTCATAGAGCTATCCATAGAGCGATCCATCGACTAATCCGTATCCATTCACTCAGGAAGCTTTCATCGCATCGTAATAATGGTCGTTATCCTGCTCACGCAGAGGGCAGCTTCGGGCAAAGGCTTCAGCATCCTGCTCGGTTCGATCGTCCATGTTGATGCCGAGTTTATCAAACAGCTGTCGGTCACGGCTTTCTTTCGGGTTGGGTGTGGTCAGCAGCTTATCGCCGAGGAAAATAGAGTTGGCTCCGGCCAGAAATGCCAGCGCCTGCAACTCGTCACTCATGTTTTCACGACCGGCAGAAAGTCGAACACTGGATGCTGGCATCATAATTTTGGCCACCGCAATCATGCGCACAAATTCGATACCATCCACGGTTTCAACGTCTTCCAACGGTGTTCCTTCTACCCGCACCAGCATATTCACAGGCACACTTTCAGGGTGTTTAGGAAGATTGGCCAGAGCCACCAGCATGCCAGCACGGTCACGCTCGGTTTCACCCAGCCCCACAATGCCGCCACTGCAAATGTTCATACCGGCATCTCGCACATGCTGCAGAGTATCCAGGCGATCAGAGAAGGTGCGAGTGGTGATGATGCTGCCGTAAAATTCGGGCGATGTGTCCAGGTTATGGTTGTAATAATCCAACCCGGCTTCTGCCAGACGGCTCGCCTGATCGGCATTGAGCATACCCAGCGTCATGCAGGTTTCCAGACCCATTTCCTTCACGCCTTTCACCATTTCCATGATGTAAGGCAGGTCTTTTTCCGGCGGGTTTTTCCACGCTGCACCCATACAGAAACGAGTCGCACCCGATACTTTTGCGGCACGCGCCTCTTCCAGCACCTTGCGCACTTCCATCAACTTTTCTTTACTGAGTCCGGTGTTGTAGTGACCACTCTGGGGACAATACTTGCAATCCTCAGGGCAGGCACCGGTTTTGATCGACAACAACGTACTGACCTGCACCTGATTCGGGTTGAAGTGTTCACGATGAGTCTGCTGAGCCTGAAAAATCAGATCATTAAAAGGCTGCTGAAACAACGCCTCAACTTCTTCGACCGTCCAGTCATGGCGAAGGGTTGTACCAGAGTGAGTGGTGCCTACAGGTGCAGTCATGTTGTTCAATTTTTCCCCGGAGCGCCCGTGGCAGTAACGCTGAGCACAGCCATTAATATTGATTATTGAGATTAAAACATGGCTGATAATAATGAATTGAAATCTAACGTCAATCGTTAATCCATAAGAATGTTTACAATCGAACAAATATTAAACAATACGCTACAAATAAGCTGCCTGTTGTGTCGAGGAGCCACGTCGTTCAGGCAACCCCTCTGTGAATTGTGTTTGAATGCCTGCCCCGATAATCAGCAAGCCTGCCAGAGTTGTGGCTTGCCTGTCCTCGTTGCATCAACAAAACTCTGCGGTCAGTGCCTTAAAAAAACACCCGTCTTTAATCGCTGCTACTCGGCTTTTCAGTACCGCTTTCCAGTCAACCACATTATTCACCGCATCAAGTACAGCCAGCAGACCGCTTTGATAAAGCCAATGACAGCCTCACTGGCTGAGGTGCTTCGACAGCATTACCATCAGGAAATCTGGCCAGAAGCCATTATTCCGGTACCGCTACACAGAAAGCGCTTACAGCAGCGCGGTTACAACCAAGCTCTGCTCCTGGCGAAAGCCCTCAATCGTCAGCTAAAAGATAAAAAGATGGTTTTAGACAAAAAAATGGTAAAACGGATTCGTGCGACAGAAGCGCAACAACAACTCAAAGCCAGTGAACGTCTTAAGAATATTCGAGGAGCCTTTGTCTGCAGGGAAACAGGCTATCGGCATGTTGCCATTGTTGATGATGTAGTCACCACAGGGGAGACCGTTTCAGAGCTATCGAGAGTTCTAAAAAAGCAGGGCGTAAAAACCATAGATGTCTGGTGTCTGGTCAGAACGCCAGCAATTTGATGATCTAAGCCCGGACAGTAAAATACGATTGACAACGAAGGAATTCTCTAATGATAAACGTAAAGCTAAAGAGTAGGCTGTGTTCAAACGCATTGATGTGAAAGTGCATAATTCAAGCTGCCACAGTCCATGTGGCTATGAGTTTTACTGGTTACTAAACTGTGTTTGATGCATCGGGCTTTGAATGGAAAGCACCCAGAAAAATCGATTTCTGTTAGGGCTAAAACGAAATGCTTTGTTTCCGATCTTACATCGTTTTGATTGTTTACTGATTATCCCAAATTCGCCATTTTCCAAATGAGTTGTACCACCATCTTCATCGCTTATCAGTGCACATAGATAAAGAGAGTTACCTTTAGAGTCAAAGTCTATAGCGATGGGTGTGGTGGAAGAAGACGTTGGTGTCAGGTGTTTCTTATGCAATTTTTTCCACACAATTTTTGCATCTGATTCGCTGTTCTGGTTTTCCCAGCCGGACGCTACCTGAAAGTTAATGTCTTCAAGTTGCGCTACTTTATGTCTGTAAAACCCGTAAAAACTATAACGACAGTGTTTAAGACCAATATACTTAGTCATGGTTCCATAAGACCAGCTATTGTCTGCGTTTTTAACTCTGCAGACAGGCACGACAGCCATCCCTGAATCATCTTTTTTATAATTCGTAGTAACTGGTGAAAAGCCCTGTCCCTCGGGTATGATTTTATGATCAGTCCATTGGAATCCTGCATTAGACGTAATAAGATGTTTATGATACAAAATCGGCTCAAACTTGATACGCTCCATTTCAAATACAGCAGCACCGTCTTTTGTCCGAAAGCTCATGTCAGAGTAAGTATCTCCTCCGTATAGTGTTCCAATAATCATGTTATTGCTGACCAGAGGACCACCGCTATCACCATTGGAAGGGATTGGAGCACCTGTATCACATATCATCGGGTTGTCGGCTTCAGCATTGCCTGAAAGAAGCCTTTTGCATCGCTTGGGTCCAGAATTCACTTTTCCCCGTTTAGGCTTTTTTTTCACAGGCAGAGTCAGAATTTTCAAATCACCCTTCTTAAAGCTTCTTAATGTACTTGAGTAGTAATGTGGAACATTTTGCGGATTTGTTCCGTAGCCGTCCCCATAGCCCGCCATCGTGGCTTTTAGATTTGGCTTGATATTAACTTCATTAAAGTTAACGGGTGGCGTTTTGTTAACTACTTCCACAGGCAGGGGAAAGCTTAACTCCAGCAGGGCTATATCATTAACACCCACATGTCCCCCAGCAAAAGCTTCTGTTTGGGGTGTTGTGGCAGGATTTTGTGTAGAAGCAATGCCTGAAGCCCTATCGTCCTTGGCGGCTTCTGAGTTCGGGTGTTTAACAATTCGTTTAACAGGGATTCTTGCACCATGGATCTGACTGTAATTTTTGATTGCAGTAACTGTTTTGTCCTCTGTCTGGTCTCCAAGATTGGCCGTATAGTCAATAGCCAGCACTCCCTCTGTCTCATTGATCGTGCAGTGTGCCGCTGTTATCACCCAGCGTGCATTCAGGGGAATACCTGTGCATGGCTGAGCTGTTGATGATCTAACTATTTTAATCATCCAATACCATCTGCCAGAGTCAGGCATTCCGTTAATAGATCGTTTTTCACGCAACGATGCATGCTCATCAAACGTTTTTTCCAATAGTGATTCATGCATTTTCAAATATCCGGGAGCCAGAGCTGCCGGAAAAAAGTGTTGTGCCCGGACACCAGAGGAAAGAAGAGCAATCTGGCAAAGAATGATAAGCATGTGTATGGAACAATTGATCTTCATAGAGTCAAACCCGCCGAAATTTCAGTGTACTGAGATAAAGACCTTTTCAGTGCAATACTGCTTTGCTTGAAGACTGTTCAATAAATCTTGACTTTGGCATATCCTTTTGAGTTCCATTGACGACTGCTAAACATTTGAGACAACTACTCCGCCCCAAGGGGCTGGGTATGAAGTAAGCTCTGTGAGTAGTTCGCCGCAAGTGGGGAATATGACCTTCAGAGATTTAACGATTTGCAGTAGGTACGCGAAGACCGACTTTTACTGTAAATGCCAAAATTCGGACTTTTCAGAATTCCCAAGGCTTAGATAAGAAAATAGCACCATTTTACAACATTAATTTGCCGCATTTCGAAAGACATGTGTCGTCCATGTGCATCAATTTTGCTGTATTTTTAATGTACTTATGTACAATATATTTTCCTCTAGACCTTGGAAATCAACGGGTGGCCGACTTTGTTGTAAATCAGAAAAAGTCGGCCTTCGCATAGTAGTTTTATAGCACGGTAATGGCATTGATGCCATTTGCATTGGGTGTGATGCAACTCAGTCGGCAAGGTGACCCAAGGCTTATGCATCAATTTAAAACAAACGTACACATCCATCAGGACTTGAATATCAAGAGCTACAGCTCTGTAGAGACAAATGCTCAGATTATGCACAGGTTAAAACTGGGGCTTTTACAGGTTGGCTGATCAAAAGTGTTGCTGAAAACGGGTCATCTCAAACCGGTGGAAAAAGGTCATTTCAAAACGGGGTTGACACCTGAGTTCTGATTCACTTCAAAGGTTCTGAAGCAACTCTCTGGTTACAGAGGTTATGCACTTATGATACGAATTCAGGGTACTTTAAAATCCATCCGAATACAGATACTGGAAGCCCTGTCAGTATCTATCTGTATTCGACAGCCCCGCGACCACCCAATAAAATAGCTGTTTATCGGTTATGTACGCGGACATCAGTATGAACTCAAGTGCTCAACACCCTTACGATCAGCTCACTCCGGATCGGGTGCTGGATGCCATTGAAAGTCAGGGCTATCTTTCTGATGCCCGAATTATGGCATTAAACAGTTACGAGAACCGCGTCTACCAGGTAGGCATTGAAGAAAGCCTGCGCATTATTGCCAAGTTTTACCGCCCACAACGCTGGACCAAAGAGCAAATTCTGGAAGAACATGAGTTCAGCCTCGAACTTCATGATATGGAGTTTCCTATTGTTCCTCCTTTAAAGAACGAACAGGGCGAAACCCTGCACGAATTCGAAGGTTTTCAGTTTGCACTGTTTGAACGCAAAGGTGGCTATCCACCAGAACTGGACAACTTTGACCACCTGCTCACCCTGGGGCGCTGCATGGGAAGGTTGCATCAGTTGGGTTCGGCAAAACCTTTTGAACATCGACCAGCCATTAATTTACAACGTTATGGCAAAGACAATGTGGAGTGGCTGCTGGAAAATGACTTTATTCCAACACCGCTTTTACCTGCCTACGAAACCCTGAGCAGAGATATTCTGAACAAACTGGAAAACATCGAAAAACAGTACCAACCCAAAGCCATCCGGGTTCATGGAGATGCCCATTGCGGCAATATTCTCTGGCGCGACGATAATGCCCACTTTGTGGATTTTGACGACACCTGTATGGCACCGGCCATTCAGGACTTGTGGATGTTTCTGTCAGGCGATCGTGCCAACCAGACGGCACAATTGTCAGAGCTATTAGAGGGATACAATGAGTTTTATGACTTCAGCCCGATTGAGCTGAACCTGATTGAATACTTCCGAACCCTGCGCCTGATGAACTACAGCGGCTGGTTAGCCAAGCGATGGCAAGACCCGGCGTTCCCCATGGCCTTTCCATGGTTTAATACCGAGCGTTACTGGTCGGAGCATATTCTGGAACTGCGCGAGCAAATGGCGGCACTGGATGAACCGCCATTAACGATTATGCCTTAAAAAGCATAAACGATGGGTACTTGCCCGAAAGCAACTACCCATCAAATACCCAGCAAGCCACCATCCATTGACTGAATAAGATATTGTAATACATCTTCAGGCCGCTGCCCTTCTTCTTCCAGTTTTAAAAATAAAGCCTTGCGAAGCTCTTCGAGCGACTTGGTATTGGCAACTGAACGGTTATCCAGATTTTCCAGCCAAAGCTTTGCGGCTTTTACCGTAAGGTCCAGAACACTGTAATGGTCCATGTGAACCTCCTAACCCGAATATTTCATAAAATGCATGCGCTATTGCTACATCCCTTGAAAACTCTCGCTTGTACCTGCAATGGCTTCGGACTGATGTGTCCGAAGCATTTTTGGTAAAAAAGCACTATTTCCATGGGCTGTTGACAGTTGGCAGCAAATTTATGAAATATTCGGGCTAAGGGTTTTCCAGTGTCAAAAGCCACTTTTTTGCCTCAAGCCCACCTGCATAACCTGTTAATGCGCCTGAAGACCCAATGACCCGATGGCAGGGAATGAAAACCAGTAAGGGGTTTTTGCCCACTGCAGCACCTACTGCTCTTGATGCCTTGGGATTATTAATGCTTGAAGCCAGTTCGCTATAACTGACTGTTGCTCCATAGGGAATCTCTAACAGCTTTTGCCAAACCTGCTTCTGAAACAGCGTTCCTTCAGGCTTAACAGGTACATCGAATGATCTACGCTTTCCCTGCATATATTCTTGCATCTCAATTCCAGCCCGATTAAGTATGGGATGCTCATCACTTAACTGGCTCAAATCAAAAGATGATCTGTCATCCGCACTTTGCACCCAGTAACCAGCCAATAGATGCTCTTGATCCGCTACCAGCTTAAAGCGACCGACGGGGGTGTTTAGATATTTGTGAAAAAGAGTCATACGTCACTGCCTTTTGTCCGCGATAAGTCCGATGCATACCGATTCCATAAATGGACTGCCATGTAGCCTCTCCAGGGCCTGACCTGTTCCGGATCTATATCTTTATGCTTTTCAAGTGCTCTACGAATGACCAGATCGGAAGAAGGAAATGCATCGGTATCATTAAACCCTCTCAGTAAAATATATTCTGCCGTCCACGGACCAATGCCGGGGATCTTGAGCAGCTGCTGCTTCAATACTTCCGTGCACTGATAAGGGCTCAGATTAATTGCACCGGATACGACCAGCTTCGATAGTGTCCTTATACTTTCTTTACGCTTACCCGTTGTTTTCAGTCTTGCAAGATCACAATTAGCCAGAATCTCCGGTGTAGGAAATAGTCTGATATCGGACTTATCGACAGGATGGACAACTTTCTCACCATAAGAACTAACCAGTTGATTAACCAGTAATCTTGCATGTTTTAATGATACTAACTGCCCAAGAATGGTAGTAATTGCCGCCTCAAAAGGGTCCCACATACCTGTCAAACGAAGGCCGGGACTCTGTCTGTTGAGACTATCCAATATTGGGTCTTTTGCTAAACGTTCAGTAAGCATGAGTGGGTCAGAGTCTAAATCAAACATCTTGCGAATTTTTTTTGATACCCACAATAGCTGACCATTGTCATCCATAGTGATGGTTGCATTTAAACATAAATTTTCTGGCTGATGCGTTACTTTGACATGACCAACACTCTCTCCAACTCTGAACACTCGTTCGTAAGTATGATCATTTACCATTTCAAGATGACTTATTGCATGATTCCTGAAAAAGTTGAGTTGTTCATCCCAATCAAATGGTGGTCGATACGCCAGAGAAAAATCAATAATTCCATTTTTATCGCTTGCATTTTTTCTGAATAAACCTGGCGTTTGCTGAAACCTTTTTTTAAAGGCATCATTGAATCGGCGTATAGATAAAAAGCCAGATGTCGTTGCCACTTCGGTAATAGGCAAATTTGTTTCAGTCAGCAATTTACGTGAAAAATCAAGGCGAGCCCTGTCTGCACATTGCTTGGGAGTTCGCCCCACTTCCTCTTTAAACAGACGCCGTAAATGCCTTGCTGTCAGACCAAACTTATTGGCAAATTCTTCTTCCGATGAATAAATGAATTCACCATTGGAAATAACCCGTAGCGCTCTTTGCACAACAGCTGATTTGCCCAGCCAGGCGGCTGAAGATGGTGCACATTCTGGCCTACAGCGCATACAGGGCCGATATCCGGCATTCTCTGCCTCTTGAGATGAGGAGTAAAACTCAACGTTAGTCTGTTTGGGCTTGGCAGGGCATATAGGCCGACAATAAATTCCCGTTGTTTTGACAGCAACAAAGAACTTACCATCAAACCGACGATCCCGGGACTGCATTGCCCTGTAATATACAGCTTCATTCATAACATCAATCATAAAACAGCCTGTCGCTCATAACTAGCTATTTTCGGACATCATCGATAAACACTCTATAAGTTTGACTATTGTTGAAAAAAATACGATCACGCAACAAAAAGGACACTAACTTAAAAAAATTCAAGAATAGATTTCCTCACTTTCCAATAAAAATCATTAGCTGTAACAAATCACTAAACCCGTCAGCTTTAATGTTTATGCTGGAAAATCTTTTGCTCAAAATGAATATCATGATTAATTATTCATCGACTATACACAAAAAAGCTTCTGCATAGTCTTTCGATCACGCTATTAACCTGATCGTAAATATAGGACTTACCTTTTGAATTACTACAAACCAGGTGACAGTGGCTCACAAAGAGCCACCGTTACAGACACACCTGCCTACATTAAAAAGTAAATGACAATTGTGTTGCCACACCATAGCGGCTATCCGAACCATACTGTGCAGAGAGGTCAAGACCAAAGCGCCCGAAAGGACTAAAACCCAAACCAGCGGTTATCACATCCTCACTGTAGTCGGTCATACTGTGTCGGTAACCTGCCCGAACCTGCGCCCAGCGAAAAGCATTCAGTTCCGTACCAATGCTAAGAAACTGGGTTTTATAGTCCGACCCGGCAAAATGACGGCGCTTGTTCAAATCAGCATCCATCGTCGCTGAAAACCAGCCCCGGCTATATCCAACACCTAACGTATAATGGGGCTCCACCAGATACGTGTCAGTGCCACCGCGCTGAACATTGGTTTCAAGCTCTCGCTTGAACAGGTTTTTTGCTGCAAAACCAATCCGGGTTCGTTCACCCGGGTTGTAGGTCATACCAAAGTCCAGGTTAAACGTTGAGTCTTCAACGTAATCATCGCTGATTTTCTTAAACTCATCGTCATCAAAATCACCCGCACTTTCATGGTAATTCAGTGTGTAAAGGCGTTGAAATTTAGGTGCCAGACCCACAGACCATTTACCAAAACTTCTGGCAAAGGTGAAACCGATATCCATGGTGCCACCGGCAAGTCCCTGAACCGTTGATTTGATATCGTCCGGGTCCGGATCACCAATAAGATCATCGTCGTCTACATTGGCGGTTGCCAGCAGTGTCAGGTTAGCCTTGGTAAAGAAATTGATACTCATATAGCGGTTAGGAATCGCAATAACCAGTCCCAGATCACCATCAATTGTCGCAAGACCTTTATCCAGAGCCTTCAATGAGCGATGCCATTCATCTGCCAACTCATCAATATTGCCTCCGTTCTTGATCTGATTGTTGATATCTTCAAAGTCTTCGACCTTGTTATAAAGATCATCACCATCATGAATACCCAGGCCTGCCGTTGGTAATAACATTCCAAAGTTATCACGATCTTCATACTCTGCGGCCAGAGCGGGATTGTACATCGGAGACGCCAGATAACTACCCGCCGCAACCCCTGCGCCACCCATTGCAAATCCACGGGCGTCTGCCTGAGCCTGTCCAGACAAAGCCATACCAGCACTTACTGCTGTCAGTGCCAGTGCAATTCCTTTTTTGTTTAACATTCGTACGTAAAGAGTCTGTCAATAAAGCCTACAGTATACCTTCCAAAAAAATCATTAATAACAACCAGTTAACTATTAATTTTGCGCGTTCATACTTCGTTCATATTAAAGCCTTCAACTTTATTGAAATATCTTATTTACTGAAAATTTCATAGTTTCTTTCAGGAATAATTAACTGGTTCTTTTTAACTAATCGATCACTTGAACCGTTAGATTTTGGTCTATCTTCTACAGCAACATTCATAAAACAAAATAGATGAGTTTGCTGATGCAACGAATAGTATGGTTGGGCTATCTTTTTGGTGTGCTGCTTCTGATGTTAGCAGCCCAAAGGGTTGCTCTAGCAACTCACAATGCCGAGGATACCAGTTCAAAGCTGTACGAAAACTTTCGTAGTAAACTCAGCGCCATTAATGCGAGTACCGAAGTTATCAGATACAGCAAGCCGATTTATGACTTACTATCCATCACCGAGCAATCTACAGACTTTTCCTCTGTAAGCCATATGTTGTCCGTACTGAGATCAGGCTGGGATAAAGAAAGATTAAGTTACACGGTACAAGCTAAGGAACAGGTTGATTCGGCCAACAAAGCACTGAGAAATACACCTGTATTCGGTGCTTATAGTAGTGGTCAAATAGACGATTCTGGCTTTGAGCAAAAAGCTTACTATCATAACTTGATGATTTTTGTTTCGTCTCATCCCGGTTCGATGTCGAAACATATTCTTCACCTTAGAGCATGGATGAACAGAAAGATTGGCAAGAACTCATTACCTACAAGCATCATATTGATAACCTCTGATTCTAAGTTCTATTCCCGCCTTGATATTGCTGAAAATGGCCTTGAGCCAGGACTTATAAAATATTTAAACGAGACCTTTAAGGGAGATGGTCGCCTAAGTCAGGGGCAACTTGCCAAAGAGATCATTTTGTATTACTTCAAAGACTGGACCATTATCAAGACTATTGATATTGGCTTGCATTCTGGAGCCCTTCGCTCTGAGTTTGAAAAAGGGCTGTCAGATGAACGCGACTTTATCAACTATTCTGATTTGACACTGGTTACTCCTCAGCCATTTTGTGAACTGGCAAAAACGATAGTTCGCCATAAACTACCGACCCAAAGTTTCAAATTCTACCATTCATGCTATGACGATAAGAAGCCTCATGCCCAATTGGAAACGGATGATATTGCTGATCGCCTGGATGCTTTTAAGGAATGGATCAACACGGAAAACGAATACCAGCAGAACACTCAGCACTAGACAAACAAAGGTAGCACCGAACAGATGAAGTTATTTTATGCACTTATTTTTTGCGCTTCTACGGCAGGTGCTTTTTACGTCAGTTATATCCTATCTTTCAGACACAGATGTCTAAACCTGTTCTTTTCTTTATTTATTCTAAAGTACCAACTAGCTCTGGCAACAGCTTCAGAAGACGTCTTACACCCGGATGTCTACGTGATGAAATGGGCAGAAAATTTTGGTGGCAATTACTACAACAAGCTCTCGCGTTCGCTAACCAGTCACTCAAACCTGCTCAGATTGAATCAGTCAGGAGGCTGGTTCTCGGGTTATGAAAAACAGCTTTATGAGCAATACAAAAAAGACCATTACAATCAACACAAAAAGGACATAGATCTTGTCAATTCTTGCCCTGCCTGTTTAGTCGCATTGATCAGGGGCCTTGATCATAATTTATTTTCAATCCCGCAGCATGTCTCACTGATTAATCTGTTAGAAAAGCTAAAAATAACCCGTCATTATTTTGGATTAGCTTCAATCGTTTTGCTTACCCAGAATCAGGAAGGCAGCACTGCCCTAGCCCCGGAGCAGCGACTGGAAGCACAAAAATGGCTGCTTGATGAAGGTGAAGAAATTAAGGAGCGACATAATCCAGTGACAGGCATGAAGTCAGAGATTGTTGAGTATCTACATCAGCTGGAAATGTACCAGACCCTGATCCCTAGTGCTAGTCAACACTCTAATGATCATTCACTCTTGCTGGGTGGCAGCATTCAACAAATGCAAATTCGCTTCATTGGAATGATCGCTTTCTATGATAACTACGGAATACCTGAACAGCACGATGGCTATCGCCCTTATGAGCCAATATCCAGAGTTATGGGCAAAGTCACCACGCTGACCTGTGATAGAGTCGTTAATTCCGGCAAGCTGACCGATCAGGTACGAGAAGTAGACGAGGATTACGATTCAGTCTGGTTTGAAATTGATCAAGACGGCATGACCGATATTTCCTATCACCAGAAAACCCATTTATCCACCTTAACAGAAGATACAGCCTACCGGGCCATCGTTCATGGCGTCAGAAAAATGTGTGATGATGAGCAGTATTTTGATCGGAAAAGACGCTCGATTGGTGGCTATCACCCCAAACAGAAACAAGTCGTTACCAGCTACCTACCAGAACAAGGCGTTACCAGCTACCTGTATCACAAACTCAAAAAAGATTATTCATTTGTACTAACCGATAAGTTCAAGGAGGCATCTTGCCGCTTTCTTAGTGAGCATCGGGATCATCCAGACACGTTCATGACACCAGAAAAACCCATAGGTGCATCAAGTATAAAACGCCCCACCACCAAACAAACAGTTAAAGAATGGATGAAGGCACGCTCTCCTTGCAAAGGGAAAAAAGTCTGCCATATTACAACCTTCAGCAGTCAGCCTAATGCCCGTTATCAGCAGGTGGCAGTACTACAAGGGGTCGAAGAAGAAATAGATAATTTGGACCCGACCAAAATACTGGTTTCAATAGGAGCATTTGGCGCATCAACAGAAATCCCTATCATTGAAGCACTGGATAATCTAAGCCGCACCCTGTTTATGATCCAGAGAAGACCCAAGCGATAAAGTAGTATTGATGACGATTATACCAATTCCGTTTTCTAAATATGACCATGAGCAAGCCAATCCAAATCGCTGGGCAAGGAAGAACGACGAGTAATAGCTGGCTATTGCGAGGAGTTCTGACGCAGAACCAGCGGTTTGGATTGGCTGCGCAATTCATGTTTAGAAGACGGAATTGGTATTATTCATCGTCATCAAAGTTATAAGCATCAGGCGCCAGGTTTTCAAAGCGGGTGTACTGCCCGATAAAGGCCAGTCTGACCGAGCCGATAGGACCATTACGCTGTTTGCCGATAATAATTTCACCGACGCCTTTGTATTCCGTATCGGGGTTATACACCTCGTCCCGATATATAAACATAATGACGTCAGCATCCTGCTCGATTGCACCCGATTCACGCAAGTCAGAGTTAACCGGACGTTTGTTAGGGCGCTGCTCCAGAGATCGGTTTAGCTGTGACAACGCGATCACCGGTACATTGAACTCTTTGGCAATGGCTTTTAGAGAACGGGAGATTTCAGAAATCTCATTGGTTCGTCCCTGATCATAACCGGGTATCTGCATCAGCTGCAGATAGTCGATCATGATCATGCCCAGTTCACCATGCTCTCTCACAATCCTGCGGGCACGGGAACGCATTTCGGATGGGCTGATGCCGGCAGTGTCGTCAATGAACAGTTTTTTGTCCTTGATACGCTCAACGGCAGACACCAGCTTGGGCCAGTCTTCTTCTTCCAGATTACCGGAACGTACTTTGGACTGATTAATTCGACCAAGCGACGACAGCATACGCATCATCAACTGCTCACTGGGCATCTCCAGACTGAACACCATGATGCCTTTGTCAGTATTCAACAAAGCATTCTCCACCAGGTTCATCGCGAACGTGGTGTTATGAACACAGAAGTCTTCTGCAACAAAGTTATGGGTGTCCGGCACGGTCAGATCATACACCTGCTTCTCACCCTGTGGTTCAATGGCAACAATTTTGTCCCAATAAACATCTGAGCTGGCAAGATGCTGAAGATAATCGTCATTGAACAGTTCAGAAAACAAAGCTGCGCGCTTTCTACTGATTCTCCGACGGCTGACTCCGGTCAGATGTGGGTTGTAGTTCTCCGGATAGGCTTTACCGGCACTGGTGTAGATTTCTCTCCAGCTGCGATCACCTTTCAGCTTCAAAATATACTCACAAACAGACTCCGGCAGAGTGTCACTGTTGTCGTGAGCAGTTTTTCCTGCAAGCTCTTTTTCAACCGCTTTAATTCGATCTTCTTTGGCAAAAATACCAATATTGTCAATAAATGCCCGAATAGAAGACTGACTCAGTACTTCCAGCTCATAAGTTGCCTGTGCCCCCTCCCCCTGATAGGCATTTACTTTTTTCCTTACTTTGGCATTAATACCAAAACGCAACAAAAGGTGCTGCAGGCCCTTAATCAGCTCATAGCTTGATGATGCATAAGAAATACGACACTGACCGTTCCCCTGGACAAATGCACTGCCATCACAGGCAAACAGATGCCGCAAAAACATTGCCATATCACTTTTCTCAAGCTGATAAACAACATCAGGCAATGCTTTTTCATGTGCCAGCCTGTTATTTAGACCCAGAGTTTCCAGCCATTTCGTCAATGGATTCTGATCATTCCAGACGGACTGCTCATATCCACAGGGAAATAATTCATTAGTACAGACGTCAAGGGTCTGACAGAGAACGGGAACGTATTCTTCAGCCGGTGTCGCTTCACCGTTTTTCCAGTAGCTGATGGTGGACTCTGCAACATCCAGAGTACTCGCCAGAGCTTTCCCGGTAATGTCTTTTTCCTGCATTAATGAAGACAGTTTTTGCGAAAACAGCTGACGCGCTTTTGAAACCTGCTCCAGATCACTGCTCACTCTTACAGAAGGAGTGCGCTTGTCATCTTCAATACGAACACACTTAACACCATCAAAGGCATTAACTGCGGCAACAAAATCTTCCAGTACACTCTCAGAACTATTGGTAAAGCGCAGGGATGTCTGTGTTGTTCCACCATCACCAATGAAATAGGCCATTAACCGGAGTTTGTGATCTGGCAGACTCTCATGACCAAAAACAGGCAGAACCCTTGGTATCGCAACGGCATCACCCACATTAAGATTACCCAGTGGCTGCCAGCCATCAGCAGACAGGAATGGGTGGGTCAGTGTTGTTTCGATGGTACGCCCCAAAGCAGTCTGTACTTTAAATACCGGTTTGAAGCCATCATCAACAAAAGCCGAGGGCGCAGCAGGGCGCAGACGAAAATCATTTCCCAAAGAAAGCAATGCACCGGACTCTCTGGCAACAATATCATCGATTTTAACCAGTGCTCCGGTTTCAGGATCAAGAACACGACTACCGGCAACAATGCACTTACCCATAGACGGACGTGCAGCAACAATCACCATATCGGACGGTTGCATACCCGACGTCATGTTATCCAGATCCGTAAAGCCAGTGGTTATACCTGTAATCGCATCACCGGCATTAAACAGCTCATCAATTTTCTTGACGGTATTGTCGAGAATTTCACGAACACCCTGAGGGCCACCGGTCTTGGGACGCTCTTCAGCAATGTTAAAAACCAGACGCTCAGCTTCATCCAGTACATCCTGACTGTTAAGGCCTTCAGGGTTATAGGCTCGTTCCGCAATTTTCTGGCTGGTCTGAATCAGCTTGCGCAGTACCGAGCGCTCCTGAATGATGTTGGCATAGGCTTCAATATTGGCAATGCCTGCCACGCTGGACACCAGCTCGGTGATGTACAGCATACCGCCTGCATCATCCAGATCACCCTGACGATCCAGAGTGTCTGCCAGTGTCAGAGGATCAAAAGGCAGGCTCTCATTGGCAGACTTGGCCATGGCTGAATAAATAATACGGTGACGGGGATGGTAGAAATCATCACTCGTCACTTTGTCCCCAACCTTGTCCCAGGCTTCGTTATCCAGCAGCAGGCCACCCAGAACAGACTGTTCCGCCTCGATGGAATGAGGTGGGGTCTTCAGGCTTACAGTTGCTTCATCAATAGGTAATTCAGCTTCTTGTAGGGTGCTTTGCATGGCCACAATAAAACAGGTTGTCAGTTGACTCTACAGAATACCGCAACTCGGCTTATGTAGACAGACTGAACAAGTCAGACCACTCAAGGATATTAAGAATCAATGCTATCCACTCAGGCTTAAGTGCAGAATTGACTCAGAAAGAGATTGATTTTTTTACCAACGCCAAAAAATCAGCTGGCTATTGCGTGTTTTTGCACCACTGTGACTTTGACAGCCGAAATAAGCAGTGCTCCCTTAACTTATGACCGACTGGCAACGCCGGATGCTCGAATGTACCGGGCTCTTTAATCATCTGTAGCCTCTCCATTACCGCAGAGGATCTTGTGTTAATTGTGGCGGTGAAGGAGACAATTTCATCAAGGTTCAGCTGATTAAAACCCACAGCGAGTACGGCATTGGCGGCCTCTGTCGCCAAACCGTTACCCCAGAATGCTCTTGATAAGCGCCAGCCAATCTCTACACAGGGAGAAAACGGGAGCGGATGTGTAGCAGGGCTTACGCATCAATCTGAACTAGCAAATGCCGATTAGGGAGTTGTTTTCTCTAACACACAGTTGAAAAGAAGTTGAAATAATCAAACTCTCAGGATTTTTAAACGACAGTAGGTTTTATATCTCCTGATTTTCACCAATTCCAAACCGAACAGTCGTACTTTGAAAATCTGTAGTCGTTAATATTCAGCCTCTACAAGATAGGTACGATTGTTTTAATTTGATGCGTAAACCCTGGGATGTGTAGGGATATGCAGGCCGGTAAACCCAATAAAATGCCCGGATACCTTTTGTTCAAGTGCCCAGAAGCCCCAGCCCCACTGTTCAATCAAAGACTGGAAATTAACAGCAAGATCATCACTTTCTTTTTGACTGAGAGTGGAAGGATAAAACGCCATCACCTCGGCATCCGGATTTAATCGTGCAAATGGCTTGAAATCTAAAGTCTGCCACTGCCGCAAATAGAGACGATCGGTTTCTGTCTCGATGATATCTGTCATATTGCCTGCTGAATTTTAAGAGACTGACTGTTTAGTTTATCTGTATAAGGCTGGTTCAGCCGCCGCCGAAAGGCGATCGGACGGAGGGGCAAAGCCTCGGATCGAACTGGAACCATTTGCTGGCTGTCGTCACTTTTTTCTGGCGACAATAGCTATTTCACTGGACTCTGTAGAAAAATCTGAACCTGCAACATCGGAGTAGAATTCTTCGACTATGAAACCGCTATCCTCAATCTCTTTTTTGATGACATCTTTAGAAAAGTGCTGCAACCAGTTATAAACAACTCGTGTTCTCTCTTTTTCAATTATCGTGTATTTATCTAAGGTTACCTTTTCCTGATCATATTTAAAGGTGATTAGGAAAGCATAATATTCGTCAGCTGACCAAAAGTTGTTGAGTAAATTCAGGTCGTATATGGTGGACCCCACTGTCAAGACAGTAAACCAACAAATTTAAGTTAAGTCCTGGCAGTGGTCCAAAGCCCTCATGCAAAGTGAATTGCCTTAGGCGTTTTATAACTCAACGACTGGTGTAATCGTTCAGTGTTGTAAAACTCAAAGTATTCATCCAGCCCAGTATAAAGCTCTGGAACAGTCTGAAATTCATGCGTGTACAGCCATTCATGTTTGACGGAGCGCCACAGCCTCTCGACAAAAATGTTATCCAGTGCTCGCCCTTTCCCGTCCATGCTGATACGTATTTCCCGTTCCTGAAGAGGTGCCAGAAAATCATTACTGGTAAACTGACACCCTTGGTCAGTGTTGAATATATCAGGTTCACCTTGTTCCAAAGCTCGACCCAGCGCATGAATACAGAAGTCTGCATCCAGTGTGTTCGACAGCTCCCAGCTGACCACGTAACGGCTGTACCAGTCAATAATGGCAACCAGATACATAAACCCCTGAGGCATCGGGCAGTACGTAATATCAGTACTCCAGACCTGATTGGGTCTCACAATATCAACGCCGTTCAACAAGTACGGGTAAACCTTATGCTCTTTGTTTCTCAGGCTTGTGCCCGGTTTTGGTCCGACAGCCTGTATGCCCATCAGCCTCATAAGTCGCTGTATACGCTTCCTGTTGACCGGAAAGCCCTGCTCATTCAGCCATGCAGTTATCTTACGACTGCCGTAAAACGGTGTACGTGTATACTGCTCATCAATGAGCCTCATCAGATTCAGATTCTCAGGGCTTTCCAAAGCTGGAGAAGCTTGGTAATACCAGCTTGACCTGCTTAACCCAACCAGTTCACATTGGCGCTGAATGCTGATCTTCGAGTGATCCGGGTCTATGCATCTCCGTTTGTCATCAATGGACATTGCCAGATTTTTTTTTCAACCAGTCCAGCTCCATTTTAAGCCGTCCGATCTCCTGATACAGGGGGGCAGTGAGCGCATCTGGATCTACCTCTGGCCGTGCCCTGCCGAAGACTTCTGGAACCCCCTGGAGTAGCTGTCGCTTCCACTGGCTAACCTGAACGGCTGCAACTTCGTGTTCGCTTGCCAGCTGGTTTATGGTCTTTTCGCCCTTGTAGGCTTCGAGTGCTACCTGTGCCTTAAATTCGGGCTTATGTCGTTTTCTTTTTGCTGTCATGATTCCCTCCTGCAGGGTCATCTTACAGCCAGAAAACTTAACTTAGCTACCTGTCCAGTTTATGGGGTCCATCATAGTATGAGGTAGCTTCACTTATGCTATCAAATCGACTTAATGAAAAAACATCAATCAGAATTTGACCCTCTGGCTTCAAGAATTTATTCATTTTGGTTAGCAATAATTTTCTTTGTTCTGGACTTAAAGCACAGTAATCACAAAAAATCATTGTAACAAGGTCAAATTTTTTGTCAGTTTCAAACTCTAAATAATCATCCTGATGATAATTAATATTCAGTCTCTTTTGATCAGCATCTGCTCTTGCATACTCAATGGATCTGTTAGAAAAATCGGTAGTGGGCCAGAACTGTTATATCGCGTGAATATTGACCCCAAACTCAACTTTATTAATCAATAATCCAATAACAATATCGTGCATCTTTTCGAGCTTTGAAAAACAAATTGTCTTTCTGGCCAACCGTTTAATCCAAGTCCGAAAATTAAGGTTTTTACGCTCTATCTTCTGAGTGTTTGCTTTACCAATAATATGCATGTTTTCATCAAGGTGTCGCTCATAGGCTCCCCAATCATCGGTGTAAAATTTATTAATACCAAATGGCTTCAGAAGTGTTTTGAGTTCTTTAAAAACTTCATCTTTCCGTTTTCCGAAAACATAAGCAAGCACGGTATTTGTAGCGTGATCAACAGCATACCAAAGCCAGCGTTGGTTCGATTTATCATGAACATACGACCACTGCTCATCTAGCTCAGCCTCTTGGCAGACAAGCCCTACATGAATAATTGCATCTGACTTGAGATCAATAGTTTGAATATTTGGGTTGACCTTTACCAGACCGCTTTCTTTTTTTTAAGAGTCTTTATTACTGTTGTCTTGCTTATTCCGAGTACTTTACTTGTATCCCTGATTCCGCTGCCATTTATTGCCATATCGATGATTTTTTCTTTAACGCCAGGCTCACAGGCCTTGTAGCGATATTCAAGCATGAAGGTTTTGATTTCACATTTGTCATTACAGCAATAGTATCGTGGAACATCATGAGTGCTGTATCCGAAAGGCCGAACTTGGTTACTGCCACATGTTGTACAGAGGACTTGCGTAAGGCACATTTTTAAACCGCATTTTTCAAAGTTGCCGAATGTCGTATTTTAGCAGACAGGGCTAGAATCACAGAACTGTGCCACTACCGAAAAATCTACACCTGTCACATTGGCTTTATGCTTTGCAAACAAAGATGTATATAATCCTGGGCCGCAGCCAAAATCAATGATGCTTGTATTAGAATCAATACCAAAATGAGAGACAATCCAGTCAACAGAGCGATTGATAAACTCATGATTTCTAGATGAAATGTCAATTGATTCATTCAAATGACATTCGAGCATTTTTTTTGATGCATGTTCGTCAGTCCATAGTTCCTTTGCAGCTATTCCCGCTGAATATACGTCTTAAGACGTTTAAGTTGGTGTAGGCAAGGAACATTTAATACGTTCAGGGAGTGTCCTTCACTTCCAGCGAATCTTGAACGAACAAAAATTTTGAACCCTGAAACCAGACTGCCCCACATTCTTTATGAACTGTCGTAAGGCACTATTCCCGCGACGGTACGGCTAATGATGGCATCAAACAACCCTTCCCAGGTTTTGATCAGCCAGGTCTGGAAATAACCTTTCATCAACTCCCACAGATGTATTCGTACACCTCGCGTTCGTTCTTTCAGGGCTTTTTGAAACTCCGGGCTGCCCAGTTGTTGCAGCTGGTCAACCAGAAAGGCCAGTACCGTCAGGTAAGCCAGATTGGTGGCAAGGTGCTGTTCACCGTGCCCGTAGTTGTGCTCAAGGTGGTAGTCTTGTTTCTTCAGGGTATTGAACGTTTGGTTTTCAATGTGCCATCGGCATCGTCCTCCTTTCATCAGGGCTTCAATGGTCTTTTCTGTCAGAGGTATGTCAGTGATCCAACTCCAGGTGTGACGATCACCTTTTTTGTCCGTCTCAACAAAATCCAGCACGTTGACATGCTCAACGGGGTTAGACTTGTTGAGGGGCACATCGTTAGTAAAACGATACCAGTACTTGATGCCAGTCACCGGGTCAGTTTTGAGGCAACGTGCCACTTTTCCTTGCTTATCCAGTTCATCTACAGCTTCAATCAGCGAGCCGTGATTGCCGTCTTTCGCAATGATAATGTAATGCCAGCCGTAACTCTTGATCAGGCGGATAGTTGGTCCGTCAGCATACAAGCCATCCAGTACGATAATCAGTTTCAGGTAGGGGTGGTCTTTTTTTACGTTGGCAAGAAAGCGCTTAAGGGCACTCTTTTCACAGTCGTTCTTGGTACAACCATCCTGTCGTACAATAGCTTCGGGAGCCAATGGTATAACGACTTTCTGGTCGGGGTGGACAATGCAACCGCCCATCAGCTGGTGATAATAAGCCTCATTGGCTTTGCCCTGATTTTTTACGCAGCAGTCGTCGCAGTGTAGCTTTCCGGAGAAGAAGGTTTGTGTACCATCAATGGCCAGCAAATAATGGTTTTTAAGGTGGCCGATGTGAAACTCAAACTTCTGCAGGTGCCCCGAACGCTGAAAGCGTGAGAAGATTTTTTTGTAAGGCTTCTGAAACCAGTGTGGAGAAAGCTGGTCAAGTACTTCTCGCATCCGGGTGTCACTGGGAACTCTGCCATTGACGACATCAAACAGGGTTTCCAGATTGTGAGCCTGGACAGGGTCTTCCCTTTGGCTATCAAAGCGGAGCATGGACGGCATTTTCATTTGCATCATGGCAAAAGCGGACTTGGCAAAGTTGCCAAAGGGAATGCCATTCTTGCAGTGATTAGGTCGGTGATCGGGAATGTCAACCAGACAGTCAGTAACCTCTTTAATAAGGTGGCTGGCAGTCAGGTGCGTGCAATTTTTTTGAATGGGCTTGGCCATGGTTGCAACCGGTCAGATCATGCAGCATAAGGTCAAAAATAGTCGTTCAATTGTGCGGTTGCAGATTTTTTTATCACGCTCTAAAGCCTGATAGCTGGGGGCTTTTGATAAAGGTCGGGAATTGCTGGTTCCTTTGCGGTGTAGTACTGAAACGGCAATGGGCGAGAGTTAATGTTTTTTAATTCGTTAAACACAAATTTTTCCATTATTACGCATGAAGATAAAACAACTTCAGCATTCTTATGCAGGTAATGTTAATTTTCTCTTAGCAATCCTCCAAAATAGAACAAATCGCACCTAAACCGCCATTCGTACTAACACTTAACATCATCATTTGAGTATTGTTGTAGACCGCTAACAATGATGATCAAAAGAATCATTATTCAAAAAAAGCAGAGGAAAAGAACCCGACCTGATTGCAAAGCCGGGCTCTTCTATTCAATGGCTTGGCCGCAAACGTTACACACCAATCTCACCACCATCATTCTTCATAATAACAACGGTAGATGCTCTGGGTCTGACCTTAACATCCGCAGGTGTTTCCTCAGCAGCGTTCGCACTGTACGGCCAGTTGGACGGATGCTGAATATTCACAAAGAAATGTTTGTTATTCCCCGTAAAGGCCAGGCCAGTCACTTCACAGCCATTTGGACCCACAAAAAATCGCCGCAGTTGATCCTGATTATCACCACCAATATCCGGTTCACCCGATTCCGCTTGTTTCAGTCGGGATGGAATCACTGCCAGCATCTGATCGTTGGTGTTTTCTTCCACTTCATCCGCACCATTGTCAGTCTGCACCCAGAGGATGCCACGACTGTCAAAGATTAAACCATCCGGGCTGGCAAATTCGTTCAGCTCGGTCAGTCCAGACAGGTTGGTAGCACCGTCACCATTGGCTGGCGACCCAAAAACAAAGAAATCCCAGCTAAATTCTGTGGCTGTCATACCTTCTTCCCAGCGAACAATATGACCAAACTTATTGTTGTTTCTCGGGTTGGCTGCATTCACTTCCGTACGGCGGGTGTTGTTTGTCAGAGTGACATACACCAGGCCGGTATCAGGATCGACAGCAGTCCATTCCGGACGATCCATTGGCGTTGCACCAACAGCATCTCCCGCCCATGGGCAGTTAAGAATAATCTCAGCCTGCGAGCCAATGACCTCTCCCAGGGTCTGTCCAGAGGTGGTTTGGGTATCTTCGAGTAAGGGAATCCAGACACCTTTACCTTCTTCACTGAACCGGGCGACATAAAGAATGCCATCGTCCATATACTTCGAACCCACAGCCAGCCGGTCAAACCGTCGCGCATCGGCAGGATTCCATGGTTTAGCAGATACAAACTTGTAGATGTATTCAAACCTTCCGTCATGCCCGGTATAAAACACGACAGGCTTACCCTTTTTCAATTTGCCGAACGTTACATCTTCATGGCGAAAGCGCCCCAGAGCCGTTCGCTTAACAGCACGGGATTGCGGGTTATAGGGGTCGATTTCAACCACATAACCATGCCCATTGGCTTCGTTGCGATAATCTTCGGTGGCATCAGTGCCTGAAGGCGTCAGATTGAAGCGGGTAAACTCATCATCCTGACCATTCTCGGCGGTTTCCCAGCCGTAACGGGTACCCGACGTCGGAATCCCCATTCGTTCCTGACCGGCATCCTGAGTACCTGTGTTCACAAAGATAAAAGGCCAGTTCTCTTCACAGGTAAGATACGTTCCCCAAGGTGTATAACCATTGCCACAGTTGTTATTTGTGCCTCTGGCAATATTCTCAACACCGCGACCGGTCGTGTATTTTGTCACCAGCAAACCACTGTCTGCTATGGGCCCTGTAACATCCATCTCCGTGTCTGAAGTAATGCGACGATTATAAGGACTGTCAGTCACCACCTCCCAAACACCATCAATCAATCTGATATGCACCACGGAAACACCATGAGCATAAACTTCCTTGCGAACTTCTTCTGCTGGACGCTTGCCATTGACCACTGTGCCACCTTCAGGGTGCAGGGCATTCTGGTCAATGTATTCGTGATTGATACACAACAAGCCTTCTCTGCTGCTGCCATTCAGGGGAAAAAAATGCATGCCATCATGATGCATTCCCACGGCATTGAGCTGATCCTGTGATGTATTGGTGCCGTCGTCTTTCCACGGGTTTGCCTGATGATTTAGAGGAGTCCCCCAGGGAGCGAGAACCTGCGCGCTGTAACCATTTGCTACCGCCACAGCATCCAGCCTGGCACCGGGAATCGAGTCGAAACCCAGCTTTAAATCATTGAGTTCACAACCCGTTAGTCCCATACCCGACAAAAAGCCCAGTGCAGCCAGTCCGGCCCCTCCACGCAGAATACTACGGCGGCTCAGCTCTGTATCCAGCACTGCCGACATGGGTCGGTTATTGCTTTTGTTATAAACCGTTGGATCAGACGTTTCCCTGCTCATCGTTCTTAACCTTTTGATTTTTATTTTGAAAAATTTGGGCTTGGAATTTTTATTATTCGTAGAACAGGGTTAATTAAACGCCCGCTATATGTCAGACAGGTGACCAATAGATGAAAAAATGTTTACTTTTTTTCAGTTAAAAAAAATGCCCGCAGAAACCTGCGGGCATTTTTCATCAAATATTATTGACTCTGAAATTACTCAGCTTCAATGAATACCTTGATAGTCGCTGCAACATCAGTGTGCAGCTGGATGGCAACGTCGTATTCGCCAGTAGCGCGAATAGGACCTTCAGCCATACGGATTTCGCTCTTGGCAACAGTAACACCAGCGGAGGTGATAGCTTCAGCCAGATCGCGAGGACCGATAGAACCGAACAGCTTGCCTTCGTCGCCTGCCTTAGCAGTCAGGGTCAGTTCGATTTCAGACATTTCAGCTGCGCGCTTCTCAGCACCAGCCAGCTTCTCGGAAGCAGCCTTTTCCAGTTCAGCCCGACGAGCTTCAAAAGCAGCTACGTTGTCTTTAGTAGCTGGAACAGCCTTGCTGAATGGGATCAGGAAGTTACGACCGTAACCGGATTTAACGGTTACCTTGTCGCCCAGGTCGCCCAGATTGGCGATTTTCTCAAGCAGGATAACGTCCATCGCTAACCTCTTACCTTTTATTTTGGCCCGTTCTGCGCGATCCGGTTTGCCGCTCGGCGGCGGAAATCGAATACGCTGTCAAAACAGGCTGTCAAAACAATAACCGGGTATGCCAGTTGCGTGACAAGAATCAGCAACATATACATGCCTACCAGCCAGAAGCTTCCCAGCTGTTTCAGGTTAACCAACCCATGTACCAGGGCGATGCCTGCAATAAACAGTGGCAACGAAGCTATTGGAATCAGTGCTGTCAACACAGGTGACAGTGCCGATCCTCCCAGAGTCAGGGCCAGCAATACGATGCTGGCAACAGGTGGCAGAATGACACGGCGGAATTCGTTACCAAATCCGCCGGGGTTGTACAAAACTGACTGCCAGGCTCGCGCCAGCACCAGCGACAACACACCGCTTACCAAGGTAAACCAGGCAAGCATTCCTATCACACCGTACTCAACTAACGGTTTCAGCTGAGTTCCTATGTCGACCGTGCTCTTTGCACCCTGCTCCGGCAGAATCTTCACAAGAAGACTCATGACTGCCTCGGAAAGCAGAGCGATTTGCTGCGGTGCCAGCTGGAACAGCGAAAGAGCTATTGCTCCTCCTACCGGAACCAGCGCCAGGAGTGTCTTCGGCCAGGAAACCGTCTGGCGTAATGTACAGGCCAGTAGCGTTGTCGCCAACAGACCTGTCAATACGTTGAACTGACCAGCAGCTGCCCAGCCTATCGCCGGAAGCAGAGCCCACATCAGCACCTTCAAACCATGGTCAATACCGCGTCGCAGTATGACCAGGGCAATGATGGCCGAACTGAGCCAGAACAACATTGGGATGCTGGCAAACAACACGGCCATAAACAGAGCCTGTTTCGGGCCACGCATTGCATAATTTGCCAGTCCACGCATTAGCTATACCTTAGTTCCAATTACCGGATATCAGTGACGATCGGTGAATGGCAGCAGAGCTACCATACGAGCGCGTTTGATAGCAGTGGCCAGCTGACGCTGGTAACGAGCCTTGGTACCGGTAATACGGCTAGGTACGATCTTACCAGTTTCAGAAATATAGGCTTTCAGGGTGTTCAGATCTTTGTAATCGATCTCTTTCACGCCTTCAGCGGTGAAACGGCAAAACTTCCTGCGACGGAAAAAACGTGCCATGACAACGTCTCCTTAAATTAAGCGAGTAATGATTATTCAGCAGCTTCTTAAGCAGCTGGAGCTTCTTCAGCAGCTGGAGCAGCGTCTTCACGACGCTCTTCGCGACGGTCGTCACGACGGTCACGCTTCTCTTCAGCCTGCATCATGATAGAAGCTTCAGTGATCGCTTCGTCACGACGAATAACCATGTTACGGATAACGGCATCGTTGTAACGGAAGTTGTCAGTCAGCTCGCTCAGGATTTCGTTGCCACACTCAATGTTCATCAGAACATAGTGAGCTTTGTGGATTTTGTTGATTGGGTAAGCCAGCTGACGACGGCCCCAATCTTCCAGACGGTGTACCTGACCGCCATTTTCGGAGATAGCGCGGGTGTAACGCTCTACCATCGCTGGTACTTGCTCGCTCTGGTCTGGGTGAACCAGGAAAACAATTTCGTAATGACGCATTATTTGCTCCTTACGGGTTGAAAGCCTTCCGCTCGCCTCTCAAAAAGAAAGTGCGGTAAGGCAAGGAGTTGGGAAAGCGTATTGAACATGAGTGACTGAAAAGACAGCCAGCATGACTCTTTACACCAAGCCCAGCATACAAAGAGCGGGAATTTTAGAGAACTGTGACCATCGTTGCAAGCAGGATCGGTCACCGGGAGATACGTGCATTCGCTACATCAGGCTTTTCTGCGCTTCACCGGAGTACATCCTTAGAGCATTCCGGACACAGTCTGTACTTTGGTTGTGTTATCAATACTTACGGTTTTGTTATGCCATTCAAGCAGTTAGCCCCATACAATCCTTCCAGCACTACAAAAACAAGGAGGCTGATATGTACACACAATACAGGGATACAAACAACACGGGGAATCCCCGTGTCGATCTCCATGAGGGTTTACCTGCTTATCATGAGGTGCCAGAAGACATTAGTATGACTGGCAAATTGGGGCATCACACCGTAAGGCGCAGCAGGGAACAGATTCTGGAGGGCTTTACCTTTTCAGGCAAAGGCGTTCTGAAAGAAGCCTGTCACAGCGCCTGGATAGGAGCACGCAAAGTGGGCAAGACCGGCATGCAGCTGGGTGCCATTGGTGGTGCAATCATGGGCCTTACCACCGCTATTGTCGCGACCATAGGTTTCCCACCCAGCCTCCTGGCCATGGGGGTTTCTACTGCCATAGGGGCAGCCAAAGGGGGTCTGATTGGAGGTGCGATCGGCTTTGCTCTGGGGGGCATTTATAATGGTATAAAAACCGCCCTGTACCTGACCTTGAAATCTCCGGAGAAGCGTCTTCGTTGCGAGGCAAAATCAAGCAGAAAAGAACTTGAGACTCTCAGGAAAAGGCATCGCAGCGGCCTCGAACAACTCAAAGGCAAAGATCTGGAAAGACTGGAGTACCTGGAGAATCACGTTCCCTTCTGGGAGGGACTGGTTGTGGAGCTCGAGCATCTGGATGCCGAGAAAAACAGCCCAAGGCCAAAGGATGAAAAAGCATCCTTATCACCGCCCTATATGGAAGCCACTGACGTTTGGAAGCCTCATTTCATTCCATCATCTCAGTATTAATCAGGTCAGAGTTTGTAATCAGTAAGGATGGGCCAGCGCACAGCTGGCCCTCTGCTCAGTCAGGGTGAAGAAAACTGGATAGTCTTCATTTTCCGACTGGAACGGGGATCAAGAAATGTCGGCTTGCCCTCCAGACTACTGACGACGCCAATGGTCATAAAATCCTTACCAAATTCCGCCAGTAAAAATGTATTGTATTCAGCGGCTCCACTGCGAAACAAAGGAATATGCGGATAGCCGGGTACGCTACCAACATAGCCGTTACTGCTGTGGACATGTCCTGCAAAAATAGCCACGACATTTTTACCTGCAATGGCAGAAATAAATTCCGAGTTACTCTGCCTCATATGTTCTCCGTAATCGTGCATAAGCAACACGTTGCGATAACCAGCCGCTTTCGCACGGTTTAATTCGTTACCAAGCCATGTCACCGATGCAGACACATCTATGTCACTGTAGGAGTAGGTAGGATAATTATTCAGCTGGATAAAGTAGTATTGCCCCTCAGCCCAGGTATAAGCCAGACTGTTTTCATCAAAAGCAACGACCTTTGATGAAGGAAAGTTACTCACCTGCTGACAACTGACCATCTTTTTAATGTAGTGGGCAGCATTTTTAGCACAGCCATCCGCTCCTAACACAACGTATTCCAGATTCCGCCCCCACCAGCAATCATTAGCATTATTCGCATAGTCGTGATTGCCAAGACCCGGGAACAAATCCAGTTTCAGGTTTTCCTGATTATTCGGATCATCGTCATTTCGATGGTACAGATCCATATACTTTTCTACCTGCCAGTCATGCCAGAAAGCCGTCAGATCACCGTTAATAATTACCCCTTTGGGTTTGGGTATGGCTTTGCCACGCCTTGAGTCCGTCAGGTTATTGTTATCAGGCCAGGTTCCTGTCACCGTTTGCTCACCCGAAGCGTGTGTGATGTTGGTGATAGTATTCATCGCCCTGATTTGTTGTTTGTTGGTCAGCTCCCCCCTTCTTTTGGTTTCTTCCGTATTCTCCTCGGTTCTACTCCACCATGGGTACTGGCTGTCGGATGACACCACCAGGGTAAATGGTTCCGCAGAACCGGGGGCAGACAGCGCTTTACTGAAAGACGATGAATCACACACTTCAGGTACACTGGTAGAGCGCGTGTAACTGTCGGGGTAATAACTGACCAGACCGTAAAGTTTCGAGCAGGCAGAGCCATCCCAGCTAAAGCCGCTGGAGCACCCCTGCCGACAAACAAGACCATCCTCCTCATAACCCGACTTACAGGGCTGATAGCAAGTATTCCCCTGATACTTCATACCGACAGGACAACTGACAATACTTTCAGCAGAAGCAACACCACCAGTTATTAAAAGAATTAGAGCTACAGCCCCTGATAGAAAATGCCCCGCAGCTAATTTCATTGAAGTGCCTTTTATTCAGTACCCGTCGTACTGTTCTGTTTCGGCACAAGAGAGCATGGCTTGAAAGACCGTTGCCGCTCAGGTCATCACCCGGGCGGCACGATGGTTATTGATCAAGAAAGGCTTTGAGATAATCTGCGGCCAGTTCGACAACCCGGTTTCGAGATTCAGGGCTTCCCCAGGCACAGTGCGGTGTGAGAATAAAGTTGGGTGACGATATCTGTAACAGAGGATTGCCACTGACAGGAGGCTCTGTAGTCAGCACATCGAAACCCGCACCACCAAGAATCCCTGTCTGCAAGGCCTCAGCCAGTGCCTGCTCATCAACAATGCCGCCACGGGCGGTGTTAATCAGCAAGGCATGAGATTTCATAAGAGACAACCGTCTGGCATCAATCAGATGTCGGGTGTCTTCCGTGAGAGGGCAATGCAGACTGACAACATCAGCAAGGGCTAAGCCCTCATCCAGCTCAATGCGATCATCAGAGGCTGATTCCGAGCCCGGAACTCTGGCTTTATACACATCCATGCCAAACGCTTCTGCCAGCCTGGCTGTTGCCTGCCCGAGAGCACCATAACCAACGATCAACAGCTTCTTGCCAGTCAGCTCCATAACAGGGTGATCAAGGCGGCAGAACATTTCGCTCTTCTGCCAGACACCGTTCATCACATCACTGTGATAAGCAGGCAGCGACTGCGCCAGTGACAATATCATTGCCATGGTATGTTGAGCGACACTGACTGTACTGTAACCGGCAACATTTCTGACCGTTATACCCTGTTCTGACGCAGCGGCCAGATCTACATTATTCATACCGGTGGCCAGAACACCTACATACTTCAACTGACTGGCAAGCCGGAGTGTATCGGCATTAAGAACCACTTTATTGGTCAAAACAATATCGGCGTTAGCGATACGCTCAGACACCTGTTCTGTCGTCGTCTGTTCATAAACCGTCAGATCAATCGGCAGGAAAACAAACGGATCCAGTGCCGTGCCTTCCCCCAGTGTTGCACTATCCAGCAATACGGCATTAACTCTTTCTGTCATAAGGTACACTTCCTGAGAACCTGTTTTTTTATGGTCACTATTGTAAGCAATTACCCATACAAAACTACTTACAGAGCGCTGCAATCGTATCGCAGAAACACGACACTGTACTTTTACCTAGAAAAAATCACACACTGACAAATCCATTCCCGACAACCTGCCTGTTACCCCGTCAAGGCTTCGACAGACTTAATACACAGTGTATAAATCCACTTATTGAGCCACACGAAAAGCAATATATCATGCGGGCAGCGTAATATTTATGCATTGCTATTGATTTATTCCCTACCCATTCCTGTCTGCATGGAACCCTCTGAGTGACCTCTGTAACCCCCTATGATCTGCATATGGCAGGCAACAGCCTGCAAAAGTACGAAAGAGTTTTCAACAAAGCCGTAAAATCCTGCGGGGCAATGCTTGAAAGAGACCTTGCTGAATTGACCCAAAGCCTGGTTCATGTAGATACATCGTCTTCTATAGAGTGGAAATCGATGAATGAAGACAGTGACCACCTTTGTTTCAAAAGCTGGGCATCGGTTAACCAATATAAAAACAGCTATTGCCTGATTGTGATAGAACAAAAACTGTTTCGGACGCTGATCGAGAAAATTTTCGGCGGGCAGCTGGACAAGTTTTGCCCCCGGACAGAATCAAGGCAGCCTACCTCGGCCGAGTGGCGTTTGTACGGTCGTGTAACCACCCTGTTACTCCAGCACATGAGAGAGTCCATGTCGTCAGTGGGCGAATTTAATATTGAAATGCTCAGAGATGCCCGGGAAGCTTCTGACGCTTACAGAATCCATAGCAAGAAAAATGATCATATTGCCACCGATCTGTTTGAGGTTCAGATCGATGAAACCTCTGGTTTTATTAAAATCGAGTACCCGACCACAATACTCAAACAGGCAATAGAAAGCAGAACCAATAAACGCAATACAACGTCCATGCTCAATCAGCTGAAGCGTTCATTATCCTGCGTGCCAATGATGCTGACAGCCAGTATTGCCATGGACCAGATCTCTCTGGAAACACTGTTATCCATGAATAAAGGCGATTTTCTACCTTTTCCTGATGCATCAGCCACTATTCTTTCCGTTGCAGGAAAACCTTGTTACGAAGCCGACATAATGACACAGGACAACGACCAGCTCGCAGCCATTATTTCACGCGAAACCAGTGTCGCCTGATCAGTGTTTAAAAACGAAATATGGCAGGCATGACCAACATGACGCCGCCTGCCACAACATAATTCAAGAGCGCTGACGTACAGCCTCGAACAGGCAAACGCCGGTGGCAACCGATACATTCAAACTGCTAACAGTGCCTGCCATCGGGATAAACACCAGAGAATCACACTTGTCGCGGGTCAGGCGACGCATGCCTTTTCCTTCTGCGCCCATCACCAGAGCCAGAGGTCCTTTCAGGTCGGCCTGATACACATTGCCCGCACTTTCACCGGCAGTGCCAATCATCCAGATGCCACGCTCTTTCAACCATTCCATAGTCCGGGACAGGTTCGTCACCTGAACCAGCGGCACATTGTCGGCAGCACCACAGGCGACCTTTCTGGCCGTAGCATTAAGGCTGGCAGATTTGTCTTTGGGCGTAATCATGGCATGAACACCGGCGGCATCAGCAGTGCGCAGACAGGCACCGAGGTTATGCGGGTCGGTGACACCATCCAGAATCAGCAGAAAAGGCGGTTCGTCCAGATTTTCCAGCAGGTCTTCAAGGTCACCTTCGCGATACACTTTTGCCTGGGCAACACGGGCAACAATTCCCTGATGCACACCGCCATCAACACGACCATCCAGACGACTGCGTTCCACAAAACGTACCGTAACACCCTGAGCACGGGCATCTTCTACCAGCTGGTTAATACGCTTGTCAGTTCGGCCTTTCTGAATCATCAGCTCCAGCACTTTTTCCGGAGAGCGTTCAAACAGGCTCTGCACGGCGTGCAGGCCAAATACTACATCATCATTCATGGGGGTCGTTCAATCCTGTGAAAATCCTTACTGTTCAGGCGCTCTGATCTTTAACCAGTTTATTGGAAAACCTGAGTCAGAAAGGAAGTATCATGCTGCCAGTAAAGGCAATAAAAGGGAAAAATGCATACTAACACGGCAAACCACTTCAGGTCTGTTGGCAGCCAGCTTGCAGAAATGGTTATAGCGATTATTCAAAAAAGAACCATCAAGATATTGCAAATGATAACTATTGCTATTTGAATCTTTATCTATCTTCAATGTGCTTAAAAAAACATCGCACCTTTGGAGATGCCAATGCGACTCTGCAAGCTCTACACAGCGGTAGCTGTATCATTATTGTCGTCATCGTTACTGCACGCCGAGATCAGCCCGGAATGTTCCAAGTACAACGAACTCTCAGAGCATCACAAAACCTGTAAAGCATACGACCAAAGCAAAGTAAAAGTGCTATCAGGCATCACTGATCTGACTGCAGAGGTCAATAGTGCCAAAGAAGGAGAGTTGTTGATCACTCCGGCAAGGACTAAAGAAAATCCTTATGAGCTGACAGGGCCTCTGGTTCTGAAAAAAGGCATGGGACTATTATCCACCGGCAAGGGAAGTCAGGGCTTTTTCCATATTACTCCGGGGTTGCACTTTAGCATTGGTGCGCACACCGTTTACGATCTGGTAGAGATGGCGGAAGGCAGCACCGTAACAGGCTTGGGCATTGATGCCAGAAGGTTCAGTGCTGCTGCCATAAAAACAATGAAAAATCTGCCCGTTCAAAAAACTTTGGTGCATGCTGAAGGCATCAAACAGTTCACTCTGACCTAGGAGCCTGTCGGACTTAGCCGACCGTAGCGAGAAAAAGACCGGTTTGAGACAGTTTTGACGATCATTTGAGGCGAATAGCGAGCTATTCAACGAAAAGGATCGTCAAAAATGGCCAAATCCGGCTTTTTTGCAGTAGGTCAGTGGTAAGTCCGACAGGCTCCTAGGCCAGTCTGTTTGGGCGCAGAGGTTTGCAGTCAACCGTATGGGCAGATAATGAAGGCAGTGGTAGCACTGTAGAAGGTGTGCAGAAAATTAATCGAAGCTGGCTTGAGTCTAATGGTGCAGAAAATGTCGCCATAATTGCCGGAGCCGGATCGTCAGAAGTAACTCAAACAGTTAATCTTAAGCACCTGATGTGGCTATAACATCCGGAACAACGTCCAGTACTGATCACCAGCGCGGATTGTGGTTAAAAGCTGTCAAGGGTGAAATTGAGCATAACTATCTGTTTCTGGGAGAAACAACTGGCAACCAGAAAAGAACCATTCTGGTGTTGGATGGGCTGAATGACTCAGGAAAAGGTTCCATACCAACCGTAGCTGAAAACTATTTCTACTCGCCGAGTGATCATCTCATTCAAAATGACACTGCATTTCAATTCCTGCAAAGCTCAAATGATCATTTAAAAGTAGAAATAGTTGCCAATGGCATTACCAATAACATGTTAATTGCCAACAATAACAGCCCTGATTCCGGTAAGTATGTGTACCGTCATGAAAACTACCGGATGCACCCACTGAAAACGACACCCAGCTGGGAAATGTTCTTTGATGAAACCAACAATATAACCACTTGGCCCAGAGCAGGAACCTGTTTTACTCCTCTGTATGCAGTAACCAATCTGAATCGCACTCTGATAGAAAACGATAACAATGCCTGGCCTGAGTTGTGTGGCCAAGGCATCAAAGACCCTGACTTTAGCCTGACCTACGATTATGAAGGCGACTATTACAGTTACCTGATGGCAAAAATCAATCAACTGTCCACAAAAGTCAGTGACTTGGCATCCTCAGCAAATACCTATAAAAACTGGATGATAGCCGGCTGGGTAATAGTGGCTGCTGAAACAGGAGCAATTGTTGCATCATCCATTTACTCATACCGCAAAAATAAAGGTCTGAACCTTTTTACCTTTAAGCGGTTTGATAATCCATAATCATTAGGCTGAAACAGTCAATGCCCCTCGCATTATGCATTCATAACGCGAGGGGCAAAAAGGCATCACGAAGACGCTTTACGCTGGGTGCAATTAAAAGTGTTCCCGCTCAGCAATCTCCCAGAATTTGATCATAATATAATGAGTCCACTTTTCCTCCGATACTACCTATGTCTACTTCCAAAACCCTTGCTGAAAAACTTGCGGCTCACCCTGAACTGGAAAATAGAGTATCTGAATTGATCAATCTGGTAGAAGCCGAGTCCGGGTATCTTGACCGGGCTGATGAAGCAGAAGAAGCTGTCATTGAGAACCTCAAAGAACTCGGGAATGAGCTTTTAACCGACTGGGGCTCTTGTAAAGAGAAGCAAAGATTTGATGAAGCTCATGCTCTTCACCCAGAATCAAAAGCTAAAAAAAAGACATTCACTGGATGACCACTTATGGCAAAGTCAGCCTATGTGAGCGGTGCCTGACTGTTGCAGGCCATCGTGTCCGGCCTTTTTCCGAGAACGCGCATATTCACTGTCGTGACTACTCTCAACCGCTACAACGACGTTTAGTTGATTTTGCATCAGACAGTTCCTTCGAAACAGCCTCACAGAAATTGGAAGAACATTATGGTGTTGTCGTACCCGAGTCATCTGTTCGAGCCATTACTTTGGGTCATGCCCGTTGCATGAGTGAGCAATCAAAAGCTTCCCTACAAAATCGTCAGGAATGTGTGGGGGATGGCAAACAACTGATCGGTGAGATGGACGGCAGTATGATTCCTGTGGTTCTTTTTGACGAGAAGGCTGAGGGCGACAAACGTAAGACCAGAAAAGTTGACTGGCAAGAAGCCAAACTTTGCCTGGTCTATGAGCAAGGGAGTTGTAATAAACGGCATCGTGTCATCATGGGAGAGCCTGACGAAGCCGGCGATCAATGGTTAAGTTGTGCTATTGAACAGGGCTTGAACCGGCAGTCGTCGATTCATTGCGTGAGCGATGGGGCAAAATGGATTGCCAGTCAGGCAGATCGGGTGTTTGCGTCTCAGGGGCATTTCCTGGTGGATTACTATCACCTTTGCGAATACATCGCAGACGCTGCCAAAGAGTGCGTTGGTAAAGATGAAAAAGCCTGCCAAAAATGGACTGATAAACAAAAAACAAGAATGAAAACAGGCTGCTCAGAGAAAGTTCTGGCAGAGCTTGAGCCTCATAGCAACGGCAAGTCAGGGAAGGAAGCCAATAAGTCGGAAGAGTGCCATCGCTACATCAGGAATCGTCCCGGGCAATTTGATTACCAAGCGGCAGAAGCTGCCAACCTGCCTATTGGTTCGGGTGAAATAGAGAGCTCCAATCGTTCTGTTGTCCAAACCCGGCTGAAACTTCCCGGAGCATGGTGGAAGCCAGAGTATGCACACGACATGTTGAACCTCAGAACTTTAAGAGCTAATGGTGACTGGGATAAGTACTGGAAAGCTACTGGTTAGAACACTTTTAATTGCACCCCTTTACGCTTCCTCGGTTGACGCCCTTTTGGCTTAGCCGGTGATGAACCGGTACTGGCTTTTGGTTTATTTCCGGCAGAACCGGATTTACCCACTGCTTTTTTAGCTTTTTTCTTCCCCTTGGGTGGCTTACGTCTCTTGCCACCCCTTTTTTCCTTTTCATCGCCTTTGGCCGCTTCCATCAAAGCTTTTTTAGCAGCACGGCTTTTGGCGACACTGGCTACCTGCTTGCCGCCAGGCTGTTTTGAACCGGTTTTACGACTATTACGACTCTTTCGGGGTTTTATAGCTGCACCGTCCGCCAGCTCAAAGTCAACCTTCTTGTCTTCCATGTTGACGTTGCTGACAATAATCTCCAGCTCGTCACCCAGACCAAAACGACGCCCGGTTCGCTCACCACGCAAACACTGGTGAACATTGTCGTAATGATAATAATCGCCCGGAAGACTGGTGACGTGTACCAGACCTTCGACAAAAATATCTTCCAGTGCCACAAACAAACCAAAGCCGGTCACCGCAGACACCACACCTTTGCACGTCATGCCAATGTGCTGCTGCATGTATTCACACTTCAGCCAGTCCATCGCGTCCCGGGTTGCTTCATCCGCCCGCCGTTCGGTGGTTGAGCAGTGTTCCCCCATGGCCTCGACCTGGGCATCGTCATAAGGGTAAATCGTCTTGCGGTTCATATCCTTCGCACCCACACGGGTAACATGACGACTGGGAACGGATGAACGAACAATATGACGAATCGCACGATGCACCAGCAAATCCGGATAGCGGCGAATCGGGGAAGTAAAGTGGGCATAGGCGTTAAACGCCAGACCAAAGTGACCCTGATTATCGGATGTGTAAACCGCCTGACTCATGGAACGCAACACCATGGTCTGGATTACCTGAAAATCTGGCCGGTCTCTGACTTCTTCCAGCAAAGCCTGTAAATCAGCCGGTTTGATTTTCCCCTGTGGCACCGACAAACCAAGACTGCCCAGAAACATATTCAGGTTCAGTCGTTTTTCCAGCGTCGGTCCTTCGTGAACCCGGTATAACCCCGGAACACCGTGTTTTTCCAGAAAACGGGCAGCACACACGTTGGCACTCAACATGCATTCTTCAATGATTTTGTGCGCATCGTTACGAACGGCAGGTACGATTCTGTCGATCTTGCGGTTACGCCCAAAAATGATCTGGGTTTCAACGGTTTCAAAATCGATCGTGCCGCGTTCGGCCCGCACCTGCTTGAACACTTTGAACAGGTTGTACAGTTCTTCAATATGAGGAACCAGCGCTTTACGCTGTTGGCGATATTCTTTGCCTTCATCCGACAATGGCTGATCAAGCATGGACCAGACCTGATTGTAAGTCAGGCGGGCATGGGAGCGAATCAGGCCTTCATAAAACTTGTAACCGGAAATTTTGCCTCTGGCGCTGATGGTCATTTCACACACCATGGCCAGCCGGTCTACTTCAGGATTCAGGGAACATAAGCCGTTAGACAACACCTCGGGCAACATCGGAATCACTGTACCGGGAAAATACACCGACGTGCCGCGATTATGCGCTTCCTTGTCCAGAGCAGAACCGGGTCTTACATAATGAGACACGTCGGCAATGGCAACATAAAGACGCCAGCCGCCACTCTTCTTGGTTTCGCAGAACACAGCATCATCAAAGTCGCGGGCATCTTCACCATCAATGGTGACAAAAGGCGTGTCTCGCAAATCTACCCGATGTTGCTTATCCCGCTCTGCGACTTCCGGTTTAAAAGCAGCAATCTGCTCTTCCACTTCAAGTGGCCACTCTCTGGGAATACCATGGGTATGAACGGCAACATCCACTTCCATACCGGCATCCTGACGTTCTCCCAGAATCTGTTTGATCAGACCCATTGGCTGGGTGCGTCGTCCGGGCTGTTCGATGATTTCTAACAGAACATATTGCCCCTGAGAGGGCATGACCGGACCGGGTTTAACGAGAATCTCCCGACCAATTCGGGAGTTCTCAGGTACCACAATACTGGAACCGGACTCTTCGTAATACCTGCCCACCAACTGGGTGGTATTCCGTTCCAGAACTTCAATCACCTGCCCTTCGCGCCGACCACGACGATCGACACCGGTTTCACGCACAACGGCTCGGTCACCATCAAACAACTGCCGCATTTCTCGCCACGACAGATACAGGTCTTCCGAACCATCATCGGGAATCAGAAAACCAAAGCTGTCTTTATTGCCCTGAACCCGACCTTTGATCAGATCCATTTTACTCAGCAGCCCGAAAGTGCCTTTGCGGGTCTCATGCAGCTGACCGTCCCGAATCATTGCCTTGAGTCGGAACAACAGGGCTTCACGCTGTTCCGGCTCGGTGATTTTCAGCTCTGCACACAATGCCTTATGACTGGCAGGGGCTCCCCGCTGACCAAGGAACTCCATAATAAACAATCTGCTGGGAATCGGCGTGGCATAGCGGGTTGCCTCTTGAGCCGCCTGTGGGTCGGTGTCTTTCCACCCTTTGGACATGCGGTTATTTAACCTCTCGAGATGGAGAACTGGACATAGTGCCTGACATAGTGGCTGACATAGTGGCCGGGTGTTTTTTCGTGATTGATTGTATGAACATAGGTTTAGTGTAACCCGAAGCCATGCCGTCACGATAGAAATTGAAGATTTAATAACCTGAATGGCAGCCCTGAAGCAGGCAGAAAGGATAAAACAGAGTAGTAGGCACTACTGATCGCCAGATAAAGGCAGGATCAGCAGTGCCGTTTGGGAAAGCTTATGCCTGAAGCAATTGTTCAGCAAAAGGGTAATCGATATAACCTTTCTCATCACCGCCATAGAAGGTTGAATGAGCTTCATAATCGACAGGGGTTAAATCAATGTCATGTTGAATCCGGTAAAAGAAATCCGGATTCGTAATAAATGGCTGACCGAATGCCACCAGATCCGCATAGCCTTTTGCCAGAATAGCCTGACCGCTGTCTTTGGTGTATTTCCCCGCCACCATAATCGGATTCGGGTAGACGTTGCGAACAGCTTTTCTGAACGAATCCGGCACTTCCTGATAGTTGGAAATATTCTCGGAAAAGTGCAAATACGCCAGATTCAGTGGCGCCAGAGCTTCAATCGCTTTCAGCGTCAATTCAACGATTTCAGGATCAGCCTCCTGATACCCTTCCGTCACAAAGGGTGACAAGCGAATGGCCACTTTATCGCCACCAATGGCGTCCACCAACGCTTTAACCACTTCCAGCATAAAGCGCATGCGGTTTTCCTGGCTGCCACCGTACTGGTCAGTTCGGTGATTACTCTGAATACGCATAAACTGATCAATAAGATAACCATGGGCACCGTGTATTTCAACACCATCAAACCCGGCTTCAATCGAATTTTTGGCAGCCTGTACAAAGTCGTTAATGGTTGACTGAATATCGTCTTCGGTCATTGCCCGTGGCATCTCGGTTTCAATCATTCCAAAGCCACCTTCCGGAAGGGGGCCGAATACCTGATCAGGTTCCTTTATTGCAGAGGCAGACACGGGTGCTTCACCAGCGATGGAAGAATGAGAGCGACGACCGACATGCCAGAGCTGTATAAAGATTTTTCCACCTTTTTGATGCACAGCATCCGTCGTTAATTTCCAGCCTTTGATCTGCGCTTCGGTATAAATACCCGGTGTCATGGAGTAACCACGACCTACAGAAGAAACAGGCGCTCCTTCTGAGATAATCAATCCCGCAGAAGCCCGCTGCTGATAATACGTCGCCATCATGGCGTTAGGCACATCACCGGGCTGATCGGTTCTGGAACGTGTCATGGGTGCCATGGCAACCCGGTTATCCAGAGCAAAATTGCCATGTTTCAGAGCGTCAAACAGTGTGGCTTTTGCGGAAGTGCAAGAGGTAAGACTTACGTCGTCTGAAACAGTTTCATGACCCAACTTCTGCTCATAAAAGGGATAATCCGTCAGCCCTGCTTCTCCGCCACCAAACAATGTTTCGGGATTATGTGTCGCCCACTCCCAACCATTCTTGATACGTGCAGGCAGGTCAGGGTTGGCAACAAACGGACGACCAAAACCAACCATGTCAGCCCAACCGTCCCGGATAGCTGCTGATGCTTTTTCAGGGGAATATTTGCCAGCGTAAATCATCACTCCATTAAATGCCTTACGCAGTGCCTGTTTGAAATTAACCGACATCAGTGGTGCATCATCCCAGTCTGCCTCAGCAATATGCAGATAAGCAATGCCATGCTTATTCATCAATTCGGCCGCAGCGGTATAAGTTTCTTGCGGGTTGGCATCGACAGTGCCGTTGAGAGTGGTCAGAGGCGCAAAACGAATCCCAACCTTATCTGCGCCAATTGCTTCCACCATTGCACCAACCACCTCGTTCAGAAAGCGCAGACGGTTTTGCAGATTGCCGCCGTATTCATCAGTACGGGCATTAGATTCAGAATCAATGAACTGATTCACCAGATAACCGTTGGCGCCATGCAGTTCAATACCATCAAACCCCGCCTCCACGGCGTTCAGCGCCGCCTGACGATACTGTTCAACGACCTGTTTAATATCGTCCTTTGTCATGGCTCTTGGCGTCACTACATCCACAAAGCCCGGTTCATCGGTCCCGTTATCGATAAAGACTTTAACGTTTTCGGCTTTAATGGCTGAAGCCGAGACCGGCTGCTGACCACCAATATTATCCGGATGTGTCACTCGCCCTACGTGCCAGAGCTGGGCAAAGATAACACCGCCTTTGTCGTGTACTGCACGGGTCACTCTTTGCCAGCCTGCTATTTGCTCCTGACTGTAAATGCCGGGTGTCCAGGCATAACCCTGACCCAGTTCAGAAATCTGGGTTCCCTCAGCCACAATCAAACCGGCAGAAGCCCGCTGTGCGTAATATCGGGCCATCATCTCGTTAGCCACGTTACCCGGCTGGGTAGCCCGGGAACGAGTCATTGGTGGCAGAACAATGCGGTTTTGCAGTGAGTGTTTTCCTAAGGCAATGGAAGAAAACAAAGGTGCTGGCATGATGTACAACTCCGTCAATCAAACGAGTGCTGCAGTCTAAAGTGGGCGCCTGTTGTAAAAAACAGCAAAATAAACAAATAATTTTTGCTTAAAAAGCAAAAATGGCTTTTTCCAAAGGCTCTATGTTCAATCAGATGTGACCGGGCGCACTAAAATCGAAGAAGCAGGAAAGGTTTAATGGAGAGTTTCAGGGAGAAGAAAAACGAGAAGTGTCGAATATATTGCACTGTCCGCCAGATAAGGCAGACAGTGCAGCTCACATCTGAATATTAGCCGAATGGCTGATTCAGGATGATAGTCTCTACACGGTCAGGGCCGGTAGAAACGATGTCGATTGGCGTACCAACGACTTCTTCCAGACGCTTGATGTAAGCACGGGCATTTTCTGGCAGAACGTCCAGACTCTTGGCACCGAAGGTGGACTCGGACCAACCCGGTACTTCTTCATAAACCGGCTCCAGCGCTTCGTACTCGTCCGCATCAACCGGAGTGGTGATGGACTCGCCTTCAGCATTCTTGTAACCCGTACAGATCTTGATGGTTTCCAGACCGTCCAGAACGTCCAGCTTGGTCAGACACAGACCGGATACAGAGTTAATCTGTACGGACTGACGCAGAGCCACAGCGTCGAACCAACCGCAACGACGTGGACGACCGGTGGTCGCACCAAACTCGTTACCCTGCTTGGCCAGGTGTGCACCCACCTCGTCGAACAGTTCGGTCGGGAAAGGTCCGGAACCTACACGGGTGGTGTAAGCCTTGGTGATACCCAGTACGTAATCCAGGTACAGAGGACCAAAGCCGCTACCGGTGGAAACGCCACCAGCAGTGGTGTTAGAAGACGTTACAAACGGGTAGGTACCGTGGTCGATGTCCAGCAGAGAACCCTGAGCACCTTCGAACAGAATGTTGTCGCCGTTGCCGTGGTGACCGTGGATGCGGTCAACAACGCGGTCGATCATTGGAGCAATTTCCTTGCCCATAGCCAGTGCTTCGTCCAGAACACTCTGGTAATCAACCGGATCAGCCTTGTAGTAGTGCTGCAATGCGAAGTTGTGGTATTCCATCACTTCTTTCAGCTTCTGGGCAAAACGCTCAGGGTGCAGCAGGTCGGCAACACGCAGACCACGACGGGCTACTTTATCTTCGTAGGCCGGACCAATACCACGACCGGTGGTACCGATTTTCGCTTTACCACGTGCGGCTTCACGAGCCTGATCCAGAGCAACGTGATAAGGCAGAATCAGAGGGCAGGAAGGGCTGATCTTCATACGCTCGCGTACAGGTACACCGCCTTCTTCCAGCATGTGGATTTCTTTCAGCAGAGCTTCAGGGGACAGCACAACACCATTACCGATGTAGCACACAACGCCCTCGCGCAGGATTCCGGATGGAATCAGGTGCAGAACGGTTTTTTCGCCATCAATCACCAGGGTGTGGCCAGCATTATGTCCACCCTGAAAGCGTACTACCGCTTCAGCCTGCTCGGTGAGCAGATCCACGATTTTACCTTTGCCTTCATCACCCCACTGGGTGCCCAGTACGACAACAGTCTTACCCATGATACGGTCTCTTTAATTCATAACAAAGCAATCACACCGGTCGCACGACAAGTGTTGACTGCATACAGCAATTAGTGACTGCGGTCTGCTATAAAGCCTCGACCTGCCAGTCTCCGTCACGGTACGCCAGCTGCTGGTTGCAGCCCGAGCTTACCGCGTCTGTCTTTTGCCCCGGTAATTCAATGATTACCCGCAGGCCTTGCTGGCGCAGTGTCCGCACAATCGCAGAATCCACATCAGCCGGTGCAAAAATAACGGTTCGTGCTTCAACATCGCACGGTTTAAAATCCAGCAGCGCTTTCAGGTCTGTACTGAAACCGGTCGCCGGACGGGCACGGCCAAACGCCCTGCCCACGCCATCGTAACGACCGCCCTTGGCAATCGCCTGTCCATGCCCGGAAACATAAGCAGCAAATACCACCCCGTTGTGGTAGTTGTAACCACGCAATTCACCCAGATCCAGGTACAGATTGACCTTCGGATACTGTCGGGTAATAGCTTGTGCAATATTTTCCAGCGCATCCAGTGCGGCAAACACTTCCAGAGGTGCATTTACCAGAACATCTCTGGCTTTTGCGATGACATCCACTTTGCCTGAAAGGCTAGCTAAAGCCTTGAACATTGACACAATATCAAGTCCAAGATGATCAGCATCAACATGCCAGCCAGCCAACAGTTCCTCGACTTCACAGGTCGCCTTGCGTTGCAATGCATCAAACAGAAGCTGTTCCTGATCCCTATCCAACCCGGCACTGGCCACCAGTGCGCGATATATCTGCACATGACCAAGATCCAGATTGGGGGAGTCTATGCCTACAACGCTGAGCGTTTCCAGCATCAGTGAAATCACTTCGATATCACTTTCAGGTCCTGCATGACCGTAAAGCTCTGCGCCTAACTGAATGGGCGAGCGGGATGCTCCCAACGAGGCGGGCTGTGCGTGAAACACACTGCCTTCATAGCAGAGTCTCACCGGGCCTTCGTCCGTCAGATTATGCGCATCTATGCGAGCTACCGCAGGCGTGGTATCAGCCCGAAGCCCCATAGTACGACCGGTCATCAGGTCTGTCACCTTGAAAATCTGCAACTCGAGGTCATGACCAACACCAGCAGTCAGGGATTCAAGAAACTCCAGATGCGGAGGAATGACGAGGTCGTAACCCCAACAATCAAACAAATCCAGCATTTCCCGGCGCAGAGCTTCTGCCCTGCGTGCGCGGGGTGGCAAAATTTCTTCAATCCCATCCGGCAACAGCCAGCGATCGGCGACGGTCATAACAGCCTCTCTTGTTAGCTTATTTCAGGCAGTGTTCGTAAATAATCGGTTTTGAGTCACAAATTATTTAAGGACAATGTCTAAAAGCGGAACAGACTATTTCGAACTAAAGCATTACTCTCCATTCACCTAATCACGGGCGCTTCTTCGTATAACGAAGGTTACTCTCAGCCTCGCTTTGCTGGCTGTTTAAATAACGATATTCAGCATAATGACACCGACTATCATGCTGACCAGCCCCGCTATTCGCAGCTGACGATCATCAATCTCAGAGAGCTTTGCCACCAGATTGCGCCAGCGCTGAGGGTAGAGGAAAGGAAGTATGCCCTCCAGCACCAGCATCAGGCTGATTGCAACCAGTAATTGCTTGCCAAATTCCACGTATAAACCTCATACACGAAAAAACCGGGCGGAACCCGGTTTGCGCTATCTTACCACCGGCAGCGGAAGGTTTCACTGCCGGTGGTCGATAAATTATCGGTTAAATGCCACTTTCATCAGCAGAATGTCCTTCTGCAATCAAAAAGTGGCAAGACCAACCTTATTTGCCTGATTTATTGTTCAGGTAGTTAAAGAAGTCACTGTCAGGCTCCAGCAACATGATGTCGCCAGTGCTGTTAAAGGACTTACGATAAGCTTCAAGGCTTCGGGTAAAGGCGTAGAACTCAGGGTCCTGACGGAACGCCTTGGCGTAGATTTCCGCCGCTTTCGCATCACCATCACCACGAATCATTTCCGCATCACGGTAAGCGTTCGCCATGATAACCCGCTGTTCACGGTCGGCATTCGCGCGAATACCTTCCGCCATTTCCAGACCTTTGGAGCGATACTCCTGAGCTTCTTTGTCACGCTCGGATGACATACGCTCATAAACCGAGTCACTTACCTGAGGTGGCAGGTCGATTTTCTTGACCCGAACATCAATAACCGTCACACCCAGTTCATCACGAGCCACCGAATTCAGCTCATTGGTAATCTCGTTCATCAGACGGTCACGCTGGCCGGACACTACTTCGTTCAGAGTCAAAGCACCAAATTTGTTCCGCATACGGGATTCCGCACGCTGGGACAGCAGGGTATTAGCCCGGAACAAATCACCGGCAGTCGCACGATAGAAACGACTTACGTCGTCAATACGCCACTTGATGTACGAGTCTACGATAACGGCTTTCTGCTCCAGAGTCAGGAAACGCTCGGATGGCACTTCCAGATTCTGCAACCGGGCATCAAATACCCGGACATTATCAACAAACGGTATTTTGATGTGCAGGCCAGGTTGAATATCGTCTTTAACCAGCTGACCAAAACGCAGCTGAACGGCACGCTCACGCTCGCTGATCACAAACAGACTGCTCCAGGCAACGATCAGAGCCACCAGACCTATCAACAGAGCACTAAAACCCTTCTGACTCATCGTGTAGTCCTCCCGGTGCTGCTTCGCGCACTACTCACTCGCCTGTTTAACTCCTCGGTCACCTGATTAGCGATGTTCGATAAATCCTGTTGTGAAAGACCCGATGAACCATCGGTGCTTTGACCCGCCTGTCTGGGCTGATTCAGACGATCCAGTGGCAGGTACATCATGTTGTTACCACCTTCAACATCCACCAGTACTTTGCTGGTTGTACCAAGAACACTTTCCATGGTTTCCAGATACAGACGTTCACGGGTTACATTGGGCTCACGACGGTATTCGCTTAACAGCTTCAGGAAACGATCCGCCTCACCTTCGGCCCTGGCCACCAGTTCGTCACGGTAAGCATTGGCTTCTTCAAGTTCACGCTGAGCCTGACCACGTGCTTCCGGAACCACCTTGTTGGCATAAGCGTCTGCACGGTTTTTCGCGCGTTGCTCATCCTCACGGGCACGGATTACATCGTCAAAAGCAGCCTGAACTTCTTTAGGCGGCTGGGCGCTCTCGATGTTAACTTTGTTAACCTTCAAACCTGTGCCGTAAGCGTCCTGATAGTCCTGCAATCGCTTGCGAACTTCCACACCCATGGTTTCACGGCCTTCGGTCAGCACCTGGTACATCTCGGAGCTACCTACTACGTGACGTAACGCACTTTGGGAAGCCTCTTCCAGACTGATCAGGGGTTTGGCTACATTAAGCACATAAGACTTAACATCACCAATGTTGTACTGAACCGACATGGACACTTCAACAATGTTTTCATCTTCTGTCAGCATCTGCTGACGCAGATTGTAGGTACGCAGCTCAGTGACTTTTTCCTGATACTTGGTTTCAAAAGGCGGGAAGTAAATATGCAGACCCGGCTCAACAGTCTGATGAAATTGACCAAAGCGCAAAATAACAGCACGCTCTTTCTCGTCAACGGTATAGACAGCGTTCCAGATATAGGCCACGGCGGCCAGAATCAGAACACCGACAAACATCCCTGAAGAAGAACCCGAAGAAGCAGAGTTACCCCCTCCGGAGTTGCCTCCACTTTTGCCGCCACTTTTGCCACCACCAAAAAGGGAGTTCAATTTATCCTGAAGCTTTCGTAATGCATCGTCCAAATCAGGTGGTCCCTGATTTTTCCCTTTGTTACCACCACCCCAAGGATCCTGGTTGTTTCCACCCGGCTCGTTCCAGGCCATATATGTCTCCGTAGAGTCAGTATCTAATCGGCTGCAACGTCTGTTGAAACCACCCTGTTATGTGAGAAACCAGTCTGCCAGACCATTTGAACAAGCGACCAGCATCCATTTTTCACAAATCAAAGAACGGTCATTCAGCGTGCAATAAGTTATAAGGTTGGAGCTATCCACCCTGAGTTCGACTACCTGCATCATCACGGATAGCAACACCTGTGAGAAAAAGTAGCTTCTCTTTGCCCATGGCTGTTTATCGTTCTGAGCCAGATTGTAGAATTTGTGTGGCAAAAAGCGCAAGCCGAATCGGTATTGTCCACTACTCAGATCAAGATATTGATCCCAATTTACACAATCTGAACACTTAACGTTCTACAAGACAGCTCTTTTGCAATCCTTCCTGTTTGGAAATCCTGTCGAAATCATGTCGCGGTAAACGAATGTCCAACAGCAGTTCCCCCGTCTCGGCATACTCTTCTGATTGAATCGCACCCAGCTGATAAAGTCGAGACCTGACTTTGCCCTGAGCGGGTTCTAAACGAAGTGTTCCCTGCACCAGATCCTCACCCAGCAGTTCGGCTACCGCCTGAAGCACCAGTTCCAGACCTTCGCCCTGCATGGCTGAAACCCACACCCTGACCGGCTTACCCTGATCATCACGCTGGATTTTCGGCTCTACGTTTTCCAACAGATCAATCTTGTTGTAAACCTGAAGCCTTGGTACTTCGTCGGCCTTAATCTCTTCCAGAACGTCATGCACTTGTTTGATATTATCAAGCCTTTCAGGGTCATGTGCGTCAATAACGTGTAAAAGCAGGTCTGCCTGAGCGGTTTCTTCCAACGTTGCCCTGAAAGCTTCTACCAGCTTATGCGGCAGATGACGGATAAAACCTACCGTATCCGCCAACACGGATTCACCCACATCGGGCAGATCAAGACGACGCAGGGTTGGGTCCAGCGTGGCAAACAGCTGATCCTGAGCATACACGTCGGATTCGGTGAGCGCGTTGAACAGTGTGGACTTACCGGCATTGGTATAACCCACCAGAGAAACCAGCGGTACTTCGGCGCGTTTGCGGTATCGGCGTCCCTGGTCACGTTGTTTGCGAACTTTATCCAGCCGCTTGGTAATACTTTTAATTCGAACCCGCAGTAAACGGCGGTCCGTTTCCAGCTGGGTTTCACCCGGTCCCCGCAGACCAATACCGCCTTTCTGACGCTCAAGGTGAGTCCAGCCACGTACCAGACGGGTACTCAGATGTTGCAGCTGAGCCAGTTCGACCTGCAGTTTACCTTCAAAGGTGCGCGCCCGCTGGGCAAAGATGTCCAGAATCAGGCCGGTGCGGTCAACGACCTTGCACTCGAATTCTTTTTCAAGGTTACGTTCCTGACTGGGTGAGAGTGCGTGGTTGAACAGCACCACGTCGGCTTCGTGCAGCTTCACCAGCTGCTGGATTTCTTCTACTTTTCCCTGCCCGATAAAATAACGTGGCGAAGGTTTATTACTGCTGACCGTGACAAAATCAATTTCGCTAATTCCGGCAGAACGGGCCAGCTCCCTGAATTCGTGAGGGTCTTCGCGCTCCTTGTCATCGGTCATATCCAGATGGACAAGAATTGCATTTTCACCACCTTCATGGCGTTCAAAAAACAATGAAATACTCCTGAGAGAGGGTTAATCCAGTGTGCATAGTAATATCAATGATGGCTTTCAACCACCTGGGATACCCAGCTGGCATTTTTTCCCGGATACAGAAACACCAAAAGGCGCACTAGGCGCCTTTTGGTGTAGGAAGCAGCTTGTACCTCAAACTCGTTCATCCCCCCTGAAAAAACCAGAGGGACAAAAAAGCTGATGCCTGAGGTCAATTATTCCTGCTCGTGCTCTGGCATATCAGAACCTTGCATTGGCAGGCGAACCGGACGGCTCGGCACTACTGTAGAAACAGCGTGCTTATAAACCATCTGGCTTACAGTGTTCTTCAGAAGGATCACGAACTGATCGAAAGACTCGATCTGCCCCTGGAGCTTGATACCATTTACCAGGTAAATGGAAACCGGCACGCGCTCTTTACGCAGCACATTAAGGTAAGGGTCTTGTAGAGAATGCCCTTTTGACATTTCTGTACTCCTTATTAATTCTCGGATTTTGAATAGCCTTGTTTCACTTTTAGGTGAGCCATTCGCTTGACCGGCAGTGGCAGTAACTAATTGTTCAATCTGTGTACAGCCAAGAAAAATGCTGAGCAACAGTAAGCGATGCCCCACTCTGCCTTCAATAGGTAATACTAGCTACTCAAACCGGACCTGCAGAAAGTATTGCAGGTTCTTACGTGCCAATCCGTCACAAACGGTTCATTCTGTAACCAATTGCGCCAACAGTGCGAACAAGGAATTAAACAATTATCTAATATATTCGGGCACTTTTCAGCACTTTCAAGGCATCATCCAACAAAGAGGGAGATAAACTGTCGAGCCAGTCAATATCCGACCAGCCACGCAGCCATGTCAGCTGTCTTTTGGCTAATTGCCGGGTAGCAATAATGCCCCGCTCGATCATTTCATCAAAGCCCGTTTCGCCTTCAATATAACTCCACATCTGACGATACCCAACCGCACGAATGGCTGGCAGAGACGGATCAAGATCGCCCCGTGCGTATAATCCACGAACCTCTGCTTCAAACTCACTTTCAATCATCTGTTCAAAACGCATCTTTATGCGCTCATGCAACACTGAACGCTCTTTTGGAGCAATAGCGAGATTGGTCAGCCGATAAGGCAACTGCTGATTTTTCTGCTCCTGATGCCAAACCGACAAAGGCTTACCAGTGGTTTCAAACACCTCTAGTGCGCGTTGAATACGCTGAGCATCACGAGGCTTGAGTCGCTCTGCCGTTTCGGGATCAACACTCTCCAGACGTTTGTGCAGTTCTGGCCAGCCAGATTCTTCAGCTTCACGCAAAATACGTTCACGTACCTGAGGATCAGCAGAAGGCAGTTCCGCAATACCGTCACGCAGTATTTTGAAATACAGCATGGTTCCCCCCACCAGAAGCGGGATTTTCCCACGAGCCGTGATCTCGGCCATTTCACGCAGGGCATCTTCACGAAACATTGCTGCCGAGTAGGGTTCAGACGGGTCTTTGATATCAATCAGGCGGTGCGGGGCTCGTGCCAGTTCTTCCGCTGTAGGCTTCGCCGTACCAATATTCATTCCTTTGTAAACCAGTGCAGAATCCACACTGATCAACTCACAGGGAAGTACCTCGGATAAGCGTATCGCCAGATCCGTTTTGCCGGACGCCGTGGGCCCCATCAGGCAAATCACCGGGGGCAGTTCAGTCGGGTTTAAAGTATCGGTCGCCATGAGTTTGTTAAGCCCGGATGCAAAGGTACCAGAGTTTAACCGAAAGCCGATCTTAACGGCAGTTGTGGCTTTGACCGATAGCAGCCCCGGAGGTTCCCGGTTACTGTCGAAAAGTGGTGACTGTCTGTTCTGTCACCGGCAGACCGGTTTCACAATAATATTTCAACCCGTCAGCCAGATCGTCCAGCAAACGCTGAAAACGGGTTGTCATGAAGGGTGCCAGCAGCCAGCGCCCCAGCAGCCCAAAACGGGGACGAACCGTCAACGTGACCGCCAAATCAGTGCGAAGCCCTGCTTCATCGTCTGATTCGATACGATAACGGGTTTCCACATCGTGGAACGGGAGAAAAAATGACGGTTTGTGGAGCCGAAGAACAAACCCTTGCCCCTGATCCCACTCTATCACCTCTTCCTGTACGTTATGTTTGTTTTTCAGGTAGATCGTGCGCTGCGTTCCCTCGCCTTTTTTCTGAAGCTTTGTGACTTCACTGTCGTCAACAAACAGCAGATAGCTCTGTAATTGGGATAAGTCAGACAGCTTTTCCCACACCTGTAAAACAGGTTGATTGATGAAAGCTTGAGACTGCAATCGAATACGAGGATTTTTTTGTGGCAACAGCATTAATAGCAACAGCATTAATAGCAACAGAATTAACAGCAGGAATGCCCAGAATTTTTTCATATTATCACTATCAAATGTCGCCTTGGAGGGGGGGTTGTTAATCTTTATGCTCTACCATACTAGTCATTAAGTTTTATTATCTATAAATGATCCTTGCAAAAAAAAATAGTCCATCTAAATTAGCTATTTGATTGGTAGCAGGTTTATTTTCAAAAATTATCAAAATCGGTCAGTTTCATAATACACTACAACGTTAGTTTTTAAAGCGGTGTAACTTTACATTCGGCCTGATGCTTATAGCCATGTCAATTCATAATACTGCTCTCTTGTTCTCCCTTGTATAAATTTCCACCTGTTTATTTCGCAGCTTTGTACGAGTTATAAGAAAATGCATGCATCAACACTCTCCTTGGCAGCCGTGCTCGCCGCCAAGGCATGGTATCATGATACTGCCAATACAGATCTTCTTGTTTTCGACAAAAAATCAACCGGTATTTATTGGAATCCCCCACTTGATCTTAATACCGACCTTACTGAAAAGCTCCCCAGGGTACCTGATCACAATCTCCCGGGAACAATACCAGACGCAAAAACCGCTCTTGTCATTCTTGTCCAGGGCGGGGGGACGTACAGCATAGAAATCCGGGGCGATACCTGGGAGTGGAATCAGGATTCTTTAGTCAAAGATGAATGTACGCTGGAAACAGGAGAGACTCTCCACAAAATAATTTGCACAGATGTTCCTGAAAATAGTTTCCGGAGCTTCGGTTTGTATGGTATTTCAAACGGTCAATTGCGGGTTTCTATGGGTGGCACTATTAGTTTAGCTAGTTTAGCGTTCATCCCTTTAACAACGTCAGCGGGACTGGATAACGACGAACACTGGAGAAAAATCCGGCAAAGCGAATTTTATCTGAAAACCATTTTACAGCAGCAAAGAAAACGTATCGACGAGATATATAACATAAAGAAAAAAACAGAAGACATGTTTACGTTCAAACCAAGCTGGATGAAATTGCATGAGAAACTTCGCAATGAATCCATAAAAATAATAACCGCTCGTGACGAAGAAGCAATAGTTATATCCGGCACCGATCTCGACAAAGAAGATAACAAAAAAATATTAAGATTAAGACTTCCGAAAGGAAAACCCTATCTAATTGAAGCGGATATTTTTGATGAGAATCGCCTGAAATATTCTGGTACATTACCTGATGGGTTGAAAATGATCACTTTCTCTGGCGGAAGCGAAAGCGGAGGGTCCGATGTCGAGGCTGATGACTCGAACCAGCTTACCAGAGAGGAAGTCGAGTCTATTATTGAACAACGAAACCGTCAAAGAAAATTAGAAATTGCCGCCCAGGAAAGAGCAAGACAAGCAAAGATAAAAGATGCCTTTACCGTGCTACAACAGGCAGTCCACGTCGAAGGAAAGACTTCCAGATATAACATATTACGTGCAGCGATTGAGTATATAGCCTATTTGACGAGTATATTAGAAATTAGCAATGAGCCTGCATCAGCCAACCCTGAGGTTCAGCAGACAGGAGCGTGCTATCAAGCCGAAGCGCCAAGGCTTGTGGCCGATTCTCGCCGTTGCACAAATAACGTAAAACCGGCACCTATCTCAGTGCCGCTTCCCCCATCTGGTGAAATTGACCATAAAACGAGTTCTTCTGATCGTTTGCCTATGTCGGCAGAAACTGAAATGGAGCTTGGTTTATTTCTTCAGTATTTTGGGGTAGATCATCTTGATGGCAACCGCTTGGAATTATTCGTGAAAGTACTTGTAGACATGGGTGATGCCCTGAGAATCGGAGACATCACAGAAGTTGCAGAAGTTGCAGAAAATATAGATGGCGATACTATAAATACTTTAGTTAGCATCAATATGTCATCAGACAAAATGAGAAAATTTTTCAATATTGATATTGATAGAAAGGAGTCAGATGAACACGCCAAAAAGACTATTATCGCAATAGTTCAAAAAGCAGAGGAGATTTTAGAGAAAATAACTAAAGACATTGAAGATGCTGAAGCTGATACTGAATAACAGCAGCAGTTCAGCCAACGTGGCACACGTATTTCCCTGTCACGACATCAGCCCGAAAGCGTTATTTCGCCAGCCTCAGGCAGGGGTGCTGGCGGCTACCCCGATCACCGTCCCCGTAAAAACAGCTTATCCAGCTGATCCATTGTCAGCATAGTCCAGGTTGGGCGTCCGTGATTACACTGCCCGCTGCGTTCCGTCTGTTCCATATCCCGCAACAAGGCATTCATTTCTTCAATGGATAAACGACGATTGGCTCTTACGGAGCCGTGACACGCCATGGTGGCAAGAATTTCGTTGATCTGGGACTCGACCCGATCACTGTCACCGTGCTGAGACAGATCAGCCAGAACATCCCGTACCAGTTTTTCCACATCGGCATTTTGCAACATGACCGGAACCTGCCTGACCAGTAAGGTTTCCGGCCCCATGCGTTCCAAAGCCAGTCCCAGCTTTTCAAAGTAATCGCTGAATTCTTCAGCAACATTGGCTTCCCGATCACTGACAGCAATGGATTTTGGCATCAGCAAAGGCTGAGCCTTAATACCATCGGCGTGCCAAGCCACTTTCATACGTTCGTAGGTAATGCGCTCATGAGCTGCGTGCATATCTACCAGCACCATTCCCTGCTCATTTTCAGACAGAATATAAATGCCTTTCAGCTGCGCCACCGCGAATCCCAGTGGCGGCATGCCTGAAGTATCCGACTCGGGCAATGTCTTGCTGGCATTCGTTGTTGCCGGAACATATTCAGGAGCCGAAGTCTCACCCACCGCCACAGATCGGGATGCCGTATTCACTTCTGTCGGACTGGCAGCGGTAGAATAAAGCTCGCTGTATGCCTGAAGGTGTTTCTGAATCTGGGCGGATTCTGGTGCTCGCTCAATGGTTCGGTTAAAGCCACCAGCTCCTGTTGATGAACCTGTAGGGGCAAACGCCGCCTGAGAGGCAGGCTTTGAAGCCGTTGTCAGCGATATATTTTCCTGTCCCTGAAACTCACCTGCCTCTACGCCTGTTGTCAGTGGTTGTGCAGGCGTCAGAGTCGATGGGGGCAATTGAGTATCCGGCGTGACTTCTCCCAACGCACGGTGCAACGTGCTGAACAGAAAGTTATGCACGGTTCGCCCGTCACGGAAACGCACTTCATGTTTGGTTGGATGAACATTGACGTCAACCATGGAAGGATCAAGTTCAAGATACAGAACAAACGTCGGATGCCGTCCACCGTAAAGTACATCCCGGTAAGCCTGTCGCACCGCATGCGCCACCAGTTTGTCGCGAATCACACGACCGTTGACGAAAAAATACTGCAGATCTGCACTGGATCGGGAGAATGTCGGCAGCCCGACCCAACCCCAGAGTTTCAACCCCGACGCTTCCACATCGACAATCACGGCATTTTCAATAAATTTGGGGCTGCATAACGATGCCACACGCCGGTCTTTCTCTGCCTGAGTATTCGCCGGACGCAACTGATGAATGCTGCGCTGGTTATGTCGCAACGTAAAACCGACATCAAAGCGCGACAGCGCCAGACGCTTGACCACTTCTTCCAGATGAGAAAACTCGGTCTTTTCGGTGCGCAGAAATTTACGTCTTGCCGGTGTGTTAAAAAACAGGTCTTTAACTTCCAGCGTTGTACCAATGGGATGCGGAGCGGGGTTTACAATAGCTTCCATATCACGACCTTCGGTACGCACCTGCCAGCCAGACTCCTGCCCCTCAACATTGGACGTCAGCGTCAGCCGTGAGACAGAACTGACCGATGCCAGAGCCTCACCACGAAAGCCCAGCGTTGCCACACCTTCAAGGTCTTCCAGTTCAGAAATTTTACTGGTGGCATGACGGGACAGTGCCAATGCAAGGTCGTTTTGACCAATGCCATAACCGTCATCCCGAATACGGATCAGTTTTACACCACCACTTTCCACCTCCACCGTTACCCGTCTGGCACCCGCATCCAGACTGTTTTCCAACAGCTCCTTGACCACAGAAGCAGGGCGTTCAACCACTTCACCCGCGGCAATCTGGTTAGCGAGACGGTTGTCCAGTAAACGGATAGGTTTCATGTAGCAGTGTCATTCCGATTTAAGTCAAAGCCTTCAGAGAATAACAGACTGGCAAGGCAAAAAAAGCGTCAATTACCGGAGAGCTGCTTCCAAAGGCTTCCTTCAAAGGCTTCCTCCAAATGGAGAGCTACATCCGGTAATTCTATATGCCGCTAATTGGGAATCACCAACACTTGTCCGGTTCGAATCCGGCTGGCACTGCTGATCTGATTGGCACGCCTGAGAGAGTTAAGGCTGACATCAAAACGCTGGGCAATCTCTGACAACGTATCGCCTGCCTGGATCACATACTGGTCAGGACGCGTATTAATCCGCCCTTCACGTTTTAACCTGGCTACCAAAGTGTCCACCGGCGGCTTCTTGTAGAAGTACGATCTGAGGCCTTTGTGAATTTTCAAGGCCATAGCTCGCTGATGGCTGCGGGTTTTGAGTTTACGGCTCTCTTCCGGATTGGTAATAAAACCTGTTTCCACCAGAATCGACGGAATATCCGGCGACTTCAGTACCACAAAGCCAGCCTGCTCGACCTGATCTTTGTGCAAACGGTTAATGCCACCAATGTTACGCAGTACCTTATCGCCCACTTCCAGACTGGCAGACAATGTTGAGGTCATCGACAGATCCAGCAGAACACTGGCCAGCATATCGTCTTTATCGGTGAGTGATATACCACCCTCACCACCTATCTGATCCGCAGAGTTCTCTTTCTGTGCCAGCCAGCGGGCGGTTTCAGAAGTGGCTCCGGTTCGGGACAGGGCAAACACCGAGGCACCGTGGGCACGACGATCGGTGAAACCGTCAGCATGCACGGACACAAACAAATCAGCGCCAGCATTTCGGGCAATTTCCGTCCGTCGGCGTAATGGGATGTAATAGTCCCCGGTTCGAACCAGAACAGCCTTGAAGCCCTTTTCCCGATCAATCAGCTTTTTAAGCTCGCGGGAAATCTGCAGCACAATGTCTTTTTCATAGCCACCACCATGGGCAATAGCACCCGGGTCTTCACCACCATGACCCGGGTCGATGGCAATGACAATATCCCGATCTTTGGCAACCACCGGTGGCACCACAGGTTTGGGCGCTGCAGTGCCAGTATCAAACAGATCGATCACCAGACGATGACCGTAAGTGGCATAAGGCTTCAACAGAAAGCTTTCCGGTTTTACCCGGGCGCTCAAATCCAGAACCACCCGCAGGTCGTTCTTGTTCTGAACACCGTAACGAATGCTTTTAACGGGTGTATTGCTCAGGCTTGGCGTAGAAACAGAAGATCCACGGGTCGCACCTTTGATATCAATCACCAGTCGGTTCGGGTTACTCAGGGTAAAACTGTTGTGGGCAACTTCTCCGGAGACATCAAACACCAGTCGTGTTTTATCCGGTGAACGCCACAGTCGTACATCTCTGATGACTTTACTGGCCGCCAGAACGATTTCGGCTTTGAGCAATGACAGCCCCAGAGCCAGTTTGGCCCCTGTCGCCATAAACCGGCGTCGGCTGTCTGGAATTGCTTTCTGTTTAGAGCCTGACTGATTGAAACGATTGAGTAATTGCCCAATAATCCCTGGCTTTATTGACATTTACCCTCCTGCATCCTTGCTAGCATGGTGATGCCCCTGACAGTACCTGCAACAATCGTCGCCTTTCGTCCCGGTAAATTATAATCCAGCGTCACCTCCAGATCGGCATCTGGCAAAGCCCCTTCGCCACGGCCGGGCCATTCGATCAGACAGAGTCCGGCTTCGGAAAAATAATCCCGGCCGCCAATAAACTCCAGTTCTTCAGGATCAGCCAGACGATACAGGTCAAAATGGTAAATCAGTTGTCCATCAACGTTATAGGGTTCGACCAGTGTATAGGTCGGGCTTTTTACTGCGCCCTGATGACCAAAATGTCTCAGAATCCCCCGGCAGAGTGTCGTTTTGCCCGCGCCCAGATCACCCTGCAAATAAATAACCGCTTCGCCTCCCATTGCTTCAGCGAGCGCTGACCCCAGCTGAACCATGGCGTCTTCATCGTCAATCAGCAGGTTGATCTGATTGTTGTTTACCTTGTTCTGAATCGCTTTTTCTTGCATCACTTTTTCTTGCATCGTCCGGGACAATACTTCCTCAACCATCTACTGAACCGGTTAAATCATTCAGTTGCTGCCGGATGAAAGGAATAATATCCGTTGCCAGCAAACCGGTTTCACCCTGTCTTTGCGCCAGTGCATCTGCACCACTGGCATGCAACCAGACACCCAGTCTGGCAGCATCATAAATCGGTATTTTCTGCGCCAACAGTGCACCAAGCACACCGCTGAGCACATCCCCCATTCCGGCCACCGCCATACCGGGATTTCCGGCAGTACACAGGCTGGTTTTGCCGTCATTTCTGATCAGGCTGCCTGCACCTTTTAAAACGACACACGCATCGTATTGTTCAGACAACCGGGTTACAGCGTCAAAGCGGTCTTTCTGAATTGCGCTCGTATCCATTTCTAGTAACCGTGCCGCTTCTCCCGGATGGGGAGTCAGCATCATCGGAAACTTTCGCGCCCGACGCAATTGGGAATGCTCCGATAACAGATTCAGGGCATCAGCATCGAGTACCAGAGGTAACTCCGCATTCAGAGCCTCATCAACAAGATCAAGCGCCCATTGGTCGGTTCCGATTCCCGGCCCGACCACAAGAACGGTTTTGTCGTGCAGAATACTCTGGAGCTCTGTCCTGTGATTCACACCCGTTGTCATGACTTCAGGTCTGCGAATAGCCAGAGCCAGAAGGTGCTCCGGTCTTGTCGCTACGGTTACTTTGCCCGCACCACAACTGATAGCGGCTTCAGCAGCCATGATGACTGCTCCGGGCATGCCATGATTACCACCGACAATCAGAACATGACCATAATCGCCTTTATGGGCAGACCGCTTTCTTGGAGTGGGAATAAGCCTCATCGCTGATTGCGTCAATCTGATTGAAGCTGGCTCTAGCTGATCATAAACAACAGAGGGTACGTTCAGGTCAGCAAAGTGCAATGTTCCACACAACCGAGGCCCTTCACTCGTCAACAGCCCCTGTTTCGTCCCGATGAACGTGACCGTATTGTCGGCCTGCACCGCATCACCCAGAACCGCACCCGTATCGGCACTTAATCCGGACGGAATATCAACAGCAACAACAGGGCGTTCAGAAAGGTTCAGACGTTCTATCGCCAGTTGGTAATCACCACGCACATCACCGCTGAGTCCGGTACCCAGCATGGCATCCACCAGCACGTCACCTGCTATTGTCGAATCATTGCGCCAGAGAACAATCCTGACACCTTTGTCCCGACAATATTCAAAGGCTTTTTGGGCATCACCCGTCAGGTCATCCGGGTTCTTCAGAGCTGTTACCGTTACCGGAATACTCTGCTCCAGAGCCAGTGCAGCCATAAGATAACCATCACCGCCGTTGTTTCCGGCACCACAAAATACCTGAAGACTGCTACCCTCTTCTAGCTGTGGGTATTGATGCAGAAGATGACTGAATGCAGCCTTTGCCGCTCGCCCCATCAACTCAAAGCCATCAATACCCGGGGATTCAGCCACACCCTCAATGGCCAGTCTGTCCAGTTGACGAACCTGCTCAGCGGTGTAAAGCTCTTGTGGTAAACTGCGCATACGGACATCCCCGCACCTGATTCGAACCGGCGTGACTCTTATTCAGTCATCCGGTTCATTAAATGTTATTAAACCGATTATATCCCCAAGAATCCGTGTCAAAGAACCCAACGAACCCAGAATTTACCGAGCATTTTACCGAACCGGCTTCTGCAAAGATTGATTTTGCCCAACTGGCTGAAGATATTCGCCAATGGGCAAGGGAACTCGGCTTTCAGGCCATCGGCATTTCTGAAGGCAAAGTGCCTGAACAGGATCAGCAACATTTTAAAGAATGGTTGGCTATGGGTTTTAATGGTGATCTGGATTACATGGAGCGCAATCAGGATCTGCGCTTCAATCCTGAAGCTTTGCATCCGGGCATGATTCGCATTATTTCAGCCCGTATGGATTATCTGCCTGCCGACACGGAGACCGTTAAAATTCTTGGCGAGCCGGAAAAAGCTTATGTTTCCCGTTATGCTCTGGGACGTGATTATCACAAGCTGATTCGCAAACGTCTGACGCAACTGGGAAAAAAAATCGAGAGCGCGGTAGGTGACCACGGTTACCGGGCATTCGTCGATAGCGCTCCGGTGATGGAACGACCACTGGCTCAGCAGGCAGGGCTAGGCTGGATGGGCAAGCATTCGTTAATTATCAACCGGCAGGCGGGCTCGTTCTTTTTTCTGGGTGAACTGTTTACCAACCTGCCTCTACCAGTGGACGAACCTTACGATAAAAACCATTGCGGACGCTGTTCATCCTGCATGGACAAATGCCCAACCGGTGCCATTGTTGAACCCTACCGGGTCGATGCCCGCAAATGCATTTCCTACCTCACCATCGAGAACAGCGGGTCAATACCGGTTGAGCTACGTAGCCTAATGGGCAACCGGATTTTTGGTTGCGACGATTGCCAGCTCGCCTGCCCCTGGAATCGCTTTGCCAAACCTACTCAGGAAAGTGATTTTCGTCCGAGGCACTCGCTGGACGCGGTCGATCTCGCCGACTTGTTTCTCTGGACTGAGGAAGAGTTTCTGGAACGTACAGCAGGGTCAGCTATTCGCCGGGCGGGGTTTGAATGTTGGTTGCGTAATATCGCTGTTGGGCTGGGCAATGCTCCTGCCAGTGACAAGGTGATTCAGGCGCTTAAGACCAGAGAGAATGACCCGTCAGAACTGGTACAGGAGCATGTGCAGTGGGCTTTAGATCAGCATATGAAGTAAAAAAGAGTCTTAATCGTTGATAAAGAACTGGCGGTAGTAACGCAATTCCTCAATAGACTCGCGAATATCTTCCAGTGCCAGATGCGTGCCGTTCTTCTCGAAGCCATCCATAATGGCAGGCTTCCATCGACGTGCCAGCTCTTTCACTGTGCTGACATCAATATTGCGGTAGTGGAAGTAATCATGCAGCTGGGGCATATAACGATGCAGGAAGCGACGATCCTGACCAATACTGTTGCCACACATCGGGGAAATGCCTGCTTCAATGTGACCTTTCAGAAAATCCAGAGTTCTCTGTTCGGCTTCAGCCAGAGAGATCGTACTCTGGCGCACCCGTTCGGTCAGCCCGGATTGACCATGGGTTTTGATGCACCACTCATTCATATTGTTGAGTACGTCATCACTCTCATGGATTGCAATAACAGGACCTTCAGCAATCTGATTAAGCTGACCGTCAGTCACAATAGTGGCGATCTCTAGGATTCGATCGGTCTCAGGTTCAAGACCTGTCATTTCCAGATCGATCCAGATCAGATTATCTGCTTTTGCCATCAAACACCCGGTAGTTAAGTAGAGTTACAAGCGCCAGTATGGTAAGACATGCATGGTCAAAAAAGTACAGCAATTATGCACTTCTGCTGGCATATTAAGTCTACACCTTCATACTATGTCGTTGAAATGATGTCCTTGAAATGACGTCGCTTAAATAACATCGTTGAAAACAACATCGTAGATACCAAAGGTATCGGTAAATTCTCTGCGAGTTGAAGAATCGACATTTCTGAGCTCAGTGGAGACTAGGAGGCTGTCCGAGAATAGCGCCCGTAGCGAGGATGGCAGAAAATTGAGGATGAAAAAGCGGTTTTGTAAGGAGAATAGCGAGCTATTTGACGAACAAAAGCGTTTTTTCAGACCAATTTGCTGCCACCGCAGCAGGGCAACCTATTTTCGGACAGCCTCCTAAACCAAAGCATTCTTTCATTATGAACCTTAAGAGATATCATGAGTAAGCGCAAACTAACGCGCAGACAAAGCTGGCGCATCCAGAAAATTCAGGAAGAGCGTGTAGCACGGGCTCGCAAGCGGGAAAGCAAGATCGAAGAAGAGCTGCAGAGCGAAGATCTGGGTCCTGAACAGGAAGGTCTGGTCACGGCCCATTACGGTGCCACACTGGATATCGAGTCCGAAGGCAACCCCGGACAGCCTCGTCGCTGCCACCTTCGTCGCAACCTTCCTCCTCTGGTCACCGGCGACAAGGTCATCTGGCGACCCTCCAACAAAGACGATACTGGCGTCGTCGTGGCTCTGGATGATCGATCCAGCCTGCTCACCCGTCCTGATAATCACGGCCGTATCAAACCGGTCGCAGCCAATATCGATTACATTGTGCTGGTGATTGCACCTGTGCCCGTTCCCCACCTGAACCTGATCGATCGCTACCTGATCGCAGCAGAAACCGTCGGGATCGAACCTGTTATTCTGCTGAACAAGATCGATCTGCTGGATGACGAAGGCATGGAGATGATGATCGATATGCTCTCGATCTATCAGGAGATTGGCTATCGCATCCTGACTGCGTCCACCCGTTCCGATCACGGGCTGGACGAACTGAAAGACCTGCTGGATGAACATACCAGCGTTTTTGTGGGACAAAGCGGTGTCGGAAAATCGTCACTGGTGAACGTGCTTCTGCCAGGTATAAATACGCTCGTCGGCGAGCTGTCAGAAGCCACCGGTAAAGGTATGCACACCACCACGGCTGCCAAGCTGTTTCACTTCCCGGCAGGAGGTACCCTGATTGACTCCCCGGGCATTCGCGAGTTTGGTCTGTGGCACATTTCCCCGGAAGAAGTTATTCAGGGGTTCAGAGAATTCCGTCCATTTCTGGGATACTGCAAGTTCAGGGACTGCAAACACGAACAGGAGCCGGGCTGTGCGATTCACAAAGCCCTTGAAGAAGGTGACATAACCGAAGAGCGATTATTCAGCTACCGACAAATTCTGGCATCCCAGCAACAGCCCTGACGATTTTGCTTTGATTTTCCGCTCCAACTTCTAACCACTGCGACAAGTACCTATAATGCGTAGATCCACGACGATCAGTTGGAAGCAGAATGACTCAAACAACTTTACCACTGGTACTGGAGCCAACGGAGCTCGAAAGCCTCCTTGATGACAGTAACCTGTTAATCATTGACCTGTGCAACCCGCAGCTTTACGCACAGGTGCATGTTCCCGGTGCAATCAATGTCGCACCTCAGCATCTGGTAGTCGGTACACCACCGGCCACCGGAAAGCTGCCACCACAAAAACAATTGGAAAACCTGTTTTCACTGATTGGCTACACCGGTAATGAGCATATCGTGGTTTATGACGACGAAGGCGGTGGCTGGGCAGGTCGTTTTATCTGGACGCTGGATGTCATCGGGCACAAGCGCTATTCCTACCTGAACGGCGGTATTCATGCCTGGCTGAAAGAAGGGCATAAAACCGAAAGCGAACCTCGTCAGGTTGAGCCTACCCCTGTTGCCTTGTCGATTGACCCTTCGGTTATTGCTTCAAAAGATTACATTCTGACCCATCTGGAAAATGCCAGTACGGCCATCTGGGATGCACGCTCTCCGGCTGAGTATACGGGTGAAAAAGTCCTTGCGATGCGTGCCGGGCACATCCCCGGTGCCATTAATTTTGAATGGACAGCTGCCATGGATCCTGCCAGAAATTATCGCATCCGGGAGAACCTTTCTGACACACTTGCCGAGTTGGGTATAACACCTGAAAAAGACATTATCACCCATTGTCAGACTCATCATCGCTCAGGCTTCACTTATCTGGTGGCAAAAGTGCTTGGGTTTAACTCGGTCAGAGCCTACGACGGCTCTTGGTCAGAATGGGGCAACCTGACCGATACACCCATTGCCCAATAGGCGTCCAGGAGGCTGTCCGTGAATAGCGCCCGTAGCGAGGATCGTAGAAAATAGCGGATTTTTAGACCAATTTACTACGACCGCACGACGGCATGAATGCCGGAGCTAGAGCAACGCAGGAGCAGTTGCCGGTAGGGCAGTCTATTCTCGGACAGCCTCCTAGAGTCAGCTTTCACAGACGAAAGCTGGTAAAAGCCAGTCTGTCTTTAACCCAAGGCATCCTTTACAATCGTCCATCACAATCTCCTTCCTATAACAGGACAGCCTTAGTGAAAGAAAAACTGTTCGCGTTGACCCAGTACATTCTGCCTCATCACCTTATCTCCAGAGCGGTGCATTATTTTGTCGAGTGCGAAATTCCTGTCTTCAAAAATGCCCTGATCAACTGGATCGTCAAACATTACGATGTGGACATGAGCGAAGCACAGGATGAACATGCGGAGTCCTACAGGCACTTTAACGATTTCTTCACTCGTCCTTTAAAAGAAGGTGCCCGCCCTCTGCCTGAACAGGAAGATACCATTGTCAGCCCTGCCGACGGTGCCATCAGTCAGATTGGTGACATTGAATATGGTCGTATTTTTCAGGCCAAAGGCCATGATTACAGCCTGATCGAACTGTTGGGTGGCGATACGGATCTCGCCACCGAGTTCATGGGCGGCAAATTTGCCACCATCTATCTGTCCCCAAGGGATTACCATCGTATTCATACGCCTGCCGCGGGCACATTGCGTAAAATGATTCACGTCCCCGGTCGTTTGTTCTCTGTGAACAAAGGCACTGTGGAAAACGTACCCAACCTCTTTGCCCGTAACGAACGGGTTGTCAGCATTTTTGATACGGATCAGGGGCCCATGGCTGTCATTATGGTGGGCGCCATTAATGTTGCCAGTATTGAAACCGTCTGGTCCGGTCTGGTGACGCCGTATCGAAAACAAGTGCGAACCACCGATTACGACGACACCGCTGCAGCCAGCATCAAACTTGAACGCGGCGAGGAAATGGGGCGTTTCAAACTGGGCTCTACCGCTATTGTTCTGTTTGGCGAAGATAAAGTGGACTGGCTTGAGCAATGGCAGGCCGAGTCTACAATCAAGATGGGTCAGGCTCTGGCAACCCCTGCAAACCAGCTTTGATACTTTCTCTGATGCTTCCAAAACAGGCACTCTGAAAACATGCAGGCACCAGGCCTGCATGTTTTTATCGGAGTTTCCCCTATGAAGCCATTGTTTGCTACTCGTTCCTTCTTTTCCAAACCCATAGCCGCCTTTCTTTTCCTTATAGTCGCCGTCAGTCTTCTTTCAGGCTGCTCTGGTATTCAGGGAAAAAATAAAGCTGAGCGGCAGGGTTATGTAAACGACATGCGTTCAGAAACTCTGAAAATGCTGTACGACTACAAGCCCAGCGTCGAAGCACAGCTCAGTGAAGCAGCCGGTTATGCCGTTTTCAGCAACGTGAACAGTAACCTGATCCTGCTCAGTGCCGGTGCCGGTTACGGCGTTGTTCATGATAACCAGTCCGGCAAGGATACTTACATGCGCATGGCCAGCGCCGGTCTGGGCATTGGCTTAGGTATAAAAGACTTCAGGGCTGTCATCGTGTTTGATAAACACAAGACACTGGAAGATTTTATTAAAAATGGCTGGGACTTCACCGGTCAAGCGGATGCCGCCATCAAGTCCGGCGATAAAGGCGGTGAACTGATAAGCGGCACAGTAAACACCGATTTGGGCATTACCTTTTACCAGTTTACTGAAAACGGTCTGGTTGCCCAGGCAACACTACAGGGCACTAAATACTGGGTTGATAAAGATCTGAACTGATACCAAACCTACCCAATGCGGGTGAATCCACCCGCTGCTTTGACCTTTCTTGAAATCTAGTACAATTCCCCCATATAGTTTGCAGGCTGATCAGCGTTCGATTAGCCGCTTTTATTCTGTGCGTTAACCCGGTATCAACATGACCTTTAAGCTCGGCATAGTCATGGACCCGATCGAGTCCATCGAATTTAAAAAAGACAGTTCTCTGGCGATGCTGCTGGCTGCGCAGAAGCGGGGCTGGCAACTGTTTTATATGGAGCAGCACGACCTTTACCAGAAAGAAGGGGTTGCCAGTGGCAGCATGCGCTCATTAGATGTTCGTTATGACGCTAATGACTGGTTTACCCTTGGAGAGCGTCAGGAGCTGCCTCTGGACTCGCTGAATGTGATTCTGATGCGTAAAGATCCACCGTTTGATATGGAGTTCATCTACAGCACCTACCTGCTTGAGCAGGCAGAAGCTGCCGGTACTCTGGTGGTTAATAAGCCTCAGAGCATTCGCGACTGTAATGAAAAAATGTTTGCGACGCTGTTTCCACAGTGCACACCTCCGGTCATGGTTGCTCGCAGTGCACGCCTGTTACGAGAGTTTGCCGAAGAACACGGTGACGTGGTACTGAAACCACTGGATGGCATGGGCGGGTCGTCTATTTTCCGCACCAACCCGAAAGACCCGAACTTCAGCGTTATTCTTGAAACCCTGACTCAACACGGCACATCACAGGCTATGATTCAGAAGTACATCCCCGAGATTGTTCAGGGTGATAAACGCGTTCTGCTGATTGATGGCGAGCCTGTACCTTATGCCCTGGCACGCATTCCCGCAGAAGGCGAACTGCGGGGCAATCTGGCTGCTGGCGGCAGCGGTGTCGGACAGGAGTTAAGCGACCGGGATCGCTGGATAGCAGAACAAGTCGCTCCAACGCTTAAAGAGAAAGGCCTGCTGTTTGTCGGGCTGGATATCATTGGCGATTACCTGACCGAGATTAATGTCACGTCCCCCACCTGCATCCGTCAGCTCGATGATCAGTTTGGCATCAGCATCGGCGATAGGTTGATGGACAAAATTGAAGAAAAACTTTCCTGACGACATGACAGTAACATCCGGGAGAAATCGCAAAAGCTCCCGGAAATCCACTGTCATGACAACACAAAGATAACAAGATAATCCGCCTGCCCACTTGCCAGCCATGGTGACATTCAAGACAATGTCATCAATACCCACGTTAAGGAATGATACAAGACTGTCAATGTCCACCATGACCAGCGTTTCTTCAGCTGACCGCTTCGGTTTCACCGTTTTCATGGCAACCGCCATTCATGCAGCGGTTGTATTGGGCATTTCATTTGGACTGCAGGAAATGCCTGCGCCGCCAAAAACTCTGGAAGTCACGCTCGCCACCTATAAAAGTCAGGAAAAGCCCGAAGAAGCGGATTATATCGCCCAGTTTCATCAGCAGGGCAGTGGCACGCTGGAAGAAAAAGCCAGACCACGGACCGACCAGAAGGCGGAGTTCCAGTCTAACCAGATTAACGAAGTGGTACTGGAAACCCGGGAAGAAACAGCGCCTAAACAGGAGCAGCCCCAGACCGCCAAAATTGCCACCCGCGCCGAAGTCGAGCAGAAAACCCCTGACAAGGTTGAAAACAAAAAGCCCACACCGGATACACCTGAGCAGGTTAAACCCCGCAAACGAATTGACCTCAGACAGGAAATTTCCAGCCTTGAAGCCCAGCTTAGCCAGCAGCGTCAGGAGTACGCCAAGCGCCCGAGAATCAAACGCCTGACCGCCGCTTCAACCATGCAGGAGCCCGGTGCTTATTACAAAGAAACCTGGCGTCGCAAGGTTGAGCGGGTGGGTAATATGAATTATCCACCGCAGGCGCGAAGGGAAAAACTCTATGGCGAACTGCGCCTGATGGTGGCTATCAACAGGGACGGAACACTGCACGATGTTGAACTGATGGAGTCTTCAGGCTCTGCCATTCTCGACGATGCTGCCATTCGAATCGTCAAACTGGCTGCCCCTTATGCGCCTTTTGGCAATGACCTCAGAGATTATGATCGTGTCGAAATCATACGAACCTGGCGCTTTGAGCGAGGCGATCGTTTATTCAGTAATTAGAAACTGCTCACGATCTTGTTGAGGGCTGCAAATTGGTGCGGAAAAGTTGCCAACAGGCGAGTTTCACCCGATACTGCCTCCATGAGAACGCCAAGCTTCCAAAGTCTCAAAAATCACTTTCTGATCGCTACGCCCCAGATGGCAGACCCGTCGTTTGCCGAAACACTGACGCTTATCTGCGAACACAGTCAGGACGGAGCGCTGGGAGTGGTCATCAACCGGCCCACCGACCTCACCCTTGGGGAAATTTTTCGTCAGGTGGGCATAGAGCCGCCGGATGCCTGGGCCCAGAGTCAGAGTGCCGTTTACGCTGGCGGACCGGTTGCCTCAGAAAGAGGCTTTGTGCTTCATACCAATGACCGACCCTGGGAGTCCAGTCTCAATGTTGGAGAGGGGCTGAACCTCACCACATCCAAGGATATTCTGGTCGCCATGGCAAACAATGAAGGGCCTTCCCATGCGTTGGTCGCCCTGGGTTATGCCGGTTGGGGAGCCGGTCAGCTTGAACAGGAGATGGCAGAAAACACCTGGTTGACCTGTACAGCCCGACCCTCCATTATTTTCACAACTCCTTGCGAGCAGCGCCTTACAGCAGCGGCATCCTCACTGGGGGTGAATTTGCATTTACTGTCCGGTCAGGTCGGACACGCCTGACATACTTTTGAGTTCTATGACATCACCATCTGTTAAAACCATCCTTGGCTTCGACTTCGGCACCAAAAACATCGGCGTTGCTGTCGGTCAGGCCATCACCCGAACCGCCACTGCACTGCCACAACTGAAAGCCCGCGACGGTATTCCAGACTGGAACAAAGTTGAGGAGTTGATCAATGAGTGGCAACCCGATGCCGTTGTCGTAGGCATTCCCCTGAATATGGACGGCACCGAATCACAGATGTCACTCAGGGCAAGAAAATTTGGCAAGCGTCTGCATGGTCGTTTTAACCTCCCCTTTTTCGAGGCGGATGAGCGACTCTCATCATTTGAAGCCAAAGACTGGGCTGATAAACTGGGTCACAGTAAACATTACGGTTCAAACCCTGTCGATGGAATGGCTGCTCAGATTATTCTGGAAGGCTGGATGAATGATGAGAATAACCAGATTATTTAGTACAACCCTGTTATTTTTACTTTCAAACTCTGCACTGGCTGATGCACTGCACCCCCTCTGTCTTGATCGCTTTGCCGAACTTGAACGAGGGAGTGGCATCAGAACCATGACATCACTCGATCTGCGTGCCTGCCAGAAAAAATACGCACACTTGCCTGTTGACCAGAAAAGTCCGTGGTTAGCCTCCTTTAATGCCACCAGCATTACGACCGGCACCAGAGAAGAAGAAACGGAAGTCCTGCCTGCCTTTGCTGCCTACAACCTGATCGGACAAATGGAAAACGAGCAGGTTCTGGTTAAATACGTCGTAAATTATGGGGGATCAGGTACATTTACTTTTGGTTTTCTATTTAAAGGGCTGGATTTAGATTCTTTTCCTGTTCTGGATGAAGCCCTTGCGGGAAAAAAACGTTCTGCCAATCTGGAACTGGTTCAAAGCTTCAGTGGCGGGGACCGGTGCTCTGGCGGCATTACCGATTTGCACATAGTAGCTCCTGACAAAGTCAGCGTGACACGTTACATGACACCTTATGAGCTGGTTACACTTGGAGTTTCCGAAAAACAACAGGCAAAAAGCTACGGCGACCTGCCCGACTGTGCAATATGCTGCGTTGGAGAATTTACCAAAATCATTAACCTTAACGGTCATGGAAAATTAATGGAAGTTCGCCTGACGGGCATTTCTCTGGAGCAGGAAAAAGAGCACTCAAAACAGCAAACCTGCCTTGCCGATCTGGTTGATGCGCGTGGTAAAAACCTGATACTGAACCGCAAACAGTTGGAAGACTTGCAAGCGGCATACACAGCAGAATGCACTAAATCCAATAAACACCCTCGTGCTACAGACTGAACTGATACCAATTCCGTTTTCTAAATATGACCATGAGCAAACCAATCCAAATCGCTGGGCAAGGAATAACGACGAGTAATACCAATCAAAATAATTAGCTTCGTTATGAGCATGCCTTTTCAGCCGGTTAGGCAAGGCGGCGTGAGAAGCCATAGCCGTAGCTATGGCGACGAATGCCAACGCAGAATAACCGGCTGAAAAGGCAGCGCAATAGAATAGCTAATTATTGCGATTGGTATAATAGCTGGCTATTGCGAGGAGTTCTGACGCAGAACCAGCGGTTTGGATTGGCTGCGCAATTCATGTTTAGAAGACGCAATTGGTATGATACCAACTCTTCTTGGTGACTGCTCCCCCAACTGAAGTAGGGGGCTTCTGACTTCAAGGGCTACAGCCAGTCTATAACGACTGGACTTACACAGAAGCCTCCATCAGCAGAACCGGACAGTCCTTCCGGTTTAATTTTAAATTCTGGGCTTTCTAACATTGGTTGTCACTTGGTTTTCGATAACAGCCAATTAAAAGCCAAGAGCAGCATAGAGTACGATAAGAGCTATGTCAAAATCTCAACCGGAGTCCTTGCGGACTCCCGACTTATATCTCCCTACTCAAAGTAGGGAGGCTTACGTCGAAAATGCTAAAAACTCTCCGGATCCTTGGCTTTTTCCCTGGCGATGTCGTGGGAAATCACTCCCCTGTTGACCATATCTTTCAAACATTGATCCAGTGTCTGCATACCAATGGCATTACCGGTCTGTATCGCCGAGTACATCTGGGCCACTTTATCTTCACGGATCAGGTTACGAATAGCCGGTGTACCAATCATGATTTCATGGACTGCTACACGTCCCCCACCGTTTTTCTTGATCAGGGTCTGAGAAACAACCGCCTGCAACGATTCGGACAACATGGAACGCACCATCGCCTTTTCTTCAGCGGGGAACACATCGATCACCCGGTCTACTGTTTTAGCGGCAGATGTCGTATGCAAGGTGCCAAACACCATATGGCCTGTTTCTGCAGCAGTCAGGGCAAGACGTATGGTTTCCAGATCGCGCATTTCACCCACCAGAATAATATCCGGATCTTCACGCAGTGCAGCACGCAACGCATCACTGAAACTGCGGGTATCACGATGCACTTCACGCTGATTCACCAGGCATTTCTTGGATTCGTGAACAAATTCGATAGGGTCTTCGATGGTAAGGATATGGTCATAGCGGGTATCGTTAATGTAATCGAGCATCGCTGCCAGCGTCGTCGATTTACCGGAACCGGTCGGCCCGGTCACCAGGGCCAGACCTCTGGGTTTCATGGAGATGTCTTTAAACACCTGCCCCATACCCAGATCATCCATCGACAACACTTTACTGGGAATAGTACGAAAAACTGCGCCAGCCCCCCGGGACTGGTTAAAGGCATTCACACGAAAACGTGAAACACCCGGGACTTCAAATGAAAAGTCTGCCTGCAGGCACTCTTCATAATCACGCCGTTGCTTATCGTTCATAATGTCATAAATCAGGCCATGCACCTGTTTATGATCCATGGGTGGCAGGTTAATCCGTCGTACATCACCATCCATACGAATCATGGGTGGGAGCCCGGCAGAGAGGTGTAAATCCGATGCCCCCTGCTTGAAGCTGAATGCCAGTAGCTCGGTGATATCCATGAAGTTCCCCCTGAACTCCGGAAGCAGTAAAATGCTTGTTCTTATTTTTTCTAATACTCTACAGCCAGATGACATTATTAAAAAGCCACTTTGAACAGGTTTTTGACCGAATCCATAAAGCAGAAAGTGCCTGTCAACGAGAAGGCGAGGTCAAACTTCTGGCCGTCAGCAAAACCAAACCCGCCGAAATGGTGCGTGAAGCCTGTGAACTGGGTCAGCGCGAGTTCGGTGAAAGTTATCTGCAGGAAGCACTGGTCAAAATTGATGCCCTGTCTGATATTCACGACATTGTCTGGCACTTCATTGGTCCCATTCAATCCAACAAAACCCGCGATATCGCCAGCCACTTCCACTGGGTTCACAGCGTTGACCGACTAAAAATCGCGAAACGTTTGAATGATCAGCGTCCTGACGAACTGCCACCGCTGAATATCTGCTTACAGGTTAATATCAGTGGCGAAGCGTCCAAGTCCGGCGTCACACTGGACAATCTGGAAGCACTGGCAAAAGCCGTGGCTGAGCTGCCTAATCTTTCCCTTCGCGGGCTGATGGCTATTCCGGCTCCGGCACCAGACAAAGAGCAGCAGCGCATTCCTCTGCGAGCCATGAAGCAGGCGCTTGAAACTATAAATCAGACACTCGGTCTTAACATGGACACCCTGTCCATGGGCATGACGGACGACCTTGAAGCCGCGATAGAGGAAGGCTCAACAATGGTAAGAATTGGTACCGCCCTGTTCGGTGCCAGAACCTATTCCAATCAGCAAAGCAGGTAACAGGAACAATGAGTGAACCAATTACAGCAAGCCAGCAAAGCATTGCCTTTATCGGTGCCGGGAACATGGCCTCCAGCATTATCGGTGGCCTGATTGACAACGGTTGGGCAAAAGACAGCATTACGGCAACCGCACGAAGTGAAGAAACACGCAATAGCGTTAGCCATCGCTTTGGCATTCAGGTAACCGACGATAATCATCAGGCCGTTGAACAGTCTGACATTGTCGTGCTTTGCGTTAAGCCACAAGTCATGAAAACCGTACTGCTGGATCTTGCCCCAACTCTGCAGGAAACCAAACCTCTGCTGATCTCTGTAGCAGCCGGTATTGATCTTGCCAGCCTGCAGAAGTGGGGAGGTTCGGGTTTACCCATTGTCCGCAGTATGCCAAACACCCCGTCTCTGTTGCGCAGTGGTGCCAGCGGGCTGTTTGCCAATGAGCTGGTTAATGAATCACAGAGATCCATCACCGACACCATTTTTAAAGCGGTTGGTATCGTACTCTGGGTACAGGATGAAGCCCGGATTGACACCGTCATTGCCATTTCCGGCAGTGGCCCGGCGTACTACTTCCTGTTTATGGAAGCCATGACAGAAATGGGCGTCAAACTCGGCCTCGATCAGGAAACCGCGAAACAACTCACCTTGCAGACTGCCCTCGGGGCTGCGAAGATGGCTGTTTATAGTGATGTTGATGCAAAAGAGCTGCGCCGACGGGTCACCTCGCCCGGCGGCACCACCGAGCAGGCGATCAAAACCTTTCAGGCAGGTGGTCTGGAACAGCTGGTTGAACAGGCCATGAAGGCGGCCTCTGACCGTGCAGCAGAGATGACCCGACAACTGGCTGATTAATTTTTCAGTCAATACAGCCTGGCCAGGGGGTTGAATAATGACCTGTAACAACATAACTATTACATTATGATTTGCTATTTATTTGAAGGATTTTTATGTCAGCACTCTCTTCCAGCCTGGCGTTTCTGATTCAGGCACTGGGTGGCCTGTATATCATGGCGGTGTTGCTGCGGTTTATTTTGCAGCTGGTTCGTGCCGATTTTTACAACCCTGTTTCTCAGGCCATTGTTAAGATCACCGCCCCTCTGTTAAACCCGTTGCGCAAGGTCATTCCCGGCGTAGGAGGGATGGACATCGCCTCTCTGGTGCTCGCATTTGCATTGCAGGTGGGTCTGTTCTACGTGCTGTTTATGCTGAAAGGTTTTGCCCTGGCCGGTATACCGCTTCCTGCCGTTCTGCTTCTCAGCCTGAAAGAACTGGCGACGGAAGTTCTAAACATTTACATGTTCAGCCTGATTATCATTGCCATTGCCAGCTGGGTCGCACCGGGTAGTTACAACCCCGGCCTGATGCTGCTGCACCAGATTACCGAACCTATGTCCAGCCGAATCCGTAAAATCATTCCTCCCATGGGCGGTCTGGATTTCTCCCTGATGGTGCTGGTTCTGATCATTATTACCCTGAAAAACTTTATCGCTGCTCTTTAATCTCGTCCGGCTGTTCCGATGCTATAAGTAGTTGATCAACGTTTGGATAACTCATGGCATCGGACGCGCTTTTGAGCCGCATTGCTTTTTCTGTCTTTCAGGAGTTGCCCGCTTTACTCCTGATTGCCTGCCTTACTTTCAACATCACACCCGCTACGGCGAATGCCCGGATACTGATCCATTCAGAAACCGACCTGCCTTACACCTACAAATTTGATGGTTTAAACATCAAACCAGGCAACCAACTGCAGCTCAAAGGCCGAAACAACAGTGACTCCAAACTGATTCTGATCATCCGAATCGACAATCTGAATTCTGATGATTACTACAGCCGCTACAATCGGCAATTCAGCATCCAACCGGGTGATTTTTCCCTGACCGTACCATTAACGGGTCTAAAGACTTCAGGCAAACAGCCTCTGTCACTACCGTACACAAAAATGATTATATTTACGGCAAACAGCAGTGATGACGCTTTGCTGTCTGAAGTTAAAATCACCCCGCCACCACCACGCCCCAGACAAGTACTGGCAGTAGACTTCGGTAAAGTTGACAGCCCGGTTTTTCCCGGTTTTGAACAGGTAACGGCAAACGATAAACGGTTAAGCGGACAACTGCTGCAGCGCTTTCGCCCCTCGGGCGATTCACTGATTCAGGACGGCTTGGAAGGACTCGACACGTTTTCAACCCCTTGGGAAAACGGGGAATGGAAGCTAACACTCTGGCAGCAGGAGCAGGGAGAGTGGGAATATCTGCCGCATTTTCTGAAAAGAAAAATACTGGTTGAAGGGCAACCCATTTTTGATGAGACTTATAGCCATGAACAGTGGCTATCGGATGTTTATTTTGCCGGTTCCAAAAAAGAAGCACTGATTGATGGTGATCACTGGCAACTGATTGGTGAACGCAGAACCAAACCAGTGACTTCAAACATTACGATAAAAGACAATACCTTCACCATTCAATGGATTGGTGACCGAAGTGCCCGCTATGCTGCCGGTCTGGTATTGGAACCGCTGCATAGCACCTTTGCCAATGAAGCAGAGCAGCAGCGAAAACAACGTTTTCTTGAAAGCTGGCCTGCCAGCAAACCGGACTTTCCACCTCAACAGAAGCTGAGCTTTGCAGATAAGTCGCCTCAGCCTTTCACCGATCATGAACAGCACAACGTCTACCACGTTGGCAGAAACACCCTGCTCAACCTTCAGTTTCAAATCAACAGCCCGGAGATTGATAACAACCCTGTGATTGTGACTGCTAACCCCCGCAATAGCTCAGGGCAAAAACTGACACTGAAAACCCGCTATGGGCACTGGCGTTATGAACGACCAACACCCAATGCCAACGAGCTGGTCGCTACCGACAGTTATCTTCGTGCCGACCTGACAAAAATGACGCTTCAACCAAAAGTACCCAGAAACATTTATGTGCAGGTGGAAATACCGGATGAAGCACCTTCCGGCCTCTATAAAGGCAGCCTGCAACTACTGAGCAAGGGCACCCTGAGGGTGGTCGAGTTTGCCATTGATGTACTGCCTGTCACTCTGCCTGATATGAACCAGTCTGTTGGACTGTATCTGGAACCTGCCCCGTTTTACGAATGGTTTCCTGCAAACCGTCAGCTCAAGCCTTTAGCCACTGCATGCGATCTAGCTCTTATGTCCTCCATGGGGTTCAACAATGTTGCTCCACCTCTGGCCACCCCCAAAGACGATGAAAGTCGTAAAACATTCATCCAGCAAATGAAGCAGCTGCGTCTGTTTGGCTTTGATGATGTTCCCCTTGCGTATACACCTCTCAAGCACCTGCTCTCGATACAATCTGCTGATGAGGTAATGGCATCGCTTGCCACCTTGAGAGGGCAAATATCCAGCACCTCGCTACAACTCCCCTACTGGTCACTTTATGACGAACCACACCCTGACAAATTCACCACCATAAAAACGACTGCCAGCAAACTCCACAGCCAGTCACTGGACATGAGAACCGCAGGGCATCTCAACAACCCGAAACAAAGCGATCTGCTGGATGTCACAGACCTTGCGATCATGAACCACGGCTATGGCGTCAGTAAGGACACCATTGAAAGTCTGCAATCACGGCGTAAGGTCTGGCTTTATAATATGCCTGCGCCAAGACTGGCCGCAGGCTTTTACCTCTGGCATACCCATGCCGACGGTTACCTGCAGTGGCACGGACGGATGCCAACGGCTGATCCTTTTGATCCTACTGACGGGCGTGAAGGTGACGTCATTTATATGTACCCATGGCAGGGCAGCTGCCCGAATGTCATGGATATTCATAAACGCCTGCTGGACTTACATGAAGCCACCATTGATCTGCGCTGGTTGCAATGGCTGGAGAATCAGGCGGGTAGCAATGCTGAAGCCAGAGCGCTGGTTGAAGCACTGCGCAGCGCAGTACCTGATGATTGGGACAAGGCTTATAAAAACCTGTCTAATGAGCAGTTAATGGAGATGCGTCAGTCGATTATTGAGCTGGCGAAAAGGTTGTCGGCTTCGGAATAAACTTTTATATCAATGGCACTGGCTTAAGGACAAAAACATAAGGGCAGTGACTTAACACACCGTTTCGATGCACCAGTGCATCCGGACCGTAGGTTGGGACGAGCGGAACGCGACCTCCCAACACGGTGGCTCTTGACATGACACAGCATCACAGCAGCCATAAACACTGTACCCGCCAACAGACTCACGTGTTGGGAGTCACTTCGTTCGTCCCAACCTACAGCTCTTTGTTTTCAATGGGTTGCCCCTTAAGTCAGTGACATTGACTATTACAGCAGCAGCATACGGATATCGGCCAACAATTGACCTAATAATGTCGTAAATCGTGCAGCGTCAGCGCCGTTGATGACCCGATGATCGTAAGACAGAGACAGCGGGCACATCAGTTTGGGTTCAAAGTCGCTGCCATTCCATACAGGCTTCATAGCCGCCTTGGAAATCCCCAGAATCGCCACTTCCGGGGCATTTACAATCGGGGTAAAGGCCGTACCGCCAATAGATCCGAGGCTGGAGATGGTAAAGCAGCCACCCTGCATTTCATCCGGCTTAAGCTTCTTGTCACGAGCTTTACCAGCGAGTTCAATACACTCGGCAGACAGTTCCCAGAGACTCTTCTTATCAACGTCCTTGATAACCGGCACCAGAAGGCCATCCGGTGTATCCACAGCCACACCAATGTTGATGTATTTTTTGTAGATCACCGATTCGCCATCCGCACTCAGGGACGAACAGAACTGCGGCATCTCTTTCAGAACATAGGCACAAGCTTTCAGGAAGAACGGCAGTGGGGTCAATTTGGTTCCACGCGCTTCTGCCATGGCTTTCTTCGCTTTGCGGAACGCTTCAAGATCGGTGATATCGGCTTCATCGAACTGGGTGACATGAGGCACATTCAGCCAGGAACGCTGGAAGTTCTGTGCTGCCACTTTACGCAAACGGTTAAGAGCAACTTCTTCAATGTCACCCCATTTACCATAATCCTGAGCAGGGACTGGAGGAATACCTGCACCACCGGAAACGCCCTGTGGCGAACTGGCTTCTTTCAGTCTGGCTTTCACATAAGCCTGTACGTCTTCTTTCAGAATCCGTGTGCGAGGCCCCGAGCCTTTGACCAGCTCAAGATTAACCCCGAACTCTCTGGCCAGTTTGCGAACGGCAGGTCCGGCGTGGAAATGCTTATTGGCTTTTTCCAGCTCAGCCTGATCAGGAGCCTGTGCTTTAGGGGCATCTGTCGCTGGCGCAGCAGAAGCCTGAGAAGACGGTTCAGGTGTTTCAGGAGCTGGCTCAGGGATTGACTCAGTGGTTGTTTCAGCAGCTGGTGATGCCTGAGCAGGTGCGCTGCCCGCTACTTCCACTTTAAGAATCAGGTCATCCTGATTCATTACATCGCCTTCTTTAACCAGAATATCCCTGACCACACCGCTGACAGGCGAAGGGACTTCCATGGTCGCTTTGTCAGACTCCAGCACCACCAGCGAATCGTCTTCCGCAATGGTGTCGCCAACGGCTACGCAAATCTCGATAACCGGTACATTCTCGGCTCCAAGGTCTGGAACCTGCACATCCTGTATAGAACTGGCAGCTGCTGGTGCAGGCTGAGCCGGTTCAACTTTTTCTGGCTCAGGTTCAGGCTCGGAAACCTTGTCAGGTTGTGCTTCAGTCACAGCAGCGGTTTCGGTTTCCGCCCCGGCATCTGAAGCGGTCAGTTTCAGAAGGTTATCCCCTTCTGAAACGGTGTCCCCCACTTTCAGCAGCAATTCAACCACCTGCCCGTCTTTCGGAGCAGGCACTTCCATGGTGGCCTTGTCGGACTCCAGAACAATCAGGGAATCCTCTGCGGCTACTGAATCGCCCACTGCAACGCAGATTTCAATGACTTCTGCGCTGCCACTGCCGATGTCAGGAACCTTGATAATTTCATCACTCATTCGTTATACCTTCCAGCATGAAGCCCTGATTCTGTATCGACCTCCGGAACCGGTCATCGACACAGACAGGGCATCATTTTTATCAGCAGTACACAGGGTTAGCTTTATCGCCGTTGATGTTATATTTCTTCAGGGCTTTGGTCACTACCGACGGTTTGATTTCACCGTCTTTAACCAGTCCTGTCAGCGCTGCAATCACGACAAAGTAACGGTCAACCTCAAAGAATTCACGCAGTCTGGCGCGTGTATCGGAACGACCAAAACCGTCAGTACCCAGAGTGATGTAGGTACCCGGCACAAAATCGCGAATCTGGTCAGAATAGACTTTCATGTAGTCTGTTGCCGCCACTACAGGGCCTTTTCTGCCAGCCAGCTGCTTTTCAACCCAGCAAACCTGGGGCTCGGCTTCCGGGTTCAGCATATTATGACGAACAGCGTTCAAGCCATCACGGCGCAGCTCGTTAAAGCTGGTTGCACTCCAGATATCCGACTCAACACCAAAGTCATCACGGAGCAGTTCGGCAGCTGCACGCACTTCTTCCAGAATGGTGCCACAACCGATGAGCTGGACGCGCTTGCCTTGGGACTTTTTGCCTTCTTCAAAGCAATACAAACCTTTGACAATACCTTCCAGTACATCGTCGCCTTCCGGCAGGGCGGGCATTTTGTAACTGTCGTTCATAGTGGTGATGTAGTACCAGACGCTCTCGTTCTCGCCGTACATACGACGCAAGCCGTCTTGAATAATCACTGCCAGCTCGTAACCATAGGTCGGGTCGTAACTGATGCAGTTCGGTACAGTGGAAGCCAGCACATGACTGTGACCATCCTGATGTTGCAAACCTTCACCATTCAGCGAAGTCCGTCCCGATGTCGCACCGATCAGGAAACCTCTGGCCTGAATATCACCCGCTGCCCAGGCCAGATCGCCGGTACGCTGGAAACCAAACATGGAATAGAACGCGTAGAACGGAATCATGGGGACATTGTTGCTGCTGTAAGACGTTGCAGCAGCAATCCAGGCCGCATGCGCACCGGCTTCATTAATGCCTTCTTCCAGAATTTGTCCGGTGATGGACTCTTTGTAGAACATCACCTGATCGGAATCCACCGGTTCATACTTCTGGCCTTTTGCCGAGTAAATACCCAGCTGTCGGAACATGCCTTCCATACCAAAGGTTCGGGCTTCGTCCGGAATAATCGGAACGATGTGCTTGCCAATGCTCTTGTCTTTTGCCAGAGCACCCAGTACACGAACGTAGGCCATAGTGGTAGAGATTTCACGCTCACCGCTGCCTTTGAGTACCGCATCCAGTGCTGACAACTCCGGAATAACCAACTGCACATCAGACTGCTCACGTCGTGCAGGTATAAAGCCCCCCAGCTTCTCACGATGCTTGCGCATGTAGATCATTTCAGGGCTGTCTTCTGCCGGTTTGAAGTAAGGCAGGTTAGGCAGATCTTCATCTTTGATGGGCAGATCAAAGCGATCACGGAACTGTTTCAGATCATCAATCGGCAGCTTCTTGACATTGTGACTGATATTGGATGCTTCACCAGTGGTACCGGTACCGTAACCCTTCACGGTTTTTGCCAGAATAATGGTCGGCTGCCCGGTGTGCTTAACCGCTGCATGATAGGCTGCATAGACCTTGTAAGGGTCGTGACCGCCACGATTCAGACGCCAGATGTCGTCATCGGAAAGGTGCTCCACCAGTTTCAGGGTTTCCGGATAGCGACCAAAGAAGTGTTCACGTGTCCAGGCACCACCTTTGGCTTTACAGTTCTGGTAGTCACCATCCACGGCTTCATCCATCAACTTCTGCAACATGCCATCTTTGTCTTTGGCAAACAGCTGATCCCAGTGGCGACCCCAGGTGACTTTAAGCACGTTCCAGCCCGCACCGCGGAACACACCTTCAAGCTCCTGAATGATTTTGCCATTACCCCTGACCGGTCCATCCAGACGCTGCAGGTTACAGTTAACCACAAAAATCAGGTTATCAAGGTTCTCGCGACCCGCCAGAGAAATAGCACCCAGGGATTCTGGCTCGTCCATTTCACCATCACCCAGGAAGGCCCAGACCTTACGATTCTGATCCGGTGCCAGCCCGCGATTAATCAGGTACTTCATGAAACGTGCCTGATAGATAGCCTGCAGAGGTCCCAGTCCCATGGAAACGGTTGGGAACTGCCAGAAGTCAGGCATCAGCCACGGGTGCGGATAGGAAGACAGACCACCGCCATCAACCTCCTGCCGGAAACTATTCAGCTGGTCTTCAGTCAGACGACCTTCAAGGAAAGCACGGGAGTAAATGCCCGGAGAAGTGTGACCCTGATAGTAAACCAGATCACCTTCCCGGTCGCTTTCATGCCCGTGGAAAAAGTAGTTATAACCAATGTCATAAAGCGTTGCACTGGAGGCAAACGAAGAAATATGCCCACCCAGAGAACTGTCTTTCTGGTTGGCGCGCATGACCATTGCCAATGCATTCCACCGCACCAGAGAGCGAATACGACGCTCCATAAACAGATCGCCCGGCATCCGGGCTTCTTTCTCCGGAGGAATGGTGTTGCGGTAAGGTGTTGTTATTGCGTAAGGCAACTGTGTGCCCTTGGCTCTTGCATGCTGGGACAGGCGAGTCATCAGGTAATGCGCCCTGTCCTCCCCTTCTTTCTCCAGAACGGAATCCAGAGAGTCCAGCCACTCTCGGGTCTCGATAGGATCGATGTCGTGCATACTATATTCCGAAAATGTCGGCTCCGAAAATAAAGAGCGTTTGGCGAAAAAAGGTTATGACTTGTGATCACTCCTGATCCAGCCTGAACTATTCATTCTGATTTATTCTGAGTTCCTGAGAACCTTCCCGCCCAATCAGAAAACGTCTTGAGTAAGACAGAATAGTCCAGATTTCCCCCCCCCGGTCAGTCCGGAACCCTAAGGACAGGTTTAAGTCCGACAGGCTCCTGACCACAGCGAATGACTGCGGCTAACCTTTGTCACCGTTATTTACATCCATGCCACAGACTCCTTCCAAAAGACGCCAGCCGACGCTGTTTGCAAATAAGCAGTCAGCTAATCACCTTCCATCGAATTTATCTCAAAAATGATCAACTCTTGAGGGGTTATGGGGCTCGATGAGAATCCGTAGCAGCAAATTTTCTAAAACAATGATATCGATCAAATGTAATATAACTACAAGATAAGCAATTTCCACCATCAGTACCAGTACTAACGTGTAGTAAATTTACAAAACTACAACATCTTTACGACTTATCGTTATGCGTTGATCGTTTTACAAACATGCCTGCTGTGAATCTGTGTTAAATACATACAGGATGCACCTTAGCAGAATTCATGTTCTCGCTACAGCCGGTTTTAGTTAGAATCTTCGTACCAGTTCAGCAGCAGAGTATTGGCTCCATGTCCTTCCCGATTGCGATCTCACCCATCATCGCCCCTGTGGTCAACAAACACTGGCAGGCATTCTGTGCTCACTGCGTCGAAGACCCGTCCGGTTTTTCTCCCGATATTCTGAGTGATCCATCAAACAGCTCTTTCCTGCAACAACTGGCAAACACCTGGGCTGGCAGTGACTTTGCTGCAGAGCAATGCATAAAGCACCCGGAACTGGTGTATCAATGGCTGAGCACCCCCGACCTTCTAAGCCGCTTCGATCCGGAATTGCACCACATTCAACTGTCAGAGATCGTGGCAGACATCCATTCCGAAGCCGAATTGATGAAAGCCCTCCGACTGTACCGTAATCGGGAAATGGTTCGTATTATCTGGCGCGATCTCAACCGCACAGCTTCACTGCAGCAAACTACAGCCGATCTTTCGGCAATGGCTGATGCCTGCGTGGATCAGGCACTGCACTGGCTTTATCGGGATTGCTGCAAAGGGTTTGGTACACCGATGGGCAGTGATCCGGGTCAGGAACCAGAACCTCAGCAGATGGTCATTCTGGGCATGGGCAAGCATGGCGCCCATGAATTAAACCTGTCGTCTGATATCGACCTTATATTCACCTATCCCCATAAAGGCGAAACCGTTGGTGGGCGACGATCGTTTGATAATCAGGAGTTTTTTACCCGACTGGGGCAACGACTGATCAAAGTGATCGACAGCAAAACGGCTGATGGTTTTGTGTTTCGTGTAGATATGCGACTTCGACCCTATGGTTCCAGCGGCGCACTGGCAATGAGTTTTTCGGCCATGGAGCAGTACTATCAGGATCAGGGGCGCGACTGGGAACGTTATGCCATGATCAAGGCGCGCCCGGTGGCAGGCGATGTTTCAGCCGGAGAACAGCTGCTGCAAACCCTCAAACCGTTCACCTTCAGGCGCTACATTGATTTTGGTGCCATCACCGCACTGCGGGATATGAAAAAGCTGATCCAGAGAGAAGTAAAGCGCAAAGGCATGGAAACCAACATCAAGCTCGGTCATGGCGGCATCCGTGAGATTGAATTTATTGCCCAGTCCTTTCAGCTGATTCATGGCGGTCGCGACCGCAGCCTGCAACGCAAAGCCCTGCTGGATGTTCTGGATGTTCTTAGAACATCAGACTATTTGCCAGAACAAGCCTGTCTGGAGCTTCGCGACGCCTATATCTACCTGCGCGACCTGGAACACGCCATTCAGGCACTGAAGGATCAGCAAACCCAGAATCTTCCCGACTTTGAGGAACCACAAAACCGTGTCGCCTACAGCATGGGACACCCGGACTGGGTAACATTGATTAAGGTTCTTGATGAGCACAAAGCACGTGTAGTACATCACTTTGATCACGTTATTGCCGACCCGGATGAGCAGGATGACGACCAGCCCACGCCATCTGAAAGTTGGAAAATGCTCTGGGATGGTGAATTGTCAGTAGACGACGAGATAAGTCTGCTGGAAACGAAAGGCTTCAGCGATGTTAAAACCGTTCACAATCGTTTACTCGCCCTGCGTGACGGTAAGGCCATTACGCGTGTGAGAAGACAAAGCCGTGAACGGCTTGATACTTTTATTCCGATTCTGATGGAACAGGTGCTCACCACCGAAGCACCTGACGTCTGCCTGTTACGACTGGTTCCTCTCGTGGAAAGTGTATTGCGCCGCACCGCTTATCTGGTATTGCTGATGGAAAATCCGGCTGCACTGGATCACCTCTGTCGTTTATGCACAGCCAGCCCGTGGATCGCCGAGCAAATCACCCGCCATCCGGCTCTGCTGGATGAGTTTCTCAATGTCGGCAATCTTTACAATCCGCCCAAACAGGCAGAGCTGGCGGATGAACTGCGCCAACAACTGGCGCACATTCCGGAAGATGACCTTGAATCCCAGATGGAAGTACTGCGGCACTTTAAAATGGCACACGTACTCAGGGTGGCTGCAGCCCAGACAGCGGGTACGCTGCCACTCATGAAAGAAAGTGATTACCTGACCTGGATTGCAGAGGTTCTTCTGGAACAGGTGGTGGATATTGCCTGGCGCAACCTTATAGAACGACATGGTCGTCCGGCTAACCGAGATGGAGACCCCTGCAATCCGGGCTTTATTGTAATTGGATACGGTAAGCTGGGCGGCATAGAGCTGGGGCCAGGTTCAGACCTTGATCTAGTCTTCGTTCATGACGGGGCCGACAATAAAGAAACTGACGGCGAACGTCCTCTGGACAGTGGTACATTCTTTACCCGCCTCGGGCAGCGGATTATTCATATCCTGACAACACAGACGACATCCGGTTCGCTTTATGAAGCCGATATGCGACTCAGGCCTTCCGGTTCATCCGGCTTGCTGGTCAGCTCCATAGCTGCCTTTGAAAAATATCAGCTTAACGATGCCTGGATCTGGGAACATCAGGCTCTGGTCAGGGCAAGAGCGGTCGCTGGTGATAAACACCTGACGGCCCGTTTCGAAACATTGCGGAAAAAGATTCTCTGTCAGTCCAGAGACAAAGCATCATTACAAAAAGAAGTATCGGATATGCGCATCAAAATGCGTGAGCATCTTGGCTCCAGTAAAAACGACGCCGACGGCAACCCTCTTTTCCACTTGAAACACGACAAAGGCGGTATTGTTGATATTGAATTCCTGATGCAGTACGCCGTGCTGGCTTATTCCCATGATCACCCGGGTATTACCCGCTACACCGACAACATACGTATCTCGGAATCGCTGGAGCACAGTAATATCATCAGTCATGAACAGGGCAAACAGTTACGGGAAGCCTATAAATTTCTGCGTAAGGCGAGCCACTCAAGGGCTTTTTTAAATGAACGGTCATTTATCAAACCCGACCTTGTTGAACCGTTCAGATCCCAAGTGGGCAACCTCTGGCAGGAGTGGATGGAATAGCTATTCTATATTGGATCAGGAATACCGTCGGACAGCTTGGAATTCACAGCCGTTTTATGCTCAAATACCCTGCCTGCCCGCGATAAACCGAAGCGCTTGCAGCACTGTACCCGGCCACAGCACACTCTGTGGTCACGGTCATCACACTGCATCCAAGTACCGATGACCCTATATCCATTGGATTTGGAGATGTGGGTAGGCGGCAAACGAGCGAAGCCCCGTGAGCCTACAGATAGTAGGTGATCGGGGTGAGTGACGACTGCATGGACGCAGGAGCTAGAGCAACGCAGGAGCAGTTGCCGTGAGCAGCCAACGCCCCCACATGTTCAAAGGCGATGGGTATATCAGCGAAGGCGGTTATCGTTTCCATTTCTCGACAGCTGCCTGATAACAACAAAACTGAATCATTATGGATGCCGGCATTGCCGGACCAACAAAACCAATCAAAATGAATAACAGGCGGGAGTTTAGGTATGTCCTTCGCCGATAAAGATGGCGTTATCTGGTTTGACGGAGAACTGGTTCCCTGGCGTGAAGCCAAAACCCACGTTCTCACACACACACTGCACTATGGTATGGGTGTCTTCGAAGGCGTACGTGCTTATAGTACCGGGCACGGCCCGGCAATTTTTCGCCTGAAAGAACACACCGAGCGCCTGTTCCGCAGCGCCCACATCCTGGGCATGAAAATGCAGTACAGTAAAGAAGAGCTACTCGAAGCCCAGAAGCTGGTTGTCCGCGAGAATGGCCTTGAGTCCGCTTACCTGCGCCCAATGAGTTTTCTCGGTTCCGAAGGCATGGGACTAAGAGCTGAAGGCCTGAAAGTCCACACCATTGTCGCCGCCTGGGACTGGCCGTCCTATATGTCGCCGGAAGCACTGGAACAGGGCATCCGGATTCGCACCTCGTCGTACACCCGCCACCATGTCAACATTACCATGTGCAAAGCCAAAGCCAATGGTAACTACATGAACTCCATGCTGGCACTGCGCGAAGCACTGGACAGTGGCTGTGAAGAAGCACTGCTGCTGGATAATGAAGGCTATGTGGCAGAAGGCAGTGGCGAGAATATCTTCATTGTTAAAGACGATGGCATTCTTTATACGCCTGAACTGACGTCCTGCCTGGAAGGCATTACCCGGGACACAATTATCCGGTTTGCTCAGCATCTGGGTCTTGAAGTTCGTGAGAAGCGCATTACCCGTGATGAAGTCTATGTTGCGGAAGAAGCCTTTTTCACAGGCACTGCCGCCGAAGTCCTGCCCATCAGAGAGCACGATGGACGGGTGATCGGCAGCGGCAGACGCGGCCCTGTCACTGAAAAACTGCAAAAAATGTACTTTGATCAGGTCACTGGTAAAAGTGAATTATTTCCCGAATGGCTTGACTACGTAAAATCAGTGATCTGACCTTTGCATTGTGGCATTCTTGCGACGATTACTGAGTTTTTACCAACAAAAGTGGCGTATAATCTTACGCCACTTTTTTTTATGCTGCATTTACTCTGATTCTTTGGCACAGTCCTTTCGGTACAATTTGCTTAAGAGTTGCTTAAGAGTTGCTTAAGAGTTGCTTAAGAGCTATTTCAGGGCTGCTTTAGAGTTTTTCAAAAACTGTCTCAGAGCAGCAGAGGTATCTCGAAACCTGTTGAAGCAGTGTATTTTTTGCACATAAAACTGACAAGCTGAACGATCTCTGACGAACTGGTTACGACTGCTTTGTCTGGCGGTAGCGTGCCTGAACGCTGCACACGCCATTTGATAGTGAATAACGAATACCAATGAATCAAGGAACCGTCCAAGCCGTGAAGTACCTGATTGTCGGCCCCTCCTGGGTAGGGGACATGGTGATGGCACAGACGCTGTTTATTGCCCTGAAACGACAGTACCCAAATGCCATTATCGACGTACTGGCACCAGGCTGGAGCAGCCCTATTCTGGAACGTATGCCAGAAGTCAGACAGGCGATCGATATGCCTGTCGGCCATGGCAGCCTGAATCTGGGACTGCGCCGAAAAGTGGCACGTTCACTGAAAGCTGAAGGTTACAACCATGCCATACTGCTGCCCAACTCTCTCAAATCAGCTCTGATTCCGTTTCTGGCGGGCATACCGGTTCGAACGGGCTGGCGTGGCGAAATGCGCTACGGCTTGCTGAATGACATCAGAACGCTCGACAAAACAAAGTACCCGCTGATGATCGAGCGATTTGTAGCACTGGCTTACCCTGACAAACAGGCTCTGCCCGATCCTCTGCCCATCCCGGCACTGGAAGTAAATGAAGCGAACCTTGATAGCGCCCTGGGTCGTTATCGTCTCAACAGCGGTGCTCCGGTACTGGCGCTTTGTCCGGGCGCAGAGTTTGGCCCGTCCAAACAATGGCCTGCCGGTTACTATGGTGAAGTGGCACTTATCATGGCTCGGCGTGGTTGGCAGGTGTGGTTATTTGGCTCAGCAAAAGATCGTCAGGTCACGTCTGAAATTGTCAGTTATCTGCCTAAAACGTTACAGGATCACTGCTGTAATCTGGCGGGTGAAACCACTCTGGCTGACGCCGTGGATTTGTTGTCAAAAGCCGATGCCGTGGTCAGTAATGATTCCGGTCTGATGCACATTGCTGCCGCACTGTCTCGTCCTTTGGTAGCCGTGTACGGCTCCACCACAGCCGCCCATACTCCACCAATGAATGAAAACAGCAAAACCCTCTGGCTTGGACTAGAGTGCAGCCCGTGTTTCAAGCGTGAATGTCCTCTGGGTCATATGGACTGTATGAAAAAGCTGGGGCCTGAAATGGTGCTGAAAGCTCTGGGGGATCTGACGGGTAAAGAGCTGCTGGAGTGCCGGGAGTGAAGGTTCTTATTATTAAAACCTCCTCAATGGGAGATGTGATTCATACGCTGCCAGCCCTGACCGACGCCGCCAATGCTATTCAAGGTATTCGCTTTGACTGGGTGGTGGAAGAAGGGTTTGCAGAAATTCCCAGCTGGCACCCGGCTGTTGACAAGGTGATTCCGGTGGCTATCCGCCGCTGGCGGAAATCCCCGCTGAAAACCCTTCAGTCCGGAGAGTGGAAACGCTTTAAGGCATTACTGAAATCCCGTCGTTATGATGCCGTGATTGATGCTCAGGGACTGGTAAAAAGCGCCTTCCTGACCCGAATAGCCAAAGGGCCAAAGTTTGGCCTTGATAAGCACTCGGCCCGGGAACCGCTAGCTTCTACCTTTTACAAACATCCGCAGTCTGTCCCTTGGCATCAACACGCTGTTGAGCGGGTCAGGCAGCTGTTCGCGCTTTCTCTTGGTTATTCTGTGCCGCAAACAACCGGACACTTTCAACTGGATAAAAGTCACTTCCGCAGTGACGCGGTCACTGACAACCCTTATGTTGTCTTTATCCATGGCACTACCTGGCCCACCAAGCACTGGCCGGAAAAATACTGGTGCGAGCTGGCACAGCGAGTCAATGATGCAGGCTATGACGTCGTACTGCCCTGGGGCAGCGAAAAAGAAAAAGAGCGCGCCGAAATCATTGCCCGCAGTTCAAAGTCAGCCATCGTCCTGCCCAGAATGAATATTTGCGCCGTGGCGGGCGTCATTGCCAGAGCCAAAGCTGTTACCGCTGTAGACACCGGTCTCGGACACTTAACAGCGGCACTGGAGATACCCGCCGTATCACTTTATGGACCAACCAGTCCCGAGTTGGTAGGCGCTTACGGACAGTCTCAAATCCACCTGACGCTGGATGACTGTCCTGAAATCGATAAGACCTCTGTGATTAACCAGAATATTGAGCCAGAGATGTTCATCCCTATGACACCGGACTTTGTCTGGTCATCTTTACAACCACTGCTTAGTGAAACACCTGACCGGGAGTATCCATGATTCTGGCGTTTGCGCTGTTTAAATATTTTCCGTTTGGCGGTCTTCAGCGAGACTTTCTACGGATTGCGCTTGAGTGCCAGAAGCGTGGACATGAGATTCGGGTTTATACGACCAGCTGGCTTGGTGACAAGCCTGAAGGCTTTGATATTCAGATTCTGTCGGCACAAGGTTCAAGCAACCACCGTCGTATGCTGTCATTTCAGCGTCAGGTTCAGGCAAACTACAGGCAAAATCCCGGTGATGTATTAATTGGCTTTAATAAAATGGCCGGTCTTGATGTTTACTATGCATCGGATACCTGTTTCAAAGAAAAGGCACTGAACGACAGAAGCTGGCTGTACCGGCTGACATCGCGTTGCCGATATTATACAGCTCTTGAAGAGAGTGTGTTCTCACCCCGATACAACAGCCTTATTCTGACCCTGACCCAGCACCAGAAAGATACCTTTCAAACGCTGTACGGAACCCAGGCTGAACGCTTTGTTATGCTGCCACCGGGCATTGATCGCAATACAAAGATCCATGAACGTGAAAACATACGGAGCCATTACCGGGATAAGCTGGGAATTCCTGAGAATAACTCTGTTTTGTTGCTGGTTGCGTCCAGCTTTAAAACCAAAGGGCTCGACCGGGCCATTGATGCCCTTGCGTCGTTACCACAGCCTCTGCTGAAGCAAACAAAGCTTGTCATAGCGGGTAATGATGATCCGAAACCCTATGAGGCCAGAGCAGATAAGCTGGGCTGTTCGCAGAACATTCAGTTTCTTGGTGCGAGAAAAGACATCCATGAACTCATGATGATGTCTGACTTACTGATTCACCCGGCATACACTGAAAGTGCCGGAATGGTTTTGCTGGAAGCCATTACCTGCGGCCTGCCGGTACTGACCACGGACATCTGCGGCTACGCGCCTTATATCACTGAGGCCAAAGCAGGCCTGGTCGCTTCTTCTCCCTTTAATCAGGCAACATTCAACCAGTTAACGGCTGATATGCTGACATCGGACAACCGGAAAGACTGGATCAATAACGGTATTCAGTTTGCTCAGGTGAACGATTTGTACAGTCAGCACTCTAAAGCCGCTGAGGTCATCATTAATTACGCCAGAAAGGACAAGACTGCGGCATGACGCTTTACCTGCGTGAAGATTTTGAACAAGCCTGGAAAGGTAAAGACCCTCATACGCTGCTGGATTCCATGGATGGTGAAGTGTTCAGAGAGCTGGAAGCAAGAAGAACGTTTCGCTTTGAACAAAACGGCCTTGGCTACTTTGCCAAAGTCCACCGGGGTGTTGGCTGGGGCGAAATCTTTGAAAACCTGCTAAGACTTCGAATGCCAGTGCTGGGTGCCCGGAATGAATGGGCAGCATTGCAAAAGCTGCAGGCACTCGATTTAAAGACCATGGTTCCAGTCGCGTATGGCGAGAGAGGTTGTAACCCGGCAAAAATTCATTCATTTCTTGTGACTGAAGAGCTAAGGGACATGATCACTCTTGAGGATCTGGGAGAAGAATGGAAGCAAACTCCGCCTGATTGTGGTTTAAAGCGCACTATTATTAGCAAGCTTGCGACTATTTCCAGAACCTTGCATGACAATGGTGTTAATCACAGAGACTACTATCTCTGCCATTTCATGTTTAACCGCAACCAGCTCAGTAAACCGGAGAGTCTGGATTTTTACCTGATTGACTTGCACAGAGCCCAGATCAGACCACAATTACCTGATCGGTGGCGACTGAAAGACATCTCGGGACTGTATTTTTCTGCTATGGAATACGGGCTGACACAGCGGGATAGTTTTCGATTTATAAAAACCTATACCGGGCTTCCGTTAAAAGAAGCTTTAAAAAAATACGCCAAGTTGTGGAAAAAAATCGAATCCAAGGCTGAAAAGTTACAAAAAAGAATGGAACGTAAGGCCGGGCATCCAAATTATTGATTAAGCCAGAGACTTTAAACAGTTGCTCTGCCTGAACTGTGTAAAAAGAATTTATGATAACCTCTTCCTGCTGGACAGTGACCGGGCATTACCTGAATACAGCTGCCGAAGACGCTTTTGCAGATATAGACAAAGTATTCAATCTGACGGGTGAAAGAATTACCGATGACCGTTTCAGCGATGTCATCAAGGTCAACATTGAAGGAACCAACTACTACGTCAAACGTTATACCTCTGGTGGCAAAGGCCTCAGACGGTATTTAGGCAGAAGCCGGATCCGGGCAGAATGGGAAAATATGCTTCTCTTTCACCAGCTTGGTGTGCCTGCCGCAAAAGTCGTCGCTTATGGTGAGCAAAAAAGCTTCACCATGCTGAAGCGTGGCGTGCTGATCACTGAAGAAGTCAGGAATACTCTGGATCTTGCAGAAGTGGTTTATAGAGATGTTGACTTCTTAAAGAGCAAGCAATGGATGAATTCTGTGATTGAGCAAGTCGCATCTGCTGCCAAAAAGCTTCACACCAATGGGTTTGTCCACAATGATTTAAAATGGCGTAACATTCTGGTCACTCAGGAAGAGCACCCCAGAATAGCCCTGATAGACTGCCCGGGAGGAAGCAAACCTCTTTTTCCTTTTCTGGAACGGTCTATAGTAAAAGACTTGGCCTGTCTGGATAAAAAAGCCAAGTACCACCTGAGTAAAAGCGAACGAATGCGTTTTTATAAATTTTACACAAGCAGCAAAGTCATTACTCCAAAAATGAAGAAACAGATAAGACATGTTCTTTCGTTCTTTGAAGGTCGGGAATAAGCATGCTGGATGTAGAAAAAACCAACAAACTGCTTTTTCTCAAGTCAAACAAAGAAAGAGTCGATATTTTAACCCGACATTTTAACAGCTCTGATTTTAGCCAACTCGATAAGAGTGCTTTTGTAAAGTTTATCGCGTCACTGTACCCAAGATACGATCAACAAGTACTAGAGGCTTTGGAAAGCACTAAAGTAAGCGCAAGTATACTTACAAACCAAAGTGAGCTACTTGAAAAAGTCTTTCACTTCAGAAAGCGACTATCAGACAATCTGATAAATAAAATAAACAATACTAAAACTCTGGAAGTTAATAAGACGAAAATAACAGCCTCACCATCAGATCAACAAAGCGAAATAATTGAGTTACTAAAGAATGTTGACCAGATTATTCATGGCTCAGAATGCTTAGGCCATGGCAAAATCACTAAAATATACAAACACAAACTAAGCTGCGGAAAGCAGGTCATCATCAAGCAGTACAAAAGCTCTAGCTTTTTCTACAAACTGACCAGAAGCTTTGTTAAATCACGGGCCCTTATATGCTGGCAGGCTGCTCATCTTTTCAAGCTATTTGGAATACCCACAGCAGAGCCTTTAGGCATGTCGGAAGAACGACATGACCTTTTCCTGAATGCCAGCTACTATGTGTCCGAGTTTGTCGATGGACAGGTAATGGCTGATTTTTATGAGAATGATCAGCCACAGGATTCATGGGATAGGGTATCAAGCCAGATAGAAGATATGCTGGTCACATTCCCTAAAGTGTTTATGACGCATGGTGATTTCAAAGCCACTAATTTTATTATAAAAGACAACCTGCCTTGCCTGATTGATTTAGACTCAGTAACGCTTTACCAAAGCAAGTATTTTTTCAGAAAATCTTACACCCGACACATTGACCGATTTGAGCAAAACTGGAAAGTCCGACCTGCTGCTGAAAAACACTTTACACCCTTTATTGCCCGGATCAGAAACGCCATACCATGAACGATAAGACTGTTTTATTCAGCATTGTTATACCTGCTTATAACTACGCTCACTTTCTGCCAGAAACGGTAGAGTCCATTCTTCAGCAGACCTATAGTCACTATGAAATTATCATTGTTAATGATGGCTCTACAGACAACACTGACGAAGTCGTACATGAGCTGATTTCACAGCATCCGAATAAGACCATCAAGTATCTGGTTCAGGAAAACGCGGGGCTATCAGCTACCAGAAACAATGGCGCTAACATTGCCAGAGGCGATTACCTGTTTTTTCTGGACAGCGATGATAAATTGCTACCTGATGCACTCGATAGTCTTCATAAAACTATCCGACAACACCCTGAAGCAGGCTTTATCATCGGAAGATATTATTCCGTTGACAACGCGGGTAAAAGAAAAGCACGCTGCTTATGGAACCTTACCGGGTCAAAGGTAGAAGATTTCAAAACCTATGCGCTGGATAATAAGAAATCCATGCTCAGCAGCTGTGTACTGCACAAAAAAGACGTGTTTTTAAAATATTACTTTCATGAACACCTCAGACAAAGCGAAGATGAACCACTATTTTCTCACCTTCTTGCGAATGAAAATGTTGTCAAGATTGACGAGTACGTTTCTGAGATAAGAAAACATGAAAACAGCCATCGCACCAAAGTATATCCCGACCTGGCTGAAATGTTGACTGACGCAGTCTTTGACTCGGATAAGCTGCCAGCAAACCTCATGGGCTATAAAAGCCGATTCAGAGCTTTGAAGCACCTTGAAGAATTCAGATCACTTTTTCTGAATGGTTCTTACACTGAGGCTCTTGAAGAATATAAAACAGGTTTCAAATTCGATAAAAAAGCCGCTCTGAAACCAAACTATTTCAGAAAGGCTGTTAAGGCTTGGGTAAAACAATAACACGAGACAATGAAAAAAAAACCATACACAGCTTTTGCAGCCATAGGCTTACTAATAACACTAAGCCTTTTAGTCATTTCAGGCTTTTATCTTTCAGCATTATTAGCCTTAGTATTGGCTTATATTTTAAAAGAAGCTTTTTGGGCTGATCATATTCACTATGATGTTTCAAAAGATCAGACTTCCACATTTAATGGCGCAGAAACCTGCGACATCAGCATAAAAAATAATAATATAGAGTTACCTGAGAAATATTTAAACGACAAGTATACTCTATTATTAGAGCTCACTATAAAAAGCACACTGTCAGGCTACTTGTTTGACCCTTACCTTTCTATTCAGTCCGCTGCTAAACATTTGCATAGCCAGTACTTTGAAAGAGGTGCAAAAGGAAAGCGGTATCTTAATATCACCCATAGTATTGCTGATCAAGCTAGCAAAAAAATCACCTTAGATTCATTTCATTGCTCTCTTAACTCTAACGATGCAAAATTGATTGCTTATAAAAAGCCTGAACTGAAAAGCAAGAAGATTCTTGTTATTTCACCTCACCCCGATGATGCAGAAATTGCAGCGTTCGGTACATACAGCAATTCAGAGAGTTTTATTGTTACTGTCTCAGCAGGTGAGAAAGAAGCTGATGATTTTGCCAGACTGACCGCCGGTCATACGGCACCCGAACTGATAAAAGGTAAGCTAAGAGCCCACGACAGTCTGATGGTTCCTCTCTGGGCAGGAAAATCCGTAGCAGGCGCTGTCAACTTAGGTTACTTTGATGACTCACTCAAACAAATGTTTGAGAATAAATCTGAAGTAGTTGAAAGGTCGTATTCTGATACTACGTTACCATTCAGAGCGTTCAATACGGTCAAGTTGACATCCGACGAACATGGCACAGCAAACTGGCAGACCTTGGTTTCAGACCTGAAAGAAGTCTTACTTTTATTCAAGCCTGACATCATTATCACTCCTGATCAGGTCATTGATCATCATATTGATCATCAGTATTCCACCACTGCGGTAAAAGAAGCTCAGGAACAACTTGAGCTAACTGATATACAGTATCTGTACTATGCAAACCATATAATAAACACCGACCACTGGCCTTTTGGCCCAGCCGGAACACTGGCATCTCTTCCTCCGCTAAATACAGAATACAGTGGTATTGTTTCTATTCCACTCAACCCGGTACAACAAATCAATAAACACTGTGCATTAGAAATGATGCATGATTTACGTTCATCAAAAAAAGTAAAAATAAAAATGCGATATTTTTTCCAAGAGCTATTAGCACGAAGACCTGTGCCATTTTTCGGAGCTGAAAGCTATTATCGAAAAAATGTAAAATCAAACGAGATTTTCTTTTTCAATCAATAAGCTGTATTTAGAAGATGAACCTTTCACTGCCAAAGCCTAAAGAACTGATCATTGAAAAATGGTCGTTTTATTTTCTAGTAATCGCCATAATGGCCCCGTCGTTAATTGATTACAGTAAAGCTGTCGTTAATTTGTATAGAGTCTGGTTATGCCTGCCCATTCTGTTATTCATGCGTTGGCAAGACATAAAAGGCTTTTATAGCAATACCTTTGTGAAGCTGTTCAGCTTACTTAGCTTATATTTTGTAATAAACCTTAGCTGGTCTGAGGGTAATTCCATCCATAATATGGCTACAAGAATATTAGCCACTTATGCATTTTTACTGCTGGTATTTTGCAGTGCCAAATACAATTCAGAGAAACTCAAGAATTTTGATATTGTCTACATACTCTCAGCACTCACTCTACTCGCTACCGTTGGTTTGAAATGGGGAGGTATCGGCACCCACCTTGAAGACCCTGTATTTGGAGTCTATGGCAACAGAAACCCGGTCAGTTGGTTTCTTGCAGGTGCAGCTATCGCTGCATTTTATCGAGCAGTGTACACTCCATTAAGACTTCAGTTTGCAGCAATATTTATCGTTTTAGGAACTTGTATCTTACTGATAGCTTCTCGTGGAGCGATTCTTGGTGCTTCTATAGGTATGGCTGTAATTGTTTTATCAAAATGCTTAAACTCTGAAAAATCTAAATTTTACCTGCTTTCAAGCATGGGTTTTATCATTCTTTCAGTTCTTTTAGTGCAAATCATATCGCCTGACTATATTTCCAGCCTGCTAGGCAGAGGCGATTCGGCAAGATTTGTTATCTACTCAACAGCTATTTCCAAGATAACCAGTAGTCCCCTTACACTGATATTTGGTCACGGCATTGCTTCAAGTGCCAGAATGACGCTTGAGAATGGCTTAATCATGAACAACTACCATTCAGTGTATTTAAACATGGCATTTTATGGTGGCATGGTAGCTTTAGCCCTTTTCTTTGCCTGCCTGCTCATCAGACCTTATCGGATTATCACCGGCGCTTCAAAGCTCAATCAGTGGGATGCTATTGTTTTCGGAATCATGGTGGCTTTACTGTTTGATGGACACCGTATTTTTGAATACCCGGGAGGTATGCTGTTTGCCTTCATTCTTCCACTTTTCATGGCAAATGCCTACGACGAAATTGAAAAGAAAGCCCTGGCAAGTTCAAACACTTACTTATAATTTTCAGTATTATTAGATATACCTTCCACCAACTATGAAAAAAGACATCATACAGTCGCTCTGGATCGGTCCTGAGCTCTCCACAATGGAGCAGCTCTGCATCAACTCATTTTTAAAAAACGGTCATGAATTTCACCTTTATGTCTATGACAACGTAAAGAACATCCCGGAAGGCACCACAGTTTGTGATGCCAACGAAATCATTCATGAATCCAACATTTTCACTTACTGCAAAGGCAGTTATGCTGGTTTTTCTGACTGGTTCCGTCATGCGGTTGTCTATGCAAAAGGTGGTTTCTGGGTGGATATGGATGTTATCTGCCTGAAGCCATTTGATTTTGAAGATGAAGAGATTATTCTTGCGGCTGAAGCCTACAACTCAATCAACAGTGCTGTCATGAAATTCCCTAAAGGTCACCCTTTTTCAGCCTACATGATCGAGATCTGTAAAAATCCCAACATGGTTTTGCCCTATGATACCAAATCAGATAAACGGCGTAAGCTAATACGAAAAACGCTCTATAAAAATGACCCATCAAAAATTGAATGGGGTGAGACTGGCGGCCCTTTAGGCTTTACCCGGGCGATTAAACACCATCAACTTCTTGACCATTTAAAACCCTTCACTTACTTTTACCCCATTCCACATCATAACTGGAATGCTATTTTTGATGAAACTTTCAAAGATAACCGTGATTTCTTTAATGGCAGTTATGCGGTTCACCTCTGGAATGAAATGATGCGTAAAAAAAGCTTGAAGAGTCAGGATTTTGATAAAAATTCAACGTTCCCTGAAAGCTCTTTCATCGAATACTTAAAAAACAAATACCTTTGATGCTTAAGAAATTATGAAAAGCAGTGCAACTACACTTTCTTCCATTCCTGTCTTTGCCATCTGCATGGAGAGAGAGCAGCAAAGAAAAATAGAAATCTCGAAGCATCTTGCTAAGCTTGGTGTTACCTTCTCCTTTTCAAATGCTGTAGATGGCCACCAACTGACTGATGAACAGAAATCTATTTATTCTGAAAGTCATGCAAAAGACCATCTTGGCAGACCTTTAGCATTAGGAGAAATCGGTTGTTACCTGAGCCATACAACCATCTGGCAAAAAATTGTCGATGAGAACATTGATGTTGCTTTTGTCATTGAATCCGATGCAGTGCTTTCTGAGGAAACACTGAAATCATGCAGCGCCCTACTTCAGGAAAAGCCTTATAAAGACCTGATTATGGTCTACTACAGAGAGTGCTACCCTTCCTTCTGGCAACAAAAGAAAATAACCTCTCACTCAAAGCTCGTTAAATTTTCAAATAAAAGTGCATGCACTACCGCCTACCTGGTGAGTAATAAGGGCGCTCAGAAATTACTGAAACACGCATTTCCGATCTCCATGCCAGTGGATGACTTCATGACTGGAGGTTATATCAACAAAGATCTGGATACTTATGCTGTCTATCCAAGAAATGTAGAAATCACTGAGGATGCATTGGAGTCGTCCTCTATTCGCGAAGACCTATTCCCACTCCTTAAGGACTTAGGAATAAAAAGAAGGCTGCCTAATGAAACAAACTTCCTTAAAGAGATAGAGAAAAGCATCAGGCGTCTGTATAAAAAACTGCTCCCGCCACCTTGGTTGTAAATATTTTTAAAAGGTTATCATTTATGTCAGCTTCAGTTTTTTCTGAAGACAGTGAAGTTACAGTTGTAATTACAAGCTGTGGTCGATTTGATCTTTTAAAGAATACTCTTGATAGTTTCTTCAAGTTCAACACATACCCCATAAAAAAAATAATTATAACTGAGGATTCTGGTGATGATGCCATACACTCGGCGATTCCCGAACAATATAAACAATACTTTACAGTCATTGTTAACAAACCAAAGCTAGGGCAAATTCGATCTATCGATAAGGCTTATTCACTGGTTGATACTAGTTATATCTTTCACTGTGAAGATGACTGGGATTTCTACCGGACAGGTTTTATAGAAGACTCTCTGTCAGTACTCAAATCAGATAGTCAGGCTTATCAGGTCTGGCTGAGAAGCTTTTACCATGATGTGCAGAGAGATTACCCTTTTCACTCTTTGGGCGATAAGTTTACTACTAAAGAAAACACGGTCTATTACCGGTTATTATCATCTAAAGAAAAATGGCAGGGCTTTTCTTTCAACCCCGGATTAAGAAGAACTTCTGATTACTTAAAAATATCGAACGGATACTCTTCATTCTTCGATGAAAAGAACAGTGCCTCTCTTGTCGAGAGTAGTCTTTCAAAACACATGACGTCTAATAATATGTATGCAGCCATTCTTGAAAATGATGCAGTTGCACACACAGGTTATGAATCTCATATAAGCGACAAGAATGAAAAGAAGAAAAAGAGAAAGAAAAAGATCAGAAATTACTTTATAGCAGCAGCTGTTTTTAGTCTAGGCATTATATTAGGCAACATAATATAAACCTTTAAATTTTAATTTAAACGATGTAGTACAGGATTATCTAATGCCAAACCTTAATGAAATTAATACAATACTTAAAGACATACTCGAAATCGACACTAGTAGTTTTACAGAATCAACAGAGCTTATAGGAGCCTTACCTGAATTCGACTCAATGGCTGTAGTAGGCGTAATCACTGCTCTAGAAGAGTCATTTGGATTTGACATTGCTGATGATGACATTGATGCAACCATATTTGAAACTGTTGGCAGTATTTTAGAATACGTTAACAAAAGAAATTTATGACCAAACCTAGCCATTATCGACATTTAGAGATGTACTGTTAAAAAGTTCTATTATGCTCTTTAATAAAGCCAGATCATTATTTAAAAGCTCTTATTCCAATCAAAAAACCCCTCTACAAAAGTATAAGTACTTAGCTCTCACAAGACCATGCTTACTAAACAACTCCGTTAATTCTTACTTCAAAGGTAAGTACTTTTCAGAAATCTCGCACATAAAAGGAAAGCAGGGATCGTTTCAAGGGAAGTGCGCTATCTTGGCAACAGGCCCTTCGGTTAATGAAATTGACAATAGCTTTTTAGCCTCTTTGGAAAAAAATATAGATTTTATTGGTGTAAACGGTTCACTGCATAAATTCAAAGAAATCAACATAAATCCAAAACACTATATTGTAACTGACGGTACTTTTTTTAAAAAAAAACAAGGTATAGTAAAAGAAGCAATAAGAGTTTCTGAAAATTTTTATTGCAACGATAAAAACTTAGAAAAAATAATTAAATACAAACTAACAAAAGAACCTGAAAAATTAGTCCTTTATGAAAATGCTGGCTGCAACATCAACACGGCACATCTGAATCAAATGCAAATTAACCAACTTTCAAAAAGACAGCACTCTGTTTATTACAACAAAGCTACAGAGCAAGGTGTCAGTTTGAATCCTGAAGTCGGCATCTTTGACGGTGCGACAGTTGTTATTTCTGCAATTCAAGTTGCATTAATTCTAGGTTATCGAGAAATTTACATATTTGGCATGGATTTATCTGTTGAGAAGGGCCTAAGATTTTATGATGAAAGACAAAATGATGAGCCTTCTTTTTTAAACAGAGATTACCAAACTCAAATATTGCCATGGTTCAGATTATTTTCTCAGCAGTTAGGTCACTTAGGAATTAAATGTTTCAATATTTCACCTTCCAGTATATTGCCCGATAAAATCATACCTAAGCTTGATTGGGCTCAAATTCAATTCGCTTGATTACAATAAAAAGCCTGGAATTTATCAACCATAAATCCCAGGCTTTTTGTTATTTTGTAGCCAACACAGACAGTTCAGAATAAGCCGCATCCACCAATACAGGAGGTAACAGCCCCCTGACCTGTTTAGGCTGGGAAAACGCCTTTTTTCTCGACAAAAGAATTTTCTGCCCTTCCAGAAAACGCTCGTCCACCTGCAACGATTTAACATTAATACTCTTGCAGATAGTACGGCTTACTGCCCCAATTGCCTTCCTGAACAATTCAACATTGCTTATTTTATGAATGTGCCCACGACCTAATCGTCGGGTGATTAACAAATAGCAATGCTCTTTCCTGTCACTGATCACAAGCTGCTTTACATCCAGCCCCTCATGATCACTAAAAACTTTCTCTTCCTGCTGACTCAAAGCCTGTAAAACTTTTTCCCTGTCTGAAATAACCCTGTATTTCCCTGTAATAGAAGGCAGTGGATAAATAATCCGGCATTCTGAGTCCACATCTTTAAACCCAAGCTTCTTGTACACTTTATAAGCCTCCGGCGAAGAGGTCAGGCTCGTCAGGCTTGTGTTCTTGCGCTTGAGAAAAGGCATCAACAGCATAATAGAGTTACTTCGATACTCATCCTTCACAATCCACGCTGTCAGATTACACACAGTGTGTACTTCATCATTGAGTTCAGTCGTTGAATTCAGCCCTCCCAGAAAACCAACCACCTCTTCTCCATTATCCAGCACATAGCCAGGACACCAGTCATCCTGCTGCCAAAGGTTGGTAAACAGCCTCTGCCAAATCTCACGGGTAAAGCGAGTACTGTTCAGCTCCTGCAGTAGCGGATAGACCGCATCAAAATCCTCTGCCGTTGCGGCTCTGACCTTTGCTTTAGGCAATGCAGCTGCGGACATCAGATCAACAACTCCCTGACATGAGGATGGCTCAGAAAGTTCTGAGGGCTGGCTGTGGCACCGTAAGCACCGGACTGAAACACCACAACAATGTCATTGACGTCTGCCTTTGGCAGTTCCAGTTTTGCACCGACAATGTCCAGAGGCGTACACAATGGCCCGACAATCTCTACCTTTTCGGTTTCATCGCTATCCAGACGATTAGCAATCAGTACAGGATAGTTCTTACGAATCACCTGACCAAAGTTTCCAGAGTTGGAAAGATGATGATGCAAACCACCATCCGTCATTAGATAGGTCTGACCTCTCGAAATCTTCTTATCAGTTACCTTGCAGAGGTAATAGCCCGCATCACCAACAAAGTAACGACCTAATTCCATAACAATTTCAGCCTTTTGGAACGCGCCTTTTCTATTGTTCAGCAAGCGTTGCAGGTTTTCCGAAACAGGCATTACATCAAGCGTCTTTTCGCCCGGGAAATAAGGAATTCCCAGCCCGCCACCGATATTGACATGCTCAACCTGCGAAGGAGACAGCTCTGTCAGTCTCGCTGCCAGCTCAAAGGTTTTACCATGAGCTTCGATCAGCGCATCCGCTTTCAAATTCTGGGAACCTGAAAAAATATGGAAACCTTTGAAATCAATTTTCGACGTATCCAGATTAGCCAGAATCTCCGGCATTAACTCCGCATCGATACCAAACTGTTTAGGCCCGCCCGCCATTTTCATTCCGGATGATTTCAGTTCAAAATCCGGATTCACACGGAGGGCCACTTTCGGCTTTATTCCCAGTTCGTCGCTAATGGTGTAGAGCCTCTCCAGCTCCAGTATCGACTCCACATTGACGATAATCCCTGCCGATACCGCAGCACGAAGCTCAACCACCTGTTTGGCAGGCCCGGCAAAACTGATGGTTTCCGGATTAACGCCTGTGCCAAGAGCCACCAGCATCTCTTTATGGGAAGCGACATCCAACCCGTCCAACATAGTTGACATATGTTGTACAACAGCAGGCATGGGGTTTGCCTTGATGGCATAGTGCAGCTTCAGAGTTTCAGGCATGACTGCACGCAACTCTTTCACTCTGTCGTTTAATTCTGTACGACTGTAGACATAAAGCGGCGAACCACCGGCAATCTCAAGCAGTTCCGAAGCTTTTCTGCCAGCTATCAGCAATTCGTTGTCGCGAACATTAATGCGTTCAAGCCGGTCATGTTTTTTACTCATTCGTTTACCCCTGTCTCACTGAACAGGTTTTTGTATTCTTCAGTTAATACTTTTCGGTCAATCTTGCCGTTCGGGTTACGGGCAAGACTCTGTTTTCTAATCACTCTGGCCGGAACCATATAAGCGGGCAGGTTCTTCTGGCAATATTTGATAATGTTTTTTTCATCAAAGGTTTGTTCGTCACCACAAACGATTACAAGAACAATCGCCTGTCCCAACCGGATATGGCTTAAACCGATAGCAGCTACTTCAACAATCAGCCCAGAGGCATAAACCACTTCTTCCAACTCGCTGGGGCTGACCCGATAGCCAGACGTTTTGATCATATCGTCGCGACGCCCGATAAAGTACAGAAAACCGTCTTCATCCCGTTTCACCACATCCCCTGACCAGACTGCCATCTCAGGCGCTGGAATTTCCTTGAATGCCATGGGTGCCGGTTTAAAACGTTCAGCAGTACGCTCTGCATCATTCCAGTAACCCATTGCCACCAGACCACCCCGGTGAACCAGCTCACCCGGCTCATTAGGCTGGCACTCTTCGCCCTGCTCATTAACCACCAGCAGTTCAGCATTAGGAATAGCCTTACCCATAGACGTCGGACGACGATCAACTTCGGCAGGTTCAAGATAGCTGGATCGAAAGGCTTCCGTCAGTCCGTACATCAGGTAAGGCGAAGCATTCGGGAACCTTTCCCGTAATGATGATAACGTTGCCGTAGGCATTGCACCGCCAGAGTTGGTAAAATAGCGCAAGCCCTGCCCTGCCTGTTGCCAGTCAAGATCTGCCAGCTGAACCCACAGAGGTGGTACCAGAGCCAGACCGGTAATACTCTGTTTCTCTACCGCTTTAACGATATCTCTTGGCAACAGGTATTCAAGCAGATAGCAGCTTGCCCCTACAGAAAATGCCGTGGTCAACTGGCTGAAACCATAATCAAAACTGAATGGAAGTACACACAGCAATCTGTCGTCTGCCTTGTTCTGTAGATACTGCGCAACACTGTGAGCACCTGTCACCATATTACGGTGAGACAATACGACACCTTTTGGCTTACCGGTGCTGCCAGAGGTATAAAGAATCGCAGCCATATCGGCATCAATGCCGGATGAGTGCTGCCACTGCTCTGCATCCCCAAGAAACTCTTCCCAGGACAGAACCGAAAGTGCTTCATCAACAGCAGAATCAACTACAATTACCTGAATCAGGTCATGGCACTCACTCAACAATGGTTGAAGCTGTTTGTATCTGGCTTTATTGGTGATCAGAAAGCGCACATTGCAGTCTTTCAGAATATGCACAACCTGAGGAGCCTTCAGAACCGGGTTCACCGGAACCATCACGCCACCTGCTGCAGTTGCCCCAAAAAAGCTAAACACGGCTTCTGCCGTTTTAGGCAGATAAATCGCAACCCGTTCATGACGAGTCAGCCCATGTTGCTGTAATCCTGTGGCAACACGCTTTACATGATGGGCCACAGAGGCGTAATCATACCATTGTGTTTTGACACCCAGAGCCTGCGCATCAGGTGTTTTCTCTGCCTGATCCAGAAGCAACTGGTGGAGAAGCTGACTCATACATCGGTCCAAGTAAAGGAGAAATAACGGAGGATTGTAACAAACAAAGCATTTGTAATCAGTGTGATCGTCATATCTACGAATAGTTCCATCTTTCGCTTTCTTGCATTATCGTCTCACTTTTTCTCTCACGGATGCTGTGGCCGAACCAATATGAGCGTAGACTTTAAAACCGCCCTCGCGAAACTCGAAGTCAACCAGCTGCCTGAAGACTGGGAATGGATTCGTTCTTCAACCATGGCCAAGGTCGCCAAGTACAATGGCTCGGAAGAACTCTATTTCAAAGAGTTCTTGCCCCGAAACGCTATGGAAAACATCAAGGCAATGGTTCGTGGCAGCCGCAGTGAACGCTGGATCAAGCAGGCCAACATTGCCAAAAAGGAAGGCTTTGAAGTACCTGAAGTGGTCGCATCCGGCACATTCTCGAATAAAAATGGCTATCTGGTCACCGCATCCGGCCCCAGAAAAGAAGTGCCCGACTTCCTGCTCCGCAATGACCCAACCATTGACGAAACTCAACGCCAGAAATGGATCGTCTCCTTTGCCCGTTATATCGGGAAAATGCATAAAGCCGGTATCGTTCACGGAGACCTGCGCCCGGGCAATATCCTCATGGAACCAACCGAAGAAGGTCGTTTCGTTATGATTGATATTGAACGGAACAGCTATCACAAAAAGATTCCCATGAAGCTGGTGAAGAAAAACCTTGTGCAACTGGCCAAAAAACTCAGTTTTCGCGAGTTCACCGCAAAAGACCGCATCACATTCTTCAACACTTACAACGAAGCTTACGGTCGTTTTGACAAGCAGGAGCGGAAGGCGCTGGCCTATGATGTCATCAATCTGGTGAAAGAACAGAATTACTGGGGTGGCTGGGGTAACGTCAGCAGCGTTGCCGACAAACGACACTGATTAACTCTTTGCTACGGCATGAAGCCACTTGTCTTCATGCCTGCATTGTCAAGAAAACACTTGTCAAAAGTACAACTCTTTCCACCAAAAAGCCATTCCATGTACTTTCCACAACAGAAATAATCTACCTATTACCGCCTGCACAAAACGACAAAAATAATATAGGTAGGAAATATCATGACTATGCGCCCTCAGGATTATCGTCCGGAAGATTTTCGGGCAGAAACGAACCGTCCACTGACCGGAGAAGAATACCTTGCCTCTCTCAGAGATGGCCGGGAAGTCTATATTGACGGACAGCGCATTGAAGACGTCACAACACATCCGGCCTTCAGAAACTCGGCGGCTACCGTCGCCAAACTGTACGACGCCCTCCATGCTCCTGAATCAAAAGATACACTGTGCCGGGAAACCGATACCGGAAACGGTGGCTACACTCACAAGTTTTTCCGCTATGCCCGCAGCAAAGACGAACTGAGAGAGCAGCGGGACGCTATCGCCGAATGGGCAAAAATATCCTATGGCTGGATGGGACGTACACCCGACTATAAAGCCGCCTTTGGCAGCTCATTAGGCGCATTCCCGGAATATTATGGCAAGTTTGAAGACAATGCCCGCCGCTGGTACAAGCGCATTCAGGAATCCTGCCTGTATCTCAACCATGCTATTGTCAACCCGCCCATAGATCGGGACAAGTCGTCCGATCAGGTACGAGATGTGTATGTACATGTTGAACGGGAAACCGATGAAGGCATCTACGTCAGTGGCGCCAAAGTCGTTGCCACGAATTCAGCCCTGACTCACTACAACTTTATAGCCCAGGGTTCTGCGCAGGTCATTGGCGACGATACTGATTTTGCCCTGATGTTCCTCACCCCGATGAACACCAAAGGCGTGAAGCTAATCTCCCGTGGTTCCTATGAAATGAACTCCGGCCGGGTGGGCGAACCCTTTGACTATCCACTGTCCAGCCGATTTGATGAAAACGACGCAATTCTGATATTTGATAATGTCTTTGTGCCCTGGGAAAACGTATTGGTTTATCGCGATTTCGACAAACTCCGTTCATGGTTCCCGGTGGCGGGTTTTGGTCGCCTGTTCCCAATGCAGGGTTGCATAAGGCTATGCGTCAAACTCGACTTCCTTGCAGGTCTGCTGGAAAAAGCCCTTGAGTGCACAGGCGTTGTTGATTTCCGGGGTGTTTCTGCCGACCTCGGTGAAGTGGTCGCCTGGCGAAATATGTTCTGGTCACTGACTGACTCCATGTATGCCGAAGCTGAACCCTGGCAAAAGGATGCCTACTTGCCGAACGTTGCCGCCTTGCAGTCCTATCGGGTATTTGCACCGACGGCGTATCCAAAGATCATGAACATTATCCAGCAAACTGCCGCCAGCGGCTTAATCTACATGCCTAGTGGTGCAAGGGATCTGAAGAACCCCGAGCTGGATAAATATCTGGCTCAATACTGTCGTGGTTCACGCGGCATAGAACACGTTGACCGTATTAAAATAATGAAGTTGCTCTGGGATGCTGTTGGCACCGAATTTGGTGGACGACATGAGTTGTATGAAATCAACTACGCAGGCAGTGCTGAAGAAGTGCGTATGCAATGCCTGCGCTGGGCACGCAATACCGGAGCCATGGCAGAGATGAGTGCACTGGTTGAGAAATGCATGAGCGACTACGACATTGATGGTTGGAACGATCCAGCCTACCACAATGGTGAAGACCTCAAGAAAGGCTACCTGTAGCAACAGACAAAGGCTGCCGACAGGGCAACCTTTACTACATACAGACCTTTGGACCATACTCTCTCAACAAGAAAAAGATCAGGAATCCAGTATGTTCAAACACAGCCTGAAATTACTGGCCGCCTTGGCATTAACGGCAGTCACCAGCACCGGCCAGGCCGCCACAGAAATGATACTCGCCACATGGTTGCCTGCTTCACACCCAATGAATGCAACCGTATTCCCCGAATGGGCAACACAAGTTGAAGAAGCGACGGAAGGTCGCGTTAAAGTCAAACTGGAATATGATCTGGGTCACCCCAAAAGCTACTTCGATCTGGTTGAAGACGGCGTAGCCGATGCCGGCTGGTCCGTTCATGGTTACATCCCCGGCCGTTTTATCATGACTGAAGTAGCAGAAATGCCTCATGTAAAAGCCGATGCCCGGGCTTCTTCTGCTGCTTTCTGGAAAGTGAATAAAGAGTTCTTTGCCAAACAGAACGAACACGAAGGCATTGAATTGTTGGCACTGTTCACCAATGGCGGTAATTGCCTTTATCTCACTCAACCCGCTAACAGTTTCAATGATATAAAAGGCAGAAAGATCCGTGTGACCGGGGGCATAGCGTCACAACTCGGAGAGCTGTTGGGGGTCACCGGCATCAGTGCACCGGCCAGTAAAATCTACGAACTGCAGCAACAGGGCGTAGTGGATGGCACCATTATTTCATTGCAGGACCTGAAAGCCCTGCGATTAAGTGAAGTCACCAAGCAGGTCATTTGTTTCCCCGGTGGTTTATACCGGGCAAGCTTCTCTTTCTTCGTCAGTGAAGACTTTATGGCAAACCTGTCGGCTAAAGACCGGGAGGCCATTCGCGCATTGTCTGGCGAGAAGCTGTCAGCGCGCATTGGTCAGGTCTGGGAAGAAGCTGATGTTGACGGCATTAATGCCGCAATAGCCGGTGGCGTTGAAATCATTAACCTGAACGAAGACGACGCCATGACAAAAGAGCTGGTTCGAATTCTTCCTCTGGTTGAAAATAAATGGCTCGACAACGCCAAGAAACGTGGCGTTGACGGCAAGGCAGCTCTTCAGACTTACCGCCAGTACGCTGAAAACTACACACCACAGGGATAAGAGGATCAAGGCTCCGCAATGCGGAGCCTGTCAACGAAACCAGTCAGGGAAAAGTCTGTGCCAGACCTGATAATTGACAAAAACATCCAGTGCATTCCCAATATTAATATTGGTCAGGCCTACGACCAACGCTACGCCCATGAAGATATTCATTATGAGCGATATGAGAAAATGGCGTTATTCTTTGGTCGCAACATGCCTCTTCACCACCACGATCGCTATTTTCAGGTACATGTGATTCTGCAAGGTTCGGTAAGGGTACAACTCGACAATCACTATTATCGGGTGAACGCCCCCATGTGTATCTATACGCCACCAGCCACTCCTCACGCGTTTGTCACCGATGACGAAACCTCTGGCTATGTTATGACCGTAAAGCAGGAAACTGTCTGGGCATTATTAAACGACACTGGAATTATTTATGACGCTCCCCGCTGCTTTTCCCTGAAGCACAGCGATACCAAAACCCGTCATTTTCTGGAACTGTGCCAGCTATTTCAGACAGAGTTTGAGAATGAAACTCGGCACCAGCACCACGCAATCGCCGCATGGACAAAGCTTTTCCTGATTAACTTGTTAAGAATGACCGCGAACAACAACCCTACGCTTAATACAGGGACGACCGACAGCAAAACCTTTACCCGCTTTAACATCCTTATTGAATCCCACTACACAGAACACTGGCCTATCGTCAAATATGCAGCAGAACTGGGCATATCCACCACTCATCTGAACACGATTTGCCAGCGATTGTCTGGAAAGTCCTGCAAACACCTTATTCACGACCGGGTATTTGTTGAAGCAAGACGACTGATGCTGTTTACCGGACAAAGCATTAACCAGATCAGCTACCAGCTTGGTTTTAAAGACCCAGCCTACTTCTCACGCTTCATTAAGCGGATGACCGGGTTGCCACCCAATCAGTTCAGGCTCAAGCCTGAAAGAGACCTATGAAGGTAGGAGCCAAGTTACCCTGATAATTAACGTTGTCGTTTACCTGCCATTATAATATTCTTTCTGCCACCAATCCTGTCTATTTTGTAAGCAGCAAATTACCTCGAACCAAAGCAGAAGCGAAATGAAAAAATATTTTTTAGATGTTGGCGGCCACAAAGGAGAGACTCTGGAAGAGGTATTAAAGCCAAAATACCTGTTTGATGAAGTTCACTGCTTTGAGCCTATCGCTGAGTGCTGTGACTACATCAGGGAGAAGTTCAGCCCGTACATAGAGAGCGGGAAACTCTTTGTGCAGCAATTTGGTCTGGCTGACTTTGATGGTGAGCAGCTGCTTTACGGGGACAAGGAGGGCGGAGCCAGCCTCTTCTCGGACAAAGTTGATATTGATACGTCACTCACTGCCAGCTGCACATTTATAAATGCCAGCACCTTTATCGAAGAGCACGTTTCTGATGGCGATTTGACCATTATGAAGCTTAACTGCGAAGGTGGAGAGGCACTCATTTTGAAAAGCCTGTTAGACAGTGGCTCAATCAACAAACTCTCCAATATCATGGTCGATTTCGATATTCGAAAAATCCCCTCCAGAAGCAGGGACGAGAATGAATTAGTACAGAAGATGACGGATATTGGCTATAAAAGTTACACGACACCCAAAGACTCTATGATCGGTTTAACCCACCAGGACAGAATTAATTTCTGGCTCTCAAATCTGCCTTTTGCAGAGCAGTTCATGCAAGTGAGCACCGATCAGAAGCTTTTGAGTTTATTGCCTTTTTCTCTGCGCCGAAAAATCCAGAAGACGAAGAAAAGACACCAAAAAAGACAACTCGCCAAAAACGTTAGCTAATGAATGCATCAAATCAGAAGAGGGGGAGATCCCCTCTTCTGCCATTATCAGATTAATGGCACGATCAAAACAGGAATATGACTAGCCTTCAGCACCTTATTCGCCACTGACCCCACCAGCAGTTTATCCATTCCATGCTTTCTGCGTTTACCCATCACAATCAGGTCGGCATCAACCCGATCAGCAAAGCCGATAATAGCCTGCTCGGCATGGGCGCCCTCAATCACATGAAGCTCAGGCTTACCCTGGGGAAATTCAACACCCTGCTCCATTTCCTCCTCAATAAAACGCTCAAGTCTCTTCACCATTTTGTCTTGCAACCGATCCACGCTTTCAGTTTCCATCTCTTTCAGCATTTTATCGGTTACAGCGAGGCTGACGTGCCTTCTGGCGTATTCATTGCTGTCTTCTATCACCGTCATAAAAAATAGTCGGGCATTATTGCTGAGTGCCAGCCTGACCGCCATGCGAAATGCCGGACGGGAACCGGCCTGCAAATCCGTGGCATAAACGATATTCGTAATCTCTGGAATCATAACTACTCCTGAATCACCGGCTCACACTTCAAACAGGACATTCACCTGCCCTGTACCCGAGCTTTCAAAATAAGGGGTAATTGTCTCGATTCTGCCTTCATACTGATCCCACCCCAGCGCGCCAAACAGCATGGCAGTGTCGTGCATACCGCCCTCGCCATTACACTTCTCGGCGTATTCCGGCAGTATCTTCAGGAAGGTTTTAAAGTCTCCCTGCTGCCAGAGTTCCAGCACCCGCAGATCCATCTGCTTGTTAAACTCACTGGAAATCGTAAACAACCCGTCATCAACCTTTCTGTTCTCCCAGATCAGGTGCGACAGAGAACCGGACGCCAGCAGAGCCACGCGGGAGTCACTTTCTTTCACGGCTTCCGCAATGGCTTCACCTACGCGCCGAGAGTCTTCCAACTCATGTCGTGTACACCAGGCCGCAATGGAGATCACTTTAATATCACCCGGCTTGTTCATGTAGCGCATAGGTACAATGGTGCCGTATTCAAGATCAAGGCTGGGTACCTCGTGAGACATGACGTTAATACCCTTAGCCACTGCCTTTCCGGCAATACTCTGAGAGAGTTCAGGATTCCCTTTGTAGTCGTAACTCAGATTCTGAATAAAATGTGGGAACTCATGGCTGGTATAAACACCCTCGTTACGACGATTGCCATTGATATGAAACGCCGCATTCACCAGCCAGTGGGTATCCAGAACAATAAAGGTATCAACCTCCAGCTCTCTTGCCATATCTCCCAGCTGTTTCAACCCGTTGATCGCAGCATCTCTGCAACCCTGATGAGGACCGGGCTGTTCAGAAATAATCATGGACGGCACATGAGTAATTTTGGCCGCAAGTACGATTTCACCCATACCTGACTCCTTGCTCTTATTGTTATAACTTGCTCACAACTTGCTCACAAATAGTCGTTTAGCTGGCCTGACTGTAATACTCTTCCTCTGAAACCAGCCACGTCCTTAGTCGCCCGACATTTTCTACTTCGACAATAATCTCGTCGCCCGGCACCACATCAGACAAGCCTTTGGGTGTCCCGGTAGCAATCATGTCACCGGGTTGCAGGGTCATAAAACTGCTGATGTACTCAATCAGTTCCGGAATGTTAAAAATCAGATCTTTCGTATTCCCTTCCTGCCGAAGTTCACCATTGACCCAGGTTCTCACCGCCAGTTTATGGGGGTCGGCAATATCATCACGATCCACCACCCAGGGACCCAGCGGACCAAAACTATCAACATTCTTCACTTTAATGGGGGGACGGGAAAAGTCTTCCAGATAATCTCGCACTGTTAATTCATTGCAGACCGTATAGCCTTCCACATACTCCATGGCATCTTCAGCTTTCACTTTACTGGCGGACTTTCCTATCACCACCACCAGCTCCGATTCATAGTGCATGTAGTTCACATGATCCGGGCGGTAGGCTTTTTGATTATGCGCATTGGTACTGGAAGGAGACTTCACAAACAGAATCGGGCTTTCCGGTTTATCGAAGTCCAGTTCAGCGGCATGGTCAGCATAATTCAACGCCAGACCAATAATCACACCACTCTGGGGAGCCAGCCATGTGACTTCATGTTCTGAATACTGCCGCCCATCACGGGTCGTTACCTGATAATTATCCGGATTGGAATCTTCGCAGGTCACCTGTTCAATAACACCATCAATTTCAACGCGAGCGTGTTTCATTCTTGTTCTACCGCCTGTTTTTGAATCTTTTTTATAGCTTCATGCGCTCTTCAACTTCAGAACACAATTCAATGAGTTGATCAACCAGCTGTGGACTCAGCCGCTTTCGCATTCGCCGATATTGTTTATCCACTTCAGGGCTCAGTTCGGCAAACAGGTCTCTGGCCTTTTTGGTCATGCGAATCAATGTACGTCTTTGGTCTTCCATTGGACGACGCCGGACAACGTAGCCTTTTTGCTCCAGCCGGTTGATCATGCCGGTCATACTCGGAGCCAGAATGCAGCACTTCCGGGACAGCTGATTTGGCTCCAGTTCATCAAATTCATACAGTGCACGCAGTATTCGCCACTGCTGTTCTGTTAAACCATGTTCCTGCAACAGCGGGCGGAAAAAGCTCATTACACCATCTCTGGCTTTTAACAGTTTCAGGGAAACCGAGTCATCAAACTTTCTCATTATGGATCGCCTCTCATCTTTTTATTCTTCGCTGCAGGTTATTGCTCGTTGCAAAACAGGGCAGGGAGGCCCGTCAATAAACCGATGGCCCTGATGCCTTGCTGGCTAATGTCTGGTCCGAGGCTTTGAATTTTGCCAGAAGTGCTTCAGAAGTTCTTGCCAACAGCGTCGTATCGACTCCAACGGCGACAAAGGTTGCTCCCAGCTCAAGGTATTTCCGCGCCAGCGTTTCATCGGCACTAAGGATGCCCGCCGCTTTGCCAGACTGAACAATGTTGGTAATGGCCTGTTCAATGATCGCCTGTACTTCCGGATGCCCGGGATTACCCAAATGCCCCAGTGCTGCAGACAGATCAGCCGGGCCGATAAAAATACCATCCACCCCTTCAACATCCAGAATCGCATCCAGATTATTCAGACCTTTCAATGTTTCAATCTGCAACAGCAGGCAAATTTCATCGCTGGCGTTGTGAAGATAATCCGTTTTGCGATTCCATTGTGAAGCTCTTGCCAATGCACTGCCGACCCCGCGTATGCCCATCGGCGGATAACGGGTTGCTGCCACCATTTCACGGGCTTCCTCAATGGTTTCAATCATGGGAATCAGCAGGTTTCGGGTACCGATATCCAGCAGCTGCTTGATCAGCACCGTATCCTTCCAGACAGCACGAACTACCGGCTCCGACGGATACGCAGCCAGTGCCTGAAGCTGGGACAAAATGGTATTGATATCATTAGGTGCGTGTTCACCATCAATCAGGAGCCAGTCAAAGCCGCTACCAGCAATCAGTTCGGCACTGTAGCTGTTTGCCAGCCCCAGCCACATTCCCAGTTGCACTGAACCCTCTGACAACGCCTGCTTAAATGGATTGACAGGATGTTTCATTATTATTTTCCTTCAGTCGGGTCAGACAAAACGACAGCTGACAGATCCCATGTCGCCGTAATCCACTGTAAATGTGTCGCCTTTTCTCGCAGCTACCGGGCGGGTAAATGATCCACCAAGAATAATCTGTCCCTGTTTCAGCTCCACATCATAAGGCGCCAGCTTATTGGCCAGCCATGCAACCCCATTTGCCGGATGGTTCAATACAGCAGCCGCCACACCCGACTCTTCAATCACACCATTACGATAAAGCAACGCAGAAACCCAGCGCAGGTCAACGTCTTCAGGTTTGATAATCCGCCCCCCCATGATAATGCCGCCGTTTGCGGCATTATCCGCAATGGTGTCGAACACCTTGCGCGGTCTGCCAGAGTCCGGGTCAAGAGAATGGCTGCGGGCATCGATCAACTCCAGTGCTGGAACAATATAATCAGTCGCCTTATAAACGTCGAATATCGTACAACCCGGCCCCTTTAATGGTTTACCCAGAATAAAAGCCAGCTCCACTTCTATGCGCGGCACAATAAAACGATCCGTGGGTATTTCTGCACCATCTTCAAACAGCATATCGTCCAGCAGAACCCCATAATCTGGCTCGTCTATCTGTGATGAATACTGCATGGCTTTTGAGGTCAAACCGATCTTATGACCAACCACCGAACGGCCTTCGTCCAACTTGATATCGACCCAGCGTCGCTGGATCGCATAGGCATCCTCAATGGTGATATCCGGGTGCTGCAACGAGAGCTGTCGAATCTGCTCTCGCTTGATTTCCGCCTGATGCAGGCTTTGGGCGGCTTGCTCTATAACCTGTGATGAAAGCATGAAGAAACCCTTTTTGTTATTCGCTTTATTGTTAATGTTTGCTCAAACATTAACCGGGCTTATATCGATACAGCTTACTACATTAATTACTATATTAATTATCTTTGAGATTTTTAGCCGGTGTCAAGTTTTGTTGCATAGTGTTTGTTTTATTGAAATCAAACCTGAACTGTAAATATTTATCCTGCATTCATCATTAAAGATATTCATATCTAACTGATTATTCTATGTTTTTAATTATTCTTTCGTTTACACACTGCTCGCTTGCTAACAAACTTTAACAGATGAATATTGACATCAATTTGTGATCCGAATAAATTTCTTTAACAATTTAATTAACAGATAAAATGTTAAGCTGTTTCCAATAAAAACAAATACCCGAAAATTCAAGTAAAGTCGCAGCCTGTGCTGCATAAAGAAGCTGCTCATGATCTTTTGAGGAGAGCGAAAATGGTGAGAAGTTGTTCCTGTTTTTTGATCTCATGAGGCGCGTAGTGGTGCTACGTAACGAATGAGATCAAAAAACAGGGGCAATTTATCGGCATTTGCAGCCCTCAACAAAATTATGAACAGCTTCTAAAAATAAGAATCACCGACTGACCCGGGGTACAAAAATAATGAAACGCGCACGAGTCCTGATCGACAATTCTGTCGTCAATATCACCAGTGAGAATGGAAAACTCTGGCTAACGGATGATGGCAGGGTTACCGATGTGACTTCAGCCCAGTGGCTCCCGCCAAAATGTGCGCAAATCATAGGTCTGGCTGTCAACAGTGCCCGTCATGGAGACGAGTGTCAGGTGACTATTCCTGAAAACCCGATTCTTTATTTCAAACTTCCCAACAGCCTGACAGGCCATAATACTCCGGTACAACGTCCTGATCAGGTCAACTTTTATACCCCGCAGGCTGAGCTGGTGATTGAAATTGGTAAAGCAGCGCACAGGGTCAGAAAAGAAGACGCTCTCAAATACGTTTCCGGCTATACCCTCCTCAATAACTTCACTGTTCAGGATTTTGTGAAAGGCTATTACCGCCCGCCAGTGAAAGCCAAAAACTTCGATGGTTCTGGTGTTCTCGGGCCCTGGATGGTCAGTGCTGACGAAATTGATAATCCTGATGCACTCTCTGTCACAACCACCGTCAACGGTAAAGTGGTCAGTAGTGGTTCGACCGCAGATTACATTCACAGTGTCGCCGATGTGATCGCTTATATCAGTGACTTCATGACCCTCGCTTCTGGTTCACTCATCACCATGGGAACCATTGGCGGACTGGTCAATGTAGAAGCGGGCGACGAAGTCTCTGTAGAAATCAGTGGCATAGGTTCAGTCACCAATTCACTGGTTGATACCGAAGCCTTTTATGGCTGAACCCAAACTGCATTGAACGCCGCAAAAAATAATAAAAGTCATTCCGAGGCAGACACATGATTAAAAATTTTATTAATGGTCAGTGGGTCGAGAGCGCAGAAACCTTCGAAACCGTTAACCCGGCAACCGGCGAACACCTTGCCACGGTAGCGCAGGCTTCACCAGAACAGGTCGCGGAAGCCTGTGCAGCTGCCAGAGCCGCTTTTCCGGCTTGGGCCAATATGCCGGTACAAAAGCGGGCAGCCATTATTAACCGTATTGGTGATCTGATCGCCGACAATGTAGAAACCTTGTCGGAGCTGGAAACAAAAGACACCGGACTACCACTTTTCCAGACCCGTAATGCACTCATACCCAGAGCGTCCAACAACTTTTATTTCTTCGCAGAAATGTCCAAACAGATGAATGGTCATACTTATCCCATGGATGACCAGCTGCTGAACTACACCCTGTATCAGCCAACCGGTGTGTGCGCACTGATTTCCCCATGGAATGTACCGTTTATGACCGGCACCTGGAAATCCGCGCCCTGTCTGGCACTGGGTAATACCGCTGTTATGAAACAGTCCGAGCTGTCACCGCTGACCACAGATTTCCTTGGCAAAATCATGGAAGAAGCCGGCGTCCCTAAAGGGGTTTACAACATTGTTCACGGTTATGGCTCAACCACCGGACAAGCCCTGATCACCAATAAAGAGGTGAATGCCATTTCCTTTACCGGCGGCACATCAACCGGTGAACACATTATTGCCAACGCCGGGTTGAAGAAGTTCTCCATGGAGCTGGGTGGCAAGTCACCAGTCATGATCTTTGACGACTGCGACTGGGATCGCGCTATGGACGCGGCCGTTTTCGGTATTTTTTCCATTAACGGCGAGCGTTGTACGGCAGGCTCCAGAATTTTTGTTCAGGAAACCATTTACAACAAATTCTGTGAAGAGTTTGCCCAAAGAGCTCGCAATATTCGGTGTGGCGATCCAATGGATATCAACACCAAAGTCGGTTCACTGATCTCAAAACAACACTTTGACAAAGTGACAGGTTATATCCGTATTGGTCTGGAAGAAGGCGCCACCCTGCTGGCAGGTGGCCCCGAAAAACCGGACTATCTGCCAACCAGCCTGAAGAACGGGCATTTTGTCGCGCCTACCGTGTTCTCGAATGTGACCAACGATATGCGGATTGCCAGAGAGGAAATCTTTGGCCCGGTTTCCGTACTGATTCCATTCAAAGATGAAGCCGACGTCATCAGGCAGGCCAATGATAACGACTATGGTCTTGCATCCTATCTGTGGACCAATGACAGCAGCCGTGTACATCGAATCGCCAAAGCGGTTGAAACCGGCATGATGTTTGTGAACAGCCAGAACGTGCGAGATCTGCGCACACCCTTTGGAGGCGTTAAGGCATCCGGCACCGGGCGCGAAGGCGGAACCTACAGTTACGAAGTCTTTGCAGAACCCAAGAATGTCTGCATCTCTCTCGGTTCACACCACATCCCGAAATGGGGTGCCTGACTCTTGAATCTGATCGCCCAATGAAGGTCACTTAACGTGACCTTCTATAAAACAACAATAACGAGGCTCGGTATGAAATCAGTTTTACGTCTTTTTGCACTGGCAACCATCGCGGTTGCATCCACCTTGTTTACTCTGTCAGCCAGTGCTGCCACAACACTTCGAATCGCCACCTGGCTGGCACCTACACACCCAATGAATGCTGAAGTATTTCCAATCTGGTCTGAGTGGGTTGAAGAAGCTACGGAAGGAAGAGTAAAGGTCAAACTGGAATACGACCTGGGTCATCCAAGAAGTTACTTTGATCTGGTTGAAGACGGTGTCGCCGATGCAGGCTGGTCACTGCATGCCTACGTGCCCGGTCGTTTTGTACTGACAGAACTGTCTGAAATGCCCATGACCAACGCCACTGCTGAAGCAACGTCTGTCGCTTACTGGCGAATCAATGAGCAATACCTGTCAAAGGCTGGTGAGCACGAGGGTATTACCCTGCTGGGTCTGTTTACTGAAGGGGCTGCTGCACTACAACTGAGAAAGCCGGTTGAGACACTGGACGATCTGAAAGGCCTGAAAATCCGCGCTCCCGGTGGTATTGCTTCCCAGATCGGTCATGAACTGGGCGTCACCAATGTCAGTGCTCCGGCACCAAAAGTCTATGAACTGTTACAACAGGGTGTGGTTGACGGCGTGATGATTGCGCCCATGACCCAAAAGTCCCTGCGTCTGAACGAAGTGATCAGCCAGATGATCAGCGTGCCCGGCGGTGTGTTCCGTGGCAGCTTCTCATTCTTTGCCAGTGAAGACTTTCTTGATGGTCTGAGCAGTAAAGATCGTAACGCCATTCTTTCTATCTCTGGTGAAAAGTTTTCGGCTATGGCAGGCAGAGTCTGGGAACAGGCTAATATTGACGGTTTCTCTGTGGCATCCGAGTCCGGCGTAAGTTACACCGAAGCGGATCAGGCGACACCGATCTACCAGACACTGGATCGCATCACTTCGGAAGTTCGCAGTGACTGGGTGAAGAAAGCCTCATCCCGTGGTGTTGATGGTCAGAAAGTGCTTGATGAGTATCTGGCTCTTGCCACCGGTTATACCAATTCCGCTTTCTAAATATGACCATGAGCAAGTCATTCTGGGTCGCGGGACAATACCCTGAAGGGCATAAAGGCGGAACGACGAGTAATAGCGAGCTATTGCGAGGAGTTCCAACGCAGCTCCCGTGATTCAGAATGGCTGCGCAATTCATGTTTAGAAAAGGGAATTGGTATTATACCTCTGAAACCAGCGAGTAAGTCTTATGAGCTTTAGCAAATGGTTAACGGAAAACTACGAGGAGCCCGGCGCATTGCGCTGGGTTGCCCTGATTCTGGAAACACTGGCCGGGCTGGCACTGTTAATCCTTATGCTGGTGACGTGTATTGACGTGGTCGGCCGCTATTTCTTCAGCAACCCGCTCAACGGTGCCACAGAAATGACCGAGATTGGCATTGCGCTGCTGGTATTTGCACAAATGCCGGTGATTACCTGGCGGGGTGGACATGTGGTGGTGGATATTCTTGACCGTTTTCTTCCGGCACTGGTGATCAAAATACTGGGAACCCTGTCTGGTCTGCTTATCAGCTTTGCTTTTTATGCGCTGGCTAACCGTATCTGGGAGCTGGCTGCACGTTCTATTCGACGCAACGAAGTCACAGAGTTTCTGTCGTTTCCCGTGGGCATCGTCGTTCAATACATTGCTATTATGAGCTGGGCCACTGCAGCAGGTATGTTGCTGTGGGGCATCTGGCGTTTATGGTTGAAGAAACCTCACCTCTCTGACCATCAGGTCAGTGAACCCGGCAGGTAAAGGAGGCTGTTTTATGGAAGCTGCATTAATTGGTTTCGCTGTCCTGCTGATTTTAATCATCGTTATCCGGATGCCCATTGCGCTGGCGATGGGACTGGTCGGTTTCTTCGGGTTTGCTGCCATGCAGGGGCTGACGTTGGGAAATATGGCCGACTTTAACTGGCGTCCGGTTCTCACCATGGCGTCACGACGGGTGATTGATACGGCACAGGATTACCACTTGTCGGTGATTCCCCTGTTTGTACTGATGGGCAACCTGATCACTCATTCCGGCATGTCACAGCAATTATACAACGCTGCCTATGCATTCCTCGGGCATCGTCGGGGTGGTCTGGCTATGTCAACCATCGTCGCCTGTGGTGGTTTTTCTGCCATTTGTGGCTCCAGCCTGGCAACCTCTGCCACCATGGCAAAAGTCGCCATGCCACCCATGCGCAAGTTTGGTTATTCCGATGGTCTGGCAACAGCCTCTATTGCGGCCGGTGGAACGCTGGGCATTCTGATTCCTCCCAGTGTGATTCTGGTCATGTACGGCCTGTTAACCGAAACGAGCATCAGGGAGTTGTTTGCGGCCGGTTTTATTCCCGGTTTACTGGGTGTGCTGCTTTACCTTGCTGCAGTCCAATATATTGTCTGGCGAAACCCGAAATCCGGCCCGCGTGGTGAAAAGCTGAACTGGAAAGAGCGCTGGGAAAGCATGCGGGAAGTGCGCGGCATTATCGCTCTGTTCGCACTGGTCATGGGCGGCATTTATGGCGGTATATTCACGCCCACTGAAGCGGCAGGCATTGGTGCCGGTGGTGCGTTTCTGATTGCCCTGTTCCGCAAGAGTCTGACATTACAAACCCTGTTTGAAGTGATTACCGACTCGACCCGCACAACCGCTATGCTGTTTGGCGTGTTGATTGGTGCGCTGATTTTTTCCAACTTCATCAACCGTGCCGGACTGCCTGACGACCTGCTGCAGTTTGTTATCGACATGAATCTGCAACCGATGCTGGTTATCTTTGCCATTCTGGTCATTTACATGCTGTTGGGCATGGTGTTTGAGTCCCTGTCCATGTTGCTGTTGACCGTTCCGGTGTTTTTCCCGCTGGTCGCCAACCTTGGTTTTGATCTGGTGTGGTTCGGCATTGTTGTGGTCGTTGTCACTGAAATCAGCCTGATTACGCCGCCCGTGGGTATGAATGTCTTTGTACTGAGTGCCATATTAAAAGACATCAATACCGGCGTTATTTTCAGAGGGGTGACACCTTTCTGGATAGCCGACCTGATCCGGCTGGCGATTATTGTGCTGGTAGCCCAGATTTCACTGTTTTTGCCGCAATTACTTTATGGCTAAGACGTAAGCAGGATATCAATATAACAGGTGATCTATGCCCCATTTAATCATCGACTATTCCAGCAATCTGGAGCCTCATGCCGACTTTAACGAACTGTTTGAAAGTGTTCAGGGCTATATCGAACAGTCTTCACTGTTTCCGTTAACAGGGCTGCGTTGTCGTGCATTTGCCAGTGACCATCACCATATCACCAGTGGTGACTCACAATACGCTTATGTTCACGTGAATTTCAGAATCGGGGCTGGAAGAACAGTTGAACAGCTGAAGCAAAGTGGAGAGGCCATTAACAGACTGCTGCTGGACTGGCTGGAGCCCGTTAATACGAGAGGTCAAATAATATGCGCCCTGTCGTTTGAAATCACCCAGATTGATTCCGGACTATCCTGGAAACACAATCCGGTAAGGGCGCATATGGCCAGACATTGAGTCTGGCCCTGTCGCTTAACGTTTACCGCGGGACAAAACCGCTTTGTTATTTTCCTGAACATCCACCCGATTCCCCTTGTCGTAATCAAAGTTACGGTTGGTGGGTTTCGGACTGAACTGGTTAATCGGCAGAGTCGCTTCCCAGGCATCAAACTTGTCTTTCAGTTCCTGAGCCTTTTCCGGCTTTTCTGCCGCAAGGTCTTTCCACTCACCCGGATCATTCGCCATGTCAAACAGGCGGATGGTACGTGGGCCATGGTTACGGTTCTGGGTCAGTTTCCAGTCACCATCACGAATCGCATAGTCCTCGTCACGACGCCAGTACAGGGTGTCGTGAGGCTTGGCATCTTCACCCATTTTTCCGTTCAGATAAGGCAGCAGATTTTTGCCATCAAACGGGAATTTGCCGGTATTCGTGCCTTTGAACAGAGAGGCAATGGTCGGAACGATATCCAGCGAGCTGACCTTTTTCTCGTACTTCAAACCTTCTGGCACCATGCCCGGCCAGTGCATAACAAACGGTACACGAACACCGCCTTCATAAGTCGTTCCCTTGAAGCCGTTGAATGGCCCCGGGCTGGACATGGTGGTTTCGCCACGCTGTTTACGACGTGGACGTTCAAAACCCTGACCCGCTGGCGTACCGTTATCACTCATGAAAAATACCAGAGTATTGTCGTCAACACCCTGCTTCTTCAGTTTATCCATCACTGCACCAATGCCATCGTCCAGTGCCAGAGTCATACCGGCAAATACACGACGCTCATCACCTGCAAAACCTTCTTTTACAGGCAAGTCTTCAAGTCTTTTCAGGTAACTGTCCGGCACCTGCCACGGATGGTGAACCGCAAGGTGAGCAAGGTACAGGAAAAACGGCTCGTCTTTATCCGTTGCCTGCTTAATGAACGACACCGCCTCATCGGTAAACATATCCGTCAGGTAGCCGTCCTGCTCCTGAATAGGAGGCTCAACTTCATCGTTACGGAAGATAGGCGCGAACATTACACGTCCATCGTCTTCAGTTTGGGAGCGGAAATAGTCGTGTGTGCCACCGAGGAAACCATAGAAGAAGTCAGCACCACGGTCGTTAGGTTTACCAGTACCATCACCCAGATGCCATTTACCAATGACGCCTGTGGTGTAACCCTGATCCTTCATGATCTCCATTACCAGCGGCTGATCTTGAGGAATGGTATTTTCCTTGAAGTTACCGTAAACCCCCATGCGCTGCTGATAAACACCCGTCAACATACCGGAACGGGAAGGGCCGCAGACAGAAGCCGAAACATACGCCTGAGGAAAATGCACACCGTTAGCCGCCAGCTTATCGATATTCGGCGTGCGAATATCGTCTACACCGTGGTAGCCAACATCACCCCAGCCCATATCATCGGTATAGATAATGATGACATTGGGCTGTTCGCTTTTAGCTACTTCAGGCACTGCAGCCGGTTTGGCAACAGCAGTGACTGCTGCCGCTGAAACCGTCATGGCAAGGGCTAATTTCTTTAACTTGTGCATTCGTGTGTCTTCGTTCTGTAGGTTGCGTACGTTTCGACCAGATAGATTCTGCGTCGTACTCTAATCCCTGTCCGGACAAAGAAAAACATCGATCAACATATTGGATGACACACGTCAACATACGCCTGTTTCGGCAACAATTTCATTTAGTGAATGCCAGTAACTACAAGATTTTGAACACTTTTTTATGATTTCGTTACAAGCTTTTCTGATGAATTTTCGAAGCAGCTTTAAAGAAGAGCAATCGTCTCTGACTGAAAAGAGCGGAAAGAAAAGGTCAGGAAGAACACCTGACCTGTCAAATAGAATGTCTTAGTCTTTTAATGTTTTTCGAGCAAAGTGTACTGCACTCCGAACTTGCTCCGGCGCCGTTCCGCCAATATGATTACGGGCACTGACCGAACCTTCCAGAGTCAGTACATCAAAAACATCCGCCTCAATAGTGTCAGAGAATACCTTCAGCTCTTCCAGTGTCATTTCAGACAAATCCTTACCCTGCTCAATACCATAAGCGACTGACTTGCCCACCACTTCGTGGGCATTACGGAACGGCATGCCTTTTCTGACCAGATAATCAGCCAGGTCGGTGGCGGTGCTGAAACCACGACGGGCGGCGTCTGCCATGGCGTCTTTTTTCGCTTCGACATGGGGAATCATATCCGCGAATGCCCGCAGGCTGTCTTTCAGGGTGTCCACCGTATCAAACAAAGGTTCTTTATCTTCCTGATTGTCCTTGTTGTACGCCAGTGGCTGAGACTTCATTAATGTCAGCAGGGAAATCAGATGACCATTCACCCGGCCGGTTTTACCCCGCACCAGTTCCGGCACATCCGGGTTTTTCTTTTGCGGCATAATGGAGGAGCCGGTGCAGAAACGATCCGGCAGATCGATAAAGTTAAACTGCGCCGATGTCCACAACACCAGTTCTTCCGACATTCTGGACAGGTGCGTCATGATCAGGGCACCTACCGAACAGAACTCAATGGCAAAGTCCCGGTCACTGACCGAATCCAGCGAATTGCGGGTCGGGCGATCAAAGCCTAATTGTTGTGCAGTAAACTCGCGGTCAATGGGGTAGGTCGTACCTGCCAGTGCCGCAGCACCGAGGGGAGAAACATTCACACGCTTGCGGCAGTCCTGCAAACGCTCACGATCCCGAACCAGCATTTCAAACCATGCCATCAGGTGATGACCAAAGGTGACCGGCTGTGCCGTCTGCAAATGGGTAAAACCGGGCATAATGGTATCGGCTTCACGTTCAGCCAGACCCAGCAAGCCCTGCTGAAAGCGATTCAGTTCCTGATCAATATGGTCTATTTCATCCCGCAGCCAGAGACGAATATCCGTTGCCACCTGATCATTACGGGAACGGCCTGTATGCAGCTTTTTGCCAGCATCGCCAATACGATCGGTTAAACGCGCTTCGATATTCATGTGAATATCTTCCAGCTCAACAGACCAGTCGATGTTGCCCTGTCGGATATCCTCCAGAATACCTTCCAGACCACTGATAATAGCGTTCAGCTCGTCGCCGGTCAGAATGCCTGCCTTGTGCAGCATACGGGCATGCGCCATGGAACCAGCAATATCGTGTTGATACAGGCGTCGGTCAAAGTCGATGGATGCCGTGAATCGTGCCACAAAGGCATCCACACCCTCGCTAAACCGTCCACCCCATTGCTGATTACTGTTATCAGACATGTCTAACCTCTTTTCGTTCTTCTGAGAGCTTTGTACTTCCCGCTCCGGCTACGGCATTATATGAACAGGCTTCAATAAGAACAATGAATCAAGCAGCCAATGCCACACTCCGCTCTCGACAAACAGAACAGTGATCATCTGTTTATTCCCGACCTGTGTCACACCTCGGCAGTGTTCATCCTGGTGTTGGTGGCTGAGCTGTTTGTACTGATTCAGGTGCTGGCTTTTCCCGGTAGCCACGGATTTGACTGGAACCGACTCGCCATCACTTCCCTGTTTGTCCAGTGGATAGCCCTGTGCAGTGCCGCTGTGTTGTGCCGACTCAGACTGCTGCTGAAACATTCACCCATCACCGTCATTGTCTCCGCCGTTCTGGCAACCGTATTGATCATTACCCTCACGGTGACGCTACTGGCACAATGGTTTCTATGGAAAGATGCCTTCCTGCTCACCTTTCCGGACTGGACTCAATTATTACGTCACGCTTTTATTGCTCTCATTATGACGGCCATGCTGTTGCGGTACTTTTATATTCAGCACGAAGCCTCCCGCCAGACCGTTGCCAACGCCAACGCACGCTTTCAGGCTTTGCAGGCGCGTATTCGACCTCACTTTCTGTTCAACAGCATGAACATCATCGCCAGCCTGATTCATATTGATCAGGACAAGGCTGAAGAGGCCGTTGAAGATTTGTCTGACCTGTTTCGCTCCAGCCTGCAGGAAGCAGGGGACCTGATCGCCCTGAGCCGGGAAATCGAACTGTGCAAAGGTTACCTGAGAATCGAAAAACACCGGCTGGGCGAACGACTGAACAGTGAGTGGCGTCTGCACAACCTGCCTGAACCATTACCAGTGACTCTGACCATTCCGCCCCTGACTCTGCAGCCGGTTATAGAGAACGCGGTTTATCATGGCATCCAGCCCAGAGAAAACGGTGGTACGGTGAGTGTAGATATCGCGCTTGGCAACGATAAAGTAACTATCAGGGTGCAAAACCCGGTGCCGGACAACAGCGAACAAGCCGTAGAGCGTGGAAACCGGCTGGCACTGGACAACATCAGGTCCCGTCTGCAACTGCTTTATGGTCACCATGCCAGCATTGACACCCACCTGACCCTGAACAATGGAACAGAAATTTACGAAACCATTATCAGCTACCCGGAAAACAAGTTATCCACAGCATGAAGATACTGATTACCGACGATGAGCCTCTCGCCCGTGACCGGGTTCGGCACCTGCTGAATCGACTGGAAGGGTTCGAAGCCATTGAGCAAGACGCGAGTAATGGCTACGAAGCGGTTGAACTCGCCAGAGCGCATCAGCCGGATATAGTACTGATGGATATTCGCATGCCCCTGATGGGTGGGCTTGAAGCCGCTAATCTGTTGGCAGAGATGGAAAAGCCACCCGCCATCATTTTCTGTACCGCTTATGATAACCACGCTATTGAGGCCTTCAACGTACAGGCCATAGGCTACCTGTTAAAGCCTGTTAAAGTCGAAGACCTGCAACAGTCACTGAACCGTGCCAGCAAGGTGAACAGGGCGCAGATGAATCAACTGCAAAGTTCTCTGGCAAGCAACGGCACTCGCACCCAGATTTCCGCCAAAACCCTGAAAGGTATTGAGCTGGTGCCGCTGGACAGCATTTATTATTTCATGGCCGACAGTAAATACGTGACGGTTTACCATGAAAATGGCGAAACCCTGATCGATGACCCGCTGAAAGATCTGGCTACAGAATTCGAAGCGACGTTCGTCCGCATCCACCGCAATGCCCTGGTTCGCAAAAGCCTGATTGAACGTATGCTGCGCGATGACAACGGGCACTACAGCATTCAACTGGCGCATGTGGAAAAGCCGCTATCGGTCAGCCGTCGTCATGTGCCTTTGATGAAGAAGATTATGCAAACTATGTAGAGTTATTTCTGTCTTCCGCCCTCCTGTCGTATTATCAGAGCCACTCCAATAACAAGCCCGGTGCGACACCGGGGTGACAGGCAGTAAAACCATTCATGAAGACCGTAAGAATTGCCACTCGAAAAAGTGCTCTGGCTCTCTGGCAGGCAGAGTACGTGAAGGAACGTCTGGAACATTTCCATCCGGGGCTCAATGTCGAACTGATAAAAATGACCAGCAAAGGCGATCGCATTCTTGATGCGCCTCTGGCGAAAATTGGTGGCAAAGGACTGTTTGTCAAAGAACTGGAAAACGCTCTGCTGGAAGGTCGGGCCGATATTGCCGTGCATTCCATGAAGGATGTGCCCATGTCATTTCCGGATGGTCTTGGCCTGTCTACCATCTGTCCACGGGAAAACCCTCTGGATGCCTTTGTATCCAATGACTTTCATCATCTGGATGAATTGCCGGAAGGTGCGGTGGTGGGAACCTCCAGTCTGCGAAGACAATGCCAGCTGTTGAAACTCCGTCCGGATCTGACCATTCGGTTTCTGCGTGGCAACGTCAACACGCGCCTTGCCAAACTCGATAACGGCGAATACGACGCCATCATCCTTGCCGCCGCAGGTTTGATTCGTCTCGATATGGCAGGCCGGATTCGAAACTGCCTGACCACCGAACAGTGTCTGCCAGCGGCTGGTCAGGGCGCCGTTGGTATCGAAATCCGTTCGGATGATGAAGCGATCAGACAACTGCTGGCACCTTTGCATGATCAGGATACCGCTGATCGGGTAATGGCTGAGCGAGCCATGAACCGCCGTCTGAACGGAGGCTGTCAGGTGCCTATTGCCTGCTATTGCGAGCTGGACGGTGATGAACTGTTTATCCGCGGGCTGGTCGGACAACCGGATGGCTGCATGCTTCTGGAAGCAGAAACCCGTTGCCACCGCAGCGACGGTGAGGCAGCCGGTATTCAGGTGGCAGAAAAGCTGTTACAGCTGGGTGCCGGGAAGATTCTCAACGAATTAATGCACGACTGATTTCTATGCCGGATAATTCTCTCAACCGTATTCGAGCACTGGTGACCCGTCCGAATCCACAGGGAAACAGGCTGGCTGAGCACATTCAGCAGCAGGGCGGAGAAACTCTTGTACTGCCAATGCTGGAAATCAGGCCGCTGGCAGAAACGCAGGCTATGCGAGAGCGTGTGTTGCAGCTGGATCGTTACCAGAAAATCATTGCCATCAGCAAACATGCTGCGCAGTATGGTCTGGAGCTGATTGAAAACTACTGGCCACAACTTCCCGTTGGTCAGCAATGGTTTGCCATTGGCAATACAACCCGCCAAACTCTCGCCCGGTTTGATGTGTCTGCTTCCTGTTCTGATCAGGGCAACGACAGTGAAAGCTTGCTGGCATTGGATGAATTCAGCTCTCCAGAAGGCCAGAGTATTTTGCTGATCAAAGGGTCAGGTGGCCGGGATTTTCTGGAAAAAGCATTGCAACAAAAAGGCGCGCAGGTGGATACTCTGGAAGTCTATCAGCGCCTCTGTCCGGACTATCAGCCCAATCAGGTGCGACAACAGCTGTCGGATCATGGTATTAATGTCATTCTTGCGGGCAGTGGCGAAACCATCCGAAATCTGTGTCAGCATCTGCCTATGTCCCTGCTGGAACACTACCGGCTGGTGATTCCCGGTCAACGGGTCGCCCGGCAGGCAAAAAAGCTGGGGTTCAGGCAGGTTTATACCGCAACAGGTGCCGACCATGCCGCCATGCTTTCGGTTCTTGAGAAGATCAACGATGAAACCTCCTTGTGAGCAATCTTGTGAGCAATAATGTGAGCAAACAGTCCAAAGACTCTGAACAGGCCAAAAATACTGAAGTGACGGATACGAATCCGAACACCCCGAAAGACAACAAAAAAAGCAGTAAAGCTGCCAAACCCGCTACAGCCCAACCTTCCCGGTTGCCGTTGCTGGTTGCCCTGCTGGCACTGCTGGTTGCTCTGGCAGCTTTAGGCTCTGCGGCTTACATCGGTTGGCGGGGAAAAGCACTGGAAGACAATCAGCCTGTCTTGCAAAGTGGTCAGGAGCAACTGCAGTCACAGATTGCCCGACAGCAGGCACGCCTGACAGAAACCGTTCAGTCACTGGCTCCTGTTGACCAGCAGTTACAGGCTGTACAGCAGCGCAATGACCGCTTGCTGAACCGTATGGATGTATTGTCTCGCCACGTCCGGGAGCTGGCAGGCAGTAATCGCGACGGCTGGCAGCTGGCCGAGGTGGAATACCTGCTGCGTCTTGCCAACCAGAAACTGTTGATGACCAACGATGTCATCAGCGCCAAAGCCCTGCTGCAGGACGCTGACAATATTCTTCTGGAGTTGGATGATTACAGCCTGTACCCCATTCGTGAAGCGCTGGCTGAAGACCTTGCCGTCTTAAAGATGGTGCCTCATCTGGACCAGGAAGGTGTTTATCTGCGTTTGTCTGCTCTTAGTCGCAGAGTGGATGAGTTGCCACTGCTTCAGCCCGAGAGCTTCAAGAAAGAGGAATCGTCAGGCCCACCAGAAGCAACAACCGCTGAAGCTGATCACTCTGACTGGCAAGCACTGCTTCTGGGCATGCTGCAAAACACCTGGGACAGTTTTACCGGCCTGTTCAGATTCACAACGGATCGCACTTCCCCTGTTACACCGCTGCTGACCAGTGAGGAAAACCTGCTGATGCGCCAGAATCTGCGACTGCTTATTGAGCAGGCCAAACTGGCTCTTCTGGCAAGAGAGCAGGAGATTTACAACGAGTCTCTGCAACAGGCCCGCAGCTGGGTAGAGCGTTATTTTGAAATGTCCGGCGATGCATCAGTGGGTATGCTGGAAGAATTGCAGTCATTGTCATCCGTCGCCGTCAGCCCGACTCTGCCCAATATCAACCGCGCTCTGGACGCTATCAAGCAACACCAATCCTCAGAGCCAGCAGACAATCCGGAACCTCCCAAAGCGCCTTCTGACGGAGAAGCTGAACAGTCAGAGAGCGGGGTACAGACCTCATGAAAACATTTGCCCTGTTCCTGCTCCTGCTGTTTGGCTGCCTGTTACTTGCCAATATTATGGTGAACGACACAGGCTATGTACTGATTGCTTATGAAAATATGACGTTTGAGAGCACCCTCTGGGGACTCTGCCTGATCATTGCACTGCTGGCTGGTGCCTTCTGGGTGGTATCCGGGCTTCTACGGGTTCTGTTTGGAGCCACCAGCTTTATCTATCCGTTTACCGCTGACGCCAGACAACGCCATGCTCGCAAGCTGAGCATCCGTGGCTTTGCCGAGTTCACTCACGGTCACTGGAAAAAGGCGGAAAAACTGCTGGTACAGGCGGCCGAAGCCGGTGAAACCCCGCTTTTGACCTATCTGGCAGCTGCCCGTGCTGCTCATGAAGCAGGTAACCACGACGCTTGTTCCGACTACCTGCGCCGGGCAGATCACAAGGCACCTGGTGCAGATCTGGCGATTGGTATTACCCAGACCCAGATTCAACTGTCAGCCGGACAGCTGGAACAGGCTCTGGCCACCATTAAACGATTGCACAAAAAAGAGCCTCGCCACGCTTTTGTGCTGAAGCTGCTTAAACAAGTCTACTGCCGTTTAAATGACTGGCAGTCACTGGCAGAACTGTTGCCAAAACTGAAACGGTTAAAGGTGGTTGATGACGAGGAATATCGCAGGCTGGAGCTGCAGTCCTTCGAGGCTCTGTTTGAACAGGCAGCCAATAACAGCCGTGGTATCACATCAGACGATGAGCGGGCCAAACCTCTGCAACGAATCTGGAATGATCTGAGTGCATCTCAACGCAGAGACCCTGTGATTTTGTATCGCTATACCAGCAGCCTGGTACAGTTGGGACTGGAAGAGAAAGCCGCACCGGTTTTGCGGGAAAACCTGCCTAAATGCTACAGCGAAGAATTGATTCTTCTGTACGGCAAAATTCGCAGTAATGATTTGAAACGACAGTTGTTGTTTACCGAGTCATTGCTGAAAGAACGACCCAACGACCCTGACCTGCTGCTAAGTGCCGGTCGGCTGGCACTTCGTAACGAGCTGTGGGGTAAAGCCCGGGAGTATTTCGAAGCCAGCCTGAGATTCCGCAAACGTGCGGATACCTACAACGAGCTGGGCAGACTGCTGGCTCATCTGGGCGAGCATGAAACCAGTAACCGCTATTTTCAGGAAGGGCTGCTACTGGCAGCAGATACGGTGATTGATCTGCCATCGTCGGGCAAATCACTGCAATCGTTCAACATCTGATCTCTAAATCCGCCCACATCCTGATACGAAGTGGGCAGATGACAATAACAAAATGCATTGACACTAAATCAGTAACACTATGGCAAAGCTCTATCTTCTATTCGGTGCAATCAGCGGTTTCATCGCCGTCAGCTTGGGTGCCTTTGGCGCTCATGGTTTGAAAGAACGGCTACCAGAACGATTGTTTAATGTCTGGGTCACAGGCACTGAATATCAGATGTATCACAGTCTTGCAGTGATTCTGATTGCAGTTCTGGTTTTACAGCTTTCGGACTCCAAACGGGCGGATTCCTCAAAATGGCTGCGCTGGAGCGCCAACAGTTTTCTGGCAGGGATTGTTCTGTTTTCCGGCAGTCTCTACGCTCTGGCTCTGACCGGTATCAGCTGGCTGGGCATGATCACGCCTCTGGGAGGAGTCGCTTTCCTGCTGGGCTGGCTGGCATTGGCACTATTTGCTATTTTCAAATGACCCTTTGACCGGTATCTTACGCCGGTTTTCCCATTTAGAACTATGAATGCTCATGAGTGACTCCATCAACTCCAGTGATAATCAGGACTCTGTGACAGAGACCGGACAAACCGTTGAACCTGGCAAGCGCCGGGAAATTAAAAGCTTTGTGCTGCGTCAGGGCCGTATGACTGCTGGTCAACAGCGCGGTATGGATGAATGCTGGGACAAATGGGGGCTGGAGCTGAAAGACGGTTCTCTGGATATGGCTGCCACCTTTGGACGCGAAGCGCCCGTAGTCTTTGAAATTGGCTATGGCATGGGCTTGTCTCTGGCAGCAATGGCCGGAGCAGAAGCCGACAAAAACTTTATCGGTGTAGAAGTGCATCGTCCCGGTGTTGGCAGTCTGCTGAACGAAGCCAGCACTGCCGGACTGACCAATGTCCGCACTTACAACGACGATGCCGTGGAAGTTCTGAAACAGTGTATTCCTGACGGCAGCCTTTCACGGGTACAGATTTACTTCCCTGACCCATGGCACAAAAAACGTCACAATAAACGCCGTCTGGTGCAGTCAAAGTTTATCGAACTGCTTCGTCCGAAACTGAAGGTGGGTGGTATCATCCATCTGGCAACAGACTGGGAAAACTACGCAGAACAAATGATGGAAGTAATGAGTGCTGCGGAAGGATTCACCAACCAGGCGGGAGAGCAATCCTACTCTCCACGTCCCGAGTTCCGTCCTCTGACCAAATTTGAAAAGCGTGGCCAGCGTCTGGGTCATGGCGTCTGGGATCTGCTGTTTGAGCGAACAGCCTGATTAACTGCCGGGAGTAATTACTTCGTCCAGATTGGCGATGTAATTACTCTTCCTGTGCTATACGTTTCTTACCTACAACAAACTGTTGGAAGAAACGATGACTGCTTTAACCATTGCTTCTGTTCAATTCAAACGACACGCTAACGATAAATTTTTCAACCTCACTACAATCCGTTCCTTTGCCGGGCAGGCTTCAAAACAAAACGTCGATATCCTTATATTTCCGGAACTGTGCATTCCCGGTTTTCTGGGCGAATCCGATTTATCACAGGTACAGGCTGACCGGCTGGCTGAGTCCTTTCCTGATGGATTGTCCTGTCTTTATCTTCAACATCAGGCAGAGCTATTCGACCTGAATATTGGTGCTGGCATGGTTGAGGCTGACAACGGCCTCTATTTCAACACGTTTGTCATGGCCATGCGTGATGGTCGGCTTGAACGTCATCGCAAATCCTGCCTATTTGGCGAACACTCAGGCCCCTGCAATGACCACGGCGTTTTTAAACTGCCTGACGGGCTAATCACCGGCATTCTGTCCGATTCGGAAAGCAGAGAGGGTGTTCATATTAATGCTATGGCAGAAAATGGTGCCCGACTGATTCTGACCTCTCATCCAAAAGGCTCTGTCAGGGTACTTGACGACAAAGGTCAATTATTGGCGGAAACTGCCGGAACGATGGATACGCTGGATGTTGTGACAGTAGACATCTGATTTTATAAGGGATAAGCCAGCAACACTGATCTTTAGTCATAATGTTGCTGGCTACAGGGTTACGAGTAATCCCTTTAATTAAGGCTATTTGGCATCGCTGTCGCCTGAACTCAATGGCTGGGCAAACAGGAATCCCCAGATAAAGTCAGTCTGCAATACATCCAGCGTTCCGACCTCATCACTGTTATGAAACCAGTTTGGATCAGGTACATTGTGTACACTCTGTGCGTAACCAAACTGACTGATAACTTTATTGAACACACTCAGATGAAAGAAGTTAGCCTTTTCTTCATACTCTTCTGTTTTTTCATTGAGCTCCAACGCTATATGCACCCCGGCTCTTGAGTGACAACTGATACAGCTGGAGCCCGTCATAAAGCCTGCTTCAGTAATCGAGTTACCCAGCTTTGTTGAACGCCCCTCGTGATCGGTAAAGTTCACCTGCGAGCCCTTCAACCGGTAATTACGCCAGGCACTGTCATGAGGATCGGGGTCTGCGGTGTTATCGCTTTTGCCATCTTTCATGCCAATACCTGTTTTCTTGAACAAATTGTCCAGAGCAGGCCGTATGGTTTCAAGGGCATAGTATTTATCAAGGTTGTTGACAATACTGGGGCTATTCAACTCGTCACTGCGCTGATTGATTTTTCCACCGTCCAGAACCACCAGAAAGTTATCCGCAGAATCCGGGCTGGCACCCGCTGCAGGCTGACTGGCATAACCAAATGAATCATTACAGCCAATAAAGTCACAACGGCTCGGATTGGATACATGTTCGAAGGTGGTCCAGACCCACTGGGGAACATCTTTGGAAGAGATATGGAACGCCATCAGATAATGCTCACCGGTCAGGTTACAAAAGTTTGCCGGATAATCTTTTGCTTTATCTGAACAGCTTTCAGGCGTTTTATCCTTTGCCAGACACAGCTGGGTTTCCATCTGCTGACTGGTAATAAACCCTTCGGTCGTTGGTATACCTATTTTTTTTGCCAGATCATGATGCAACCAGTTGCTTTTGATCATAATGGCATCGGGTGGCAAATCGATCCTGCTCAACTGCTGTTCACCGGGGGGCGTTACTTTCTCTTCTGAACCATATTTTCCAGCAGAAACGTTACGCAGGTGATAGGGTGCATTCTCAGACTGATTTTTCTTGTTTTTCCTGAAAACGTTCATCACACCATCTGCATTGTAAAGGTCGTTATGATAAAGGTATTCATGGAATGGACGGTTGCGTACAGTCAGTTCTGCATTGGTTTGCCGGATCAATCGCCCTATGCTTTCCGGGTTTTCAGGAAACTTAAAATTCTTAATTTGCTCCGGCGTACAGTTGGCAATCGAGTCACTGGCTGATGCACTCAGACGCATTTTTTTACCATGCCCCTGAAGGGCCGCGCTGGCACCTGATTCCAGAATGGAGGGGAAACTTTTGCGGATCAGTTTAGAGTTCTTCTTAAACAACGTTTGGATAGCTTGATCATCCTTTGCCTTGTCCAGAAGCTTCAGATCGGCTTTATGTTCATCTCCCGGATAAACAGGGCAATGACCTTCAGCCGGGGTACCAGTTACTCTGGTTCCCGGGCTACAGCAATTTTTCTTATTACCACCAGTGCATAGGGGCCAAGGGTCTTCAGGCCAGTTATCGGTTTCGGAAGCCCAGTCTGACCAGAACCTGGCATTGACCACATCAGTGAACAGTTTCCACGAAAATGCATCAGGACAAGTCATTGCCGGATTGGTCACGTTCTTGCCAAACGAAATGCTTTTTCCATCTTCAGACACTTTAAGATCACAATATTCCGCATCACGAATATCTGCCAGAAAATACTGCGAGTAATCAAGACTGTTGGGGGTTCGCTCCGTAGAGTCACTCCATAGAGAACTTGCCAGTAATGCTGAGACTGACAGAGCAATAAAGGTAATAAGGGACTTCCATTTTAACGACATAATCTATTCCTTTAGAATGGTCGGCTAATTAACTTCAGTCACTATTGATAGTATTCAACTGCTACAACCTATGAATGCCATCGAATCATTTTAAGGTTCTTTTTCACTGCACAATTTTTATTTATGTTCTGTTTTCATCTCTGCTTGTTTAGCAACATAAAAAGAATAATGAAACCCTTTTCTTGTGAAAAGCAATAGTCCATCACATAACAATATGATTGGGTGAAAGTCTCATACTGACCATTTTTTCTGGGCTTGCCGTCCGTGGTTTATACAGCAGCTACAAATTTTCTCTGGACTTACATAGGAACGGCCAAACACCGCTATGATGGTTACTGTAAAAGATACCGCAACAGTGAAAGGCCGCCCCGATGCAAGTATGTCAGCCACTAGCTGAAGCCGCCAATTTT
>NZ_CP013251.1:0-185000 GCF_001583435.1 Endozoicomonas montiporae CL-33 | reverse complement strand
ATCAGCAAGGCCGCCTATCTTACCGTGGCGACTTTCGTTGTCAAGCGATCATTTTTTTCGTAGAGAAGAAAGATGCTGTCGAACTCGCTAACCGTTCAACGTTTCGTTTGAAGAACATTGAATGTCTTGGTCAGCGGCGGTGCATTCTAGCGAATCCGTTTTTGATGTCAACCTCTTACTCTTTAATAGAGAGTGAAGAAGAAATCAGATTGTGGATTCGTGACTGAAACTTCAGATGGGCTTCGTTGAAGAAGTGCTTTGGAAGTGATGTCCCGATCAGTGGAGGCGTAGTATACGCAGAAATTGATTCGGGTCAACAACCATTTTCCAGTTATGTTGCATTTACTTCACGGGTAGTTAGACGACACTTTATATTTAGTGCCTGTCCGAAAACCCACAAACACTTGAAAACAGCAGCCTGTAGCCCCATATAGTACTCGAAGATTTTCCAAAACAGGCTGTTTCCACATTTATGCGCCAAACCATCAACCCACAAATGCAGTTGGGCGAAGTTGATATCTCCGCCATCACGTTTAATCCCAAGTCCAGAGACGACATTCCCCGTCTGCTTCGGGGGCTGCAACATATCTGGATAACACCTGATCTGCGACACAGGGTTTTTCAGGTGCTTGAGAACATGATTCCTGCCAGTCGGCACAACGGTCGTCCCGGTATGGACCTCTGGAACATTCTGGTTTTCGGCACTCTGCGCCTTGTCACTAATTGTGACTATGACCGCTTGCAAGAGTTGGCTAATGAACATGGGACATTACGGAAAATGCTCGGTCACGGCCCATATTGTACCCATTCCTACCACATACAAACATTGCAGGATAACATCAGCCTCTTCACACCGGAGATACTGGATCAGATTAACCAGGTCACGGTGGATGCAGGTCACCAGCTGGTTAAAAAAAAGATGAGCCGCTACATGGCCGTGCCGATTCCTTCGTAGTCAAAACCGATGTCCATTTCCCCACGGATATCAGCCTTCTGAGCGACGCTTGCCGTAAAAGCATTGAGTTTGCATACGCTCTCTCCAATCAGTACCAGCTTCCGGGCTGGCGTCAGAGCAAATATCTTAAAGACCAGCATCGCAAACGCTACAACAAGGCTCGAAACCTGAAGCATTCCAGCGCAACCTGTGAACTGAAACAACAGCAGCGGCAGCACGACATTGAAATGGCTCACCTTGAGTACATAAAGTACAGCCTTTCAATTGTCCGCAAAGCTGAAACGACCTTGTCCTTGCTGTTGAAAAAACAACCGGATGAGCCAAGGCTGGAAAACCTCAAATACCACATAGCCCACAGCCGTCACCAGATAAACCTGATTTACCGACGGGTGATAGAACATGAGCAGATTCCCCATAATGAGAAGGTGTTCTCAATCTTTGAGCCTCATACAGAATGGATCAGCAAAGGCAAAGCCGGAACTCCGGTTGAACTGGGGTTACGGGTCTGCGTGTTGCAGGATCAGTTCGGTTTTACTTTGCATCATCAGGTCATGCAAAAACAAACAGACGACCAGGTTACAGTACCTATGGCCGAGGCTGCCAAAAAGCGGTTCCCGACATTAAGCCAGGTGAGCTACGACAAAGGCTTCTGGAGTCCGGGCAATCTTGAAAAGCTGGAAGTTCTTCTGGAGCATTCAGTTCTTCCCAAGAAAGGCAGGCTGTCAGCCAATGACAAAAAACGGGAATGCCACCCGGAATTTATCCGGGCAAGAAGGAAGCACTCAGCCGTTGAATCCGATATCAACGCACTGGAAGCGAATGGTCTCGACAAATGCCCGGATAAAGGGATAGAAGGCTTTGAGCGGTATGTCGCACTGGCTGTTGTCGCCAGCAACCTGAAGCGGTTGGGTAAAATTCTGCTGACCAGAGATCGTCAGTAGCCTTTCAGTCAGGCTCCCGTCAGTTTACTTTTGATCATGCCAAGCATGAGAGATTACTGTGCTCGTAGATAGTCGAATCAGGTTGTATTTTGAGCAGCGCAGTACAAAAAACATCCTTTGTTCGTCTGGTAACTGAAATCCAGCCGTTATCAACTTCTGTCGGCCAGGAACGACTGCCATTTTTCAGAGGTTTTCTGACAGGCACTATTTATAGATTGTTCCGTCAACAGCGCTTTATCGGTCTACCTTAAGAAGGCTTGGATAATAGACAAAGAAGGTCGCCCCATGAGCAATAAAACATCCGCATCAGAACTGCTCCGTGAAAATCCATACTGTGTGCTTTCTACCTGTCATGCAAACAGCCCTTGGATTACGCCTCTTTTGTATGCGTATGACGAGCACTGGAACCTGTACTGGATTTCATCCATTAAAAGCCATCACTCAGAATTTCTCAGCAAGAATCCAAATGCAGTCGCTATTGTTTATCAGGAACCTGACTATGGAAGAGAAACATCTGCCTTATATATAGAAGGTACTGTAGAAATTTGTAATGATGCTTCAAGTGTTATGACAGCATTAAAGCATTATTCTGTACGAACAGAGTCGGGCTTTTCAAACGCGCCTGAAGATTACCTGCTGGACAGTCCCTGTCGTTTTTATAAGCTGACGACCCACAAAGCACAGAGTCTGGGTGAAGCCCAGTGGGATAATAATCTGTTGATCGACCGCAGGGTGGAAGTGGAAATTCCCTAGAAGCGTTAGCCAGCTGTTTGACTGATTAGCTGGCTCTGCTTTCTTTACTCCATCCTATCCGCTTTATCATCAAAAGCACATTGTAACCAAGCCTTTCACAAGCTCTCACTATTAGTCAACAACTTAAAAAACCTTCAATTTCAATACACTTTCATACAAAAACGTTTCTACATGATGATTTGGATCAATACCTGAAGGTGTTAGATTTTATTGCATCTTGCGATTATCTATTGGAATTGATACTAAACATGCGAAATTTTGCTATTTCCAATAGACCTCGAGAGAGACTGATAATGAGAATTTTGCCTCTTGCCTTAGCGGCTACTGTTGTATTGGCTGGTTGTTCCAGTTTGCCATCTGCAAAAAGTCTGGCCGAAGCCGGTAACTGGGAGCAGCTGGGTACTCAGGATGGTCAGCAAGGTATTGACCAGCGTCGTCCAGCACAGCTGTCTGAACTTGCTCCAGCAAACAACCAGGCCGTGACTCAGTACCGCGCAGGTTACAGAAACGGTATTCAGGAATTCTGTACTGAAGACAACGCGTTCTCCGCTGGTCTGTCCGGTCGTACTTATAACGGTCAGTGTTCTTTCAGCCCAAATGAAGAAGCGCTCCGTATTAACTGGGAAAACGGTCTGGAAGAATACTACGTTCTGCAGGAAGAAATGGAAGATTGATTTCAGTTCTTCTCGCCTGCTGACTTTGCACTGGAGGCTCCCTGTTTCCAGTGCCCCCCTTTCTCCTTTCTTGCTGTCTCAGCACAACAAACTCTATAACTCAGCTAACTCGGCAAACCGTGGTCTATACCTTTAGAGTTTTTTTTCGCAAAACCACTTTATTTGTCCAGATATACATCTACTTTTATATAACCAAGGTTACATATGTATAGGCGTCTTCGTTTTTACTGACCAGATGTTATGGCTTCTGAATATCAATCTACGGGGATAGATTACATGTCAAAAACGACCGTTAAGCCCAGAAAAACACCAGTACAAACTCGCTCTAAAAAACGTGTTGAATCCATTCTGGAGGTAACAGCTTCTCTGTTGGTCGAAAAAGGTTATGAATCACTGACAGCTGTTGGTATTGCCGAGAAGGCTCAAATCCCGGTTGCTTCGCTTTATCAGTATTACCCTAATAAAGAAGCGGTCATATACGCGCTGTGCGAAAACATGATTAACGATGTCATGCAGAGATTTGACGAATATGAAAATTTTGACTCTCATAAACTGGGCATATGGGAGTTGCTGGAATTGATTGGTGAACAGGAATATGCCAATCCTGCCAATCATAAACTTGAGTTCGAACTGAACAGAGCCATGATTGCCATGCCGCAACTGTCCGAGCTTCATGAATCATTCGACGAGCGCATATCAAGGCGTTTTTCATCCATTCTAAAATACTATGGTTCAAAGTGGAGTATTGATGAATTAGTGAACCTGTCACGTATAGTCTTCAGGATGGGTACCACCTACTTTGAACACATCAATAATAATCGCGAAAACCCAAGCCTTGCAAAGCAGAGCAAAGAGCTGATTATGAAAGCAATGGGTTCCCTGATTCAGGACTGCCTGCACGAACCCGCCACTGCCTGATAAGCAGAGAGGGGGAGTTACATCCCCTCTGTCGTTTAGCCGGCTTTGACTTCAAGAACCGGTTCATCTTTGGTTTTTGCCGTAATACTCTTACGGCTCCAGATATGAGCCAGAGTTAAACCTGAAATAAGGTGCCACATTCCCCACATACCAACGATCTGTAGCATCCCGAACATCTCCGGGTAAAACGTCACAATGATGGCAACACCCAGCACAGAATTTTGTATTCCCACTTCAAAAGTGATTGCGCGCTGATCAGCCACTGGCAAGCCAGTTACTCTGGCACAGAGATAACCCACCAGCATCGCCATGGCATTTTGACCGATCAAAATGCCAGCCAGCATAACCCCAAACAGCTTAATAGACTCCAGATTCTGTGACAAAATCCCCAGCACAACCACCAGTAATACCGTAAAGGTTAAAATCCTGAATGGCTTCTCAGCGCTTGTCGCAAAGCGGGGAAAGCGGTTACCAATATACATGCCGATGATCATGGGAATCGCGAGAATGGTAACGATCAAAAATAAAATATTCGATGCATCTATGGCGATGGACTGAATCATTCCCCGGGTCTGAGGCAATAGACTTCCATAAAAAGCAAAGTTGAACGGAGTCATGGCAATAGCCATGACACTCGATGCAGCCGACATGCTGACAGACACAGCTACATTTCCTCTGGCAAGATAAGTCACCATGTTGGAAATACTGCCACCGGGACAGCAGGCAATCAAAATCATACCTGCTGCGTATTCTGCAGGAATATTAAGAAGATAAGCCGCCAGCGTACTCAGCCCTGGCAAAAGCATGAACTGGGCAACCATTCCAACAGCAGGCGCTTTGGGCTTTTTAATAATGCGGGTAAAGTCATCAACCTTTAGAGAAAGCGCAACACCGAACATCACGCATGCTGAAATAATATTAAGGACTATGACCCCCGTAGTACCCAGGTTAGCTTCCATACAGTCTCTCGTTTTTATCGTTATTTTGTTTGGATTCTAGCAATAGCAACTGCCCAAAAAAAAGACCCGTTGATTGAATCAGCAGGTCTTTACAATAAAAAGGTTTTTTAAATGAAAACCAGGGGTTTAATTAGAAAAAAAGTAGTCCTTTTGAATTAGTTAAAATCGCTTACGTTGAATCCGTTTTCTTTCTTTTAATCACAACCGTACCAGCCAGCTTGTCGTGCCAGCCCTGCTTTCTTTTATCAATTGCAATCCAGAAAAAACCCAGCATAAGAGGAATGGTTGACAAAAAATAGCCGAGGTATCTGATCGCCGATTGCCGAAAGCCCGGAATCTGTCCGGTTCTGGCATCAACCACCTGAACCGATGTCAACATTTTACCAGGCGTTGCACCCCTGTAGCGCCAGAAGAGAATGACAAATACGACAGGAAACAACCAGTTGATCAGAATATCCCAACCACCAAGTACTTTGGTTCCGTCCTGCCACATCTCGTTGCCGTAGATCACCATCATTAAGGGTACTGTTACCAACAGCAAGACGAGCGTATCGACCAGCGTGGCTCCAAAGCGAGTCCAGAAACCAGCATATTCTATTGATTCGGGAAGCTCTGGAGCCTGTTCAGTCATGCTGTCACCATTGCGCTGTCTTTTTTCAAAAGAGTCATTTTTCAAAAGAACCATTTATCAAAAGAGCCGTTTTGTTTTAGTCTTATCGACCTGATCGACCAGTCTATTAAACAGACTGATTAAACGAGTTCTTCTGAGCCAAGTTCCGTCAGAATAGCACTTTCCAGATCTTCAGGTTTGGTGGTGGGTGCATACCGGGCTATCACTTCGCCCCTGCGATTCAAAAGAAACTTGGTAAAATTCCATTTGATCTTTTGAGTTCCCAAAACACCGGGAGCAGCCGCTTTCAAGTCCTGATACAACGGCGCAGTATTGTCCCCATTCACCTCGATTTTCTCAAAAACAGGAAACGTCACACCGTAGTTTTTTTCACAGAAACTGCCAATTTCATTGCTGTTACCAGGCTCCTGATGACCAAACTGATTGCAGGGAAAGCCCAGAATGACCAACCCCTTTTCCCGATACTTTTCGTAAAGACTTTCCAGCCCTTTGTACTGAGGCGTAAAGCCACATTTGCTGGCTGTATTGACAATAAGTACCACTTTGCCGCGATACTCGCTTAATGAATGAGGCTCACCATTCAATAATGGCATGTCATATTTCAGTAAATCCATGATCGTTCCTAATGTATATTTGTTTTTGACTATAGAACAGTATTTCTGAGTGATGATCAACGACTGTACGAAGGTAAGATCTGCGCTGGTCGAGACCAGATCATACATTAGCGTACTGTTCAGCATGACCCAACCAACGGAGAATCAGCGGCTCGGCATTGTGCGGAGCAACTTGCAAAAGTGTTTGTGCGGCAGAACGAACATCCTCCAACAAATCACTGTCTCGCTCCAGCTCGGCCACACGCAGCTGTGCCAGACCGGTTTGCCGTGTTCCAAGTACTTCACCCGGCCCTCTCAACTCAAGGTCTTTCTCGGCAATTACAAAACCATCACTGGAGTCCCGCATCACTTGCAGACGCTCCCGACTCTGCTGTGATAAAGGTGCGTGATACATTAAAAGACAATGGCTGGCTATATTGCCACGCCCGACACGCCCGCGAAGCTGATGCAATTGCGCCAGCCCCAGGCGCTCAGGGTTTTCAATAATCATCAGGCTGGCATTCGGCACATCCACCCCCACTTCAATCACTGTCGTCGCCACCAGCAGATGTAAATGACCAGCTTTAAAAGCCTCCATCACTTCTTGCTTGTCACTGGCTTTCATTCGTCCATGCACCAGACCGATCGATAACTCTGGCAAGGTTTCCCGAAGCTGCTCTGCCGTCACTTCTGCTGCCTGACATTGCAGGGTTTCAGACTCATCAATCAGCGTACAGACCCAGTACGCCTGACGCCCCTCCAGACAAGCTGCACGAAGTCTTTGCATCACCTGTTCACGCCGGTCGTCACCTATAACCACGGTATTTACGGGAGTACGCCCGGGAGGCAGTTCATCGATAATTGAACAGTCAAGATCCGCATAGGCACTCATCGCCAGCGTTCTTGGGATCGGTGTAGCAGTCATAATCAACTGATGAGGCTGCCCACCCTTCCTTTCACCTTTGCTGCGTAGTGCCATTCGCTGATGCACACCAAAACGATGCTGCTCATCAATAATGGCAAGGCCAAGACGCTGATAATCCACATCATCCTGAAACAATGCATGGGTGCCGACCACAACCGATGCTTCGCCGCTGGCTATTTCTTCCAACACTTTTTCGCGTTTTTTACCGGTGGTCTTACCGGACAAATACGCCACCGACACACCCAGCGGTTTTAACCAGTTTTTAAAGTTGCGTTCATGCTGCTCTGCCAGGATTTCCGTCGGAGCCATGATCGCCGCCTGATAACCATTCTCTACCACCTGTAATGCTGCCAGTGCAGCCACCACCGTTTTGCCAGAACCTACATCACCCTGAACCAGTCTAAGCATCGGTTCAGGCTGCATCATGTCCTGACTGATTTCAGCCACCACTCGTTCCTGCGCCCCCGTCAGGCTAAACGACAGCTGTTCACGGAAAGCTTTGGTCAGCTCCTGTTTCGGTGGCATGGGGAAACTGTTCACGGTTCGCACCAATGTGCGAAGCTTTTGCATACTAAGGTTGTGAGCCAACAGCTCCTCGAAAGCGAGTCGCCTTTGAGCAGGGTGCCGGCCTTCGCCCAATAATGCCATTGAGTTGTCGGGAGGAGGGCTGTGCAGCAGTCGCACAGCATCCACCAAAGCACCTAACCGGTATTGCTGCTGAATAACTTCGGGTAGCCAGTCCTGTAAGGCGTCTGGATTATTCAGTTTATCCAGTGCCATATCGCAAAGACTGCGGATACGCTGCTGCGTTAAGCCTTCCGTCGCGGGGTAAACCGGTGTTAGCGTCTCTTCAACATCAAGCTGATTATCTGATTTGATAACCCGATACTCCGGATGGTAAAACTCCAGACCAGAGGCTCCCCGCCGTGGTTCACCAAAGCAACGTACTTCAACACCCGCTTTCAGGTTGTTTTTCTGAGCCGCAGAGAAATGATAAAAACGCAAACCGGCACTGCCTGTGCCATCGCTGATACGACACAACAGGCTACGCCTGCGCCCCATGACTACTTCAGCCCCCAGAACCTTACCCTGCACAACAAAGTCACCGTCCGGCTGAAGCGCACCAATCGGCGTTATCCGGGTGCGATCCTGATAGCGCAGCGGCAGGTGAAACAACAAATCCTGCAAGGTGTGAATATGAATCCTGGCAAGCTTTTCAGCCAAAGCCGCCCCCACACCTTTGAGTGCCGTTACCGGTATCTCGTGCAGAGGCTTACTCATTAATCTTCAATCCTGTTGATGTCAGTGCATTGCTTCAGTGCTGCAGCCAGCACATCAATGGCTTTGGGTCTGGGAAAGCTCGCTCGCCATGCCAGTGCTACCGTTCTTTCCGGTCTGGGTGTGCTGAACGGTTTGGAGGTCAACACGTCCGGTGCATAATAATTATTGCCCAAAGCCGACTCTGGCAGAATACTGATACCCATGCCTGACGCCACCATGTGCCGAATGGTTTCCAGTGAAGTGGCTTCCACACCGGAGCCGTCATCGCCGTCATGCACGCCAAGTACCGGGCAGGCTTCCAGAATCTGATCGCGGAAACAGTGACCTTCCCCCAACAACAACACTTCATCCCTGGACAGCTCGTCTTTATTAATGGCTTCACGCTCTGCCCATGGATGGTGACCCGGCATAAGAATCCTGAAGGCTTCATCATAGATGGGTAATGTTAAGACGTCCGGTTCGGTGAAAGGCAGGGCAATAATAATGGCATCCAGTTCACCCTGTCGTAATTTTCTGCGCAGAACGGCTGTGAAGTTTTCTTCTATATAAAGAGGCATGTCGGATGCCAGTTCTGCCAGTTTTGGCACCAGATGCGGAAACAAGTAAGGACCAATGGTGTAGATGGCTCCTACCCGCAGTGGTGTACTCAGCTGGTCTTTGCCTTCTTTTGCCAGCTCTTTTACCGCATCGGCTTCTTCCAGTACTTTCCTGGCCTGCTGAATAATGCGCTGCCCCATGTCACTCACGCGCACGGCATTGCGTGTGCGTTCAAACAGTTCAATGCCCAGCTCTTTTTCCAGTTTTTTCACCCCGGCACTCAGGGTGGGCTGGCTGACAAAACATTCAGCCGCAGCACGGCCAAAGTGCTGTTCCCGGGCAAGGGCCACAATATATCGCAGTTCAGTCAGAGTCATAGTTAAAACAAGCCGACGATGGAAAAAGTTGCACTGTAAATTTAACCAGTATTATTAACTATATTCCGCGCCGTGTCAGCCTTGAGCCTTTATTTTCATGCTTTTTGTCATTCTGGGAACTGAATCAACACTGCGTAGTCAAAAGAGCGTCTTGAACATGGATACAGTAAAAGGAATTTTAAATGGAACCAGGTCAGTTTAACCCGGGCACTTCTTCAGCTACCGGGTACAGCCCTCAGCTTCAAACAAAAAATAGTGATAACAAACCAAGCGGTGCTGTGAAACAACCAGAGAGCACTCAAAAGTTTATGTCAACAGCAGCGTCTGCCAAAGCCGTAGCAGGCAAAGGCATTGAAAAAAGACGCTCTCAGCGGACAGGGGCCCTGATTCCAAAACCTTATCAAAAGAAAGAACTGCTTCGGTTAGCCTTTACTTCAAATCATCCTGACACACAATCTGCCATTGAAAACTGTTAGTGGCATGGATATGTCTGTTGATGACTTAAAAGCAGTACAGGCAATTTTCGGCTTAAAGCCTGAAGATGTGCCTGATCAGTTTGGTGTTCAAGGATTAGCTTATAATACGTTTGAAATGATGAAATCGCTTATCGTTACAAACCCAATGCACTATGCCGCAAAAGTTGATGAGGTCATTTCATTCTTTGAGCGTAGAGTTACCAGCCATGCAGCGACAACCTATGTATAAAGGTTGTCAGTACTGCTCTGATGTAGTTGACTGAGGGGCATTGCCCCTTTAGTCACGGTTGAGAACAACAATGGACAAGCCAAACATTCTTATCGCAGGTTGTGGAGATGTTGGATGCGAACTGGCCCGGCAACTGCTGAACACAAACCAGTTTCATGTCTGGGGTCTCCGCCGCTCAATCGATCAACTGCCTGAAGGCATTCGGCCTGTTCAGGGCAATCTGGCTGATCCGGACGCACTTGGAATTTGGCCAAACCGGATAGATTATGTTTTTTATACGGCAGCTGCCGATGGCCATTCACCCGAACTTTACCAGCTGGCTTACGTCACTGGTCTTATGAATGTCATCCATCATCTGAAAAAGAAAAACATTCAGCCCAAACACCTGTTCTTTACTTCCAGCACCAGTGTCTATCACCAGAATCAAGGAGAGTGGGTGGATGAAGACTCAGACTGCAAACCTCAAACGTTTTCCGGACAAACATTGTTGAAGGCCGAGGACGTGTTGCTATCCAGCGGTTTCCCAACGACATCAGTTCGCTTTGCCGGTATCTACGGTCCGGGCAGAAACCGGCTGATCAGCCGGGTGCTTGAAGGAAAGGGCTGTGCAAAAGCACCTGCTATTTACAGCAACCGCATTCATCGGGACGATTGCGCCGGCATTCTTAAACACCTGATGCAGATGAGTATTAACGGACAAAAACCTGACTCCATTTATATCGGTGTTGACCATCAGCCAACATCCATGCACGACGTTCTGCACTGGATTGCCAGTCAGTACCATATTGAGCTGGACGATCATCATCCTGCTCCCCCCCGATCCAGTAAACGCTGCAGTAACCGCAAAATTCTCGATACAGGCTATGTCTTTAAATACCCTGACTATAAAACCGGCTACCTCAAACCAGAAAAAGATTAGAGGTCAGAACAAATCAGCTTGATTACTGTCTATTCTATCTATAGTCAAATCAGGCAGGAAACAAGAATGTCCGCTTATAAACAAGTGGCTATCATTGGGGCGGGACCAGCCGGACTGATTACCGGAAGTATCCTCAAAAAGGCAGGCTTCTCCATTTCACTCTATGAACAACGTGAATGTCTGGGCGGTACCTGGGCCATCCAGCCTTTATCCACGCTGGTTGATATCCGAGACGGGGTTTCCGGTATTTATTCCCCCATCTATTCCTCTTTGCGATGCAATGTACCAAAGCAAATCATGGAACTGCCCGATTTTCCCTTTCCTGATGACTACCCCTGTTATCCCCGTCACAATCAGGTATTTTCACACCTGCAACGCTTTGCAGAGCATAATGACCTTCTGAGGCACATTCGATTCAATCATCGCTTTCTCGCGCTTGAGGCCAACTCCCAGCCTGAACGCTGGCAAGTTCAAACCAGCCAGAGCCTCAGTGAATTTGATGCGGTTATATTTTGTAATAGTCGCTACCATTACCCAACGTATCCAGACCTTGAAGCCTTCATGCCTTTTACCGGTCGGCTTGAGCACAGCTTCAGCTACCGGGAGCCTGAGGCCTATCTGAACCAACGGGTCGCCCTGATGGGTACAGGTTCCTCTGGTGAAGATTTGAGTAGAGAGATCAGCCACTGTGCCAGCCGGGTTTACCTTTGTGCCCATTCTGGCAGTCGGGAACTGCATAAGCCCGTCGAGGGGGCTTACGGGGCACATAACAACTTGACCCGGCAAAGTGCTATTGTCGCCTGTGATGGTCGAACCGTGATTCTGGAGAATGGTAAAAAACTGCGGGATATTGATGTTCTGATTCTATGCACAGGCTATCAGCCAGACCCTGTTTTCAGGCAAGCCCTGCCAAGTATTGGCTTATCCGGCGATAAAAACAATTTGGCTCCACTTTACCTGAACCTGTTTCATCCCCGATACCCTGAACTAGCGGTAACAGGCATGGAATTGGCCAGCGCGCCTTTTATCCTGTATCACTGTCAGGCTAAAGTGATTGCTGGCTATTTGCAGGGGAAAATACTATTGCCTAATGCAATACAACGTCAATTTGCGGCGGAACATTTAGAGCTGCAAAGTTCAGGGCGAGTGAGCTTTTCCATTCGCCAAAGAAGAAGCATTGCACAACTGGGTCATCTGGCAAAACTGGCAGGCATCAAATCACCGGCAAAGATGGTTGATTCAACCCTTTCCATCAACAATAAACAGCGACTGAGATATCCGGATGACTATCGGGATTTGCCATGGGAAGGAGGAGAACAGAGCTTCCAGTGAAGCTCTGTTTCAAGACAATACTGTCGATTACTTAAGCTCCAGAACAGCATCCACTTCAACCGGTACACCTTTTGGCAGTTCTTTTACGCCGATAGCCGCACGTGCAGGGTAGGGCTGTTCGAAGAACTCGGCCATCACTTCATTGACAGAAGCGAAGTTGCTCAGGTCGGTCAGGAAGATATTCACTTTAGCGGCATCTTCCAGAGTGCCACCTGCTGCTTCGGCAATGGCTTTAAGGTTGGTGAAACAACGACGGGTCAGGTCTTTAAAGTCGCCTTCCTGAACGTCCATAGTTTCAGGTACCAGAGGGATCTGACCGGAAATATAAACAGTGGTTCCGGACTTAACTGCCTGAGAGTAGGTACCAATGGCCTTTGGAGCTCTTTCAGTATTAATGATCTGTCGGTTACTCATATCTTCCACCTTCCAAAAAGTTTGATAGTAGGGAAGACCCTGCATATTGCAAGTGGATTTGAAGGCGATCATGAGCCAGATCAAGAGAATCAAAAACCCTGCCAGATAACAGGGTCTGTTGCTTAAGACTCTCTGCGACGGGTGATGGAGTGAACCCCTTTAATCACACGCAGTCGTTTAATAATACGGGCAAGATGAACACGGTCTTTAACGTTGACCAAAAGCTGTACCATACAGAAGCTGGCGTCACGTTCTTCCATGCTGATCTTTTCAATATTGCCTTCTACCGCCGTAATACTGGTTGCCAGAGAAGCAATCATGCCGCGGTGGTGTTCCAGCTCAACCTGAAGATCCACGGTGAACTCACCGGACACATTCTTATCCCAATCGACTTCCAGAACCTTTTCAGGGTTGTGGCGAATTTCTGCAATGTTCTTACAGCTGTCGGTGTGGATAACAATACCGCGACCCGAGCTGACATGTCCCACCACCGGATCACCCGGAATAGGGTGGCAGCACTTGGCAAAGCTGATCACCATGCCTTCGGTACCGCGAATGGTCAGGGATTGTTCAATATCTTCTACATCCAGAGCCGTCTTGTCTTCAACGTCAGACTCCTGAGGCTCCACCAGCATACGGGCAACAATGTACGCCATGCGGTTTCCCAGACCGATGTCTTCAAGCAGTTCATCCAGAGAACTCAGTTTAAAGTTCTCCAACTGCTGCTGCAGTATGCACTGATCCAATCGGTCAACCCGGGTGTCAAAGCTGACCAGCGCCTTGTTCAACAGGCGACGACCCAGGGCAATGGATTCATTGCGACGCTGATGTTTGAGGAAGTGACGAATATTGGAACGAGCCTTACCGGTCAGAACAAAGTTCAGCCAGGCAACATTTGGGCTGGCACCTTCGGCTGTGACAATCTCTACCGTCTGTCCACTTTGCAAAGGCTGACTGAGTGACGCCAGTCGTTTATCAATACGACAGGCGACGCAGGTATTACCAACATCCGTATGAACGGCATAGGCAAAATCAACCGCTGTCGCACCTTTCGGTAATTCGAGAATAGCGCCTCGTGGTGTGAAGACGTAAACCTCGTCGGGGAACAGATCGATTTTGACGTTCTCGATAAATTCCAGCGAATCACCGGCATTTTTCTGCAGTTCCAGTACACCTTTCAACCACTGTCGTGTACGGGCATGACTGCCTGACAATGCTTCGTCACCTGACTTATAGAGCCAGTGCGCAGCAATGCCGTTATTGGCCATGTCTTCCATTTCCTGTGTGCGAATCTGGATTTCCACAGGAACACCGTGCATACCGAACAGTGTGGTGTGCAGGGATTGGTAACCGTTGGCTTTGGGAATGGCGATGTAATCTTTGAAGCGACCGGGGATGGGTTTGTAGAGGTTATGGACAATGCCGAAGGCGCGGTAACAGCTGTCAACGCTATCGACAATGATGCGGAAGGCGAACATGTCCATGATTTCAGCAAAGGACTTGCTCTGGCTGCGCATCTTTTTATAAATACTATAAAGATGCTTCTCCCGGCCAACCACTCTGCCTTTAAGGCCTTCTTCTTCCAGTCGGGCAGCAATGGCTTTTTGTACTTTGCCCACCAGATCCCTGCGATTGCCCCGGGCCTTTTTCACCGCCTGACGAATCATGCGTGAACGCATGGGGTGCATGGCTTCAAATCCGAGATCTTCCAGTTCGATCCGCAGGTTGTGCATGCCAAGACGGTTGGCGATGGGGACATAAATATCGAGGGTTTCACGGGCAATTCTGCGACGCTTGTCCGGTCGCAGAACTCCGAGCGTTCGCATATTGTGCAAACGGTCTGAAAGCTTGACGAGAATAACCCGGATATCCTTGGCCATGGCCAGTGCCATTTTCTGGAAATTTTCGGCCTGGGCCAGGGTTTTGTTCTCGAAGTGCATGTGGGTCAGTTTGCTGACCCCGTCAACCAGTTCGGCCACTATTTCACCAAACTGTTGGACAATGGCACTTTTTTCAATGCCGGTATCCTCGATGACATCGTGCAACATGGCAGCCATCAAACTGTGATGGTCCATGTGCATGTCGGCCAGAATGGCTGCCACTTCCAGAGGATGGGTGATGTATGGCTCACCACTGCGTCGTATCTGCCCGTCGTGGGCCTGTTCGGCGTAATAGTAAGCCCTGCGAACAAGATTAATCTGTTCAGGGGTCAGGTAGGACTTCAAGCGGCCGGCAAACTCATCGATAGTCAGCAAAGCCCGCTCCTCCTGTGCAGCATTCCGGACATCAGAGGCTTTCCCGACTGTTAGCTTTCTACACCAGCCAGAAACATAGCTGCATCGTCTTCATCAACAATACGTTCATCAACATTGCTTGCAGTTACCAGACCTTCAGCAACTTCGCGCAGGGCCATTACGGTTGGCTTGTCATTTTCCCATTCCAGCTTTGGGTCCTTGCCACCAATAGACAGCTGGCGGGCGCGCTTGGAAGCAACCATAACCAGTTCAAAACGGTTATCAACGTTTTCCAGGCAGTCTTCTACGGTTACTCGAGCCACTAATTCACCTCTCGTTATTCAGAATAAACGGTTTTCTTTGCTATGGCTGCTTGAGTGAACGAGCTGCCAGTTACGACGTGATATATTTTTGCCGACATTAGAGTCTACTTTACGACCTGTTTTCAAACAAGCCTGAGCGAACTTTCAAATGAAATGATTCAACCAGTTATATCAATGCCACCTTCTAAATATGACCATGAGCAAGTCATTCTGGATTGCGGGACAAGGCGGAACGACAGCAATAGCGAGCTATTGCGAGGAGTTCCAACGCAGCTCCCGCGGTTCAGAATGGCTGCGCAATTCATGTTTAGAAGGCGGGATTGGTATTAATCATTAATTCACCGAAAATACGCTGCCTGCCCATTCTATTTTCGTCACGTCTTTAATTTACCACAGAGGCAAATTATACCGCAGTTTCATTTCCAGAATGCACCGCCGATGGTATTTCCGGCAAATTAAGGGTTATAGTCCGGATAATTGATTCAGACTGATGTCATTTGGAGTGAATAAGCAATGATGAGCACGCCAGAAAAGCTCTCGGCTCTGAGAGCCGCCATGGAGGCCAGCCATATTGACGCCTGGATTATCCCCAGTTCGGACCCTCACGAAAGTGAATACAGCTCCGATCACTGGGCAGGCAGGGAATGGCTGTCCGGTTTTACCGGATCAGCAGGAACCGTGGTCGTTCTGAAAGACAAAGCAGCGCTGTGGACTGACGGTCGTTATTTTCTGCAGGCCAGTCAGGAGCTGGAAAACTCGGGCATAGAGCTGATGCGTGATGGCATGCCTGAAGTACCGGCCATTCCGGACTGGCTGACAAGCTCATTATCCAAAGGCAGTGTGGTTGGCTTCGACGGTAAAGTCATGAATCATCATCAGACAGAAAAATTACTGGCTGCCTTTACCGACAAAGCTATAACCATTGAGGTTGAAAAAGACCTTCTGAACTCAGTCTGGACGGACCGCCCGGCCATGCCTGCCACTTCCGTCTTCCTACACGACGACAGCATTGCCGGTAAAACCCGCGAAGAAAAAATGGCAGAAGTGCGTCAGGGTATGGCTAAGAAAGGTGCCAGCCACCTGCTGATCACCATGCTGGACGATATTGCCTGGCTGTTGAACCTTCGTGCCAGTGACATTGAATGCAACCCGGTGTTTCTGTCTTATATCCTCCTGACCGACACTCAGGTAAAACTCTACGTCAATAACAGCCGCATTGAAGCAGACGCACTGCAGGCACTGAAAGCATCTGGCATTGAACTGCTGCCGTATGATGCCATTGCTGATGATATTCGCAGTCTGGACAGTGATACCCGTTTATTGATGAACCCGGCGTCCACTAACCAATGGTTGGTGAATGCCCTGCCGGAATCGGTGAAAGTCATTAAAGGTGCCAGCCCGACCCTGCTGCTGAAAGCCATCAAAAATGATGTCGAAATTGAGCGTATGGGCGATTGTCACCGTCGCGATGGTGCTGCAATGGTGCGCTTTATGCGCTGGCTGGAAAACAATATTCCCGGCGGCAATGTCACCGAGCTATCGCTGGATGAATTTCTACAGTCCAGCCGGGCACAGGCACCCGAGTTTAAAGGGCCCAGTTTCCCGACGATTGCCGGTTACGCTTCCAACGGTGCCATCATCCACTACCGTGCCGATGAGCAGTCCAGCCTGAATGTGGAGCCAAAAGGTCTGCTGCTGGTTGATTCCGGCGCACAATACCCGGACGGTACCACAGACATTACCCGCACCTTTGCCTGCGGCCCGATGACTGAAGAAGAACAGAAGGACTACACGCTGGTTCTGAAGGCTCATATCAATCTGGCAAAAGCCCGCTTCCTGAAAGGCACCCGTGGCATGCAGCTGGACATGCTGGCTCGTCAGCCAGTCTGGGAAGCCGGACAAAACTACAACCACGGAACCGGTCACGGCATTGGTTATTTCCTGAATGTTCATGAAGGGCCTCACAGTGTCAGCCCTAAATGGATTGACCAGCCTTTGCAGGTGGGCATGCTGCTGACCAATGAACCCGGCATGTACCGCAATGGCAAACACGGTGTTCGCATTGAAAATATTATGCGGGTAGCTGAAGACATCACCACCGAGTTTGGTGAATTCTACAAACTGGTGCCCATGACTCTGGCACCGATGGATACGCGTCCTATTGTTCGGGAGATGCTGACCCAGTCTGAAATTGACTGGTTAAACGGATATCACAGTAAAGTACGAGAAGAACTGTCACCACTGCTCAGTGGTGATGACCTTGACTGGTTAAACAAAGCAACACAAACGTTCTGACCATTAAACTGCCCGGCTTTCTCTGTTGGAAACCGGGCAGGCTTAAAACTCTTCCAAACAACTCTGCACAACGCCTGTTTACGCCTATCTTGAAAAGCTCCGCTTGTTTAAGCCAAAAATAATTAGAGTTGGATAGAGCATGCAATATAAAAACCATTTCTTTATCTCGGCATTGACGTTGTTGACTCCTTTAGTACATGCATTTCCTCTGGGCAAAACAGCTGGCTTGGAAGCGGATACCAGCAGCTACTGTGAACAGGTAGATACCGAAACAGGAGAAACCTCACTCAGATGTCACAGCAGTACAACCGAGGAAGTGAAAGAGCACACACTCATTCTTAAACACCAGAAAAAGCCTGACAAACCTTCCAACCCTGTGTGTGAAATTATAGAGAGTGAAAACGAACGAATTCTGGTCAAGACAAAAGGCAACTACAGCTGGAAGGCCGTCATTGGTTGCGTTAAAGGTCAAATGAATGGTGATTCCCAGTACATTCCCTATTCAGCTTCTCACAACCCGGACTGGTCAATAAGACGGTCGCTCATTTACCCAATAAACAGCTTTGTTACTGCCGGGCTTGCCCAGCATCCTCTGCACTACGTTCCTGAATACCACCGCTTAGAAAAAAGAACGGATCAGTTATCAAAATGCCACCATATTGATCAGAACGACAATTGTCTTTTAGATCAATCGACGACTATTCCAGCTATTTATATGTGGCTAAAAAAGCTGCCCTCTAACGCGGTCGTTCACACAAAGGTCTTTTTTTCAGGCAATGGTCAATCGATTGAAGCTGCCATTCAGTCATATCTGAACCTGCTTCCACAGACTTCGACCTACACTTACGGTGTGTATTTATCTATCGTGCCACAACCTTCTGAAACGAGCGTTTTTATCACTGCCTCACACCCCGGCATCTCACTGGGATCGACCGTGATTTTACCAGGCGATGAAAACATGATGTTCGAGTACCGGTATCAGGATCAGAACTTCAATCAATACCAGTATATGTATTTGCCTGGTTATCTTGCAGGATCAAAACAAAGGGAACGCTGGTATCTGGACATGCATAACGGCAAAGGCACTGTTCCTAAGCTGGGTAAACGATCAACCGGATCACTGGAAGGCCATCTTTTTTATGAAGGTAATGCCAATACTAGCCAGATTACTTATGAGCGAGTAACGGTTTCTGCCGAACAACTTCAACCAACATTACAACAATTAATCGACAGAACGGATGATAACGAGTTTTTTTGTATGAAAACCGCATTTTACGGTCTGCGTGCCACGGCACATGATAATGATGAAAATCACGTTCTGGAGGTTATTACAAAAAAAGAGGTCACGACTGAGGAAAGGAAATGCTTGAAAAAAGCCATGTCGTCGCTTGTTCAACAGCAGGATTGATTGAAAAACCTCCCTGCAAATAGATACAGGGAGATTTGAGAGTAACAGGGCTTAATTCAGCAAACCTTTAATCAGGTCAGCCTTGTAGTGCTGCATCCATCCAATCGCCAGACGACGACTGCGAATAATGGTTTGCAGATCACGCAGCGCCAGGTCGAATTCGTCATTGATTACCAGATAATCAAATTCACCGTAGTGCGACATTTCACTCACGGCCTGCGCCATACGACGATCAATAATTTCCATGTCATCGGTAGCGCGACCGATCAGGCGCTCACGCAATGCTTCCAGAGAAGGCGGCAGAATAAAAATACTCACTGCGTCAGGCATCAGGCGGCGCACCTGCTTGGCACCCTGCCAGTCGATTTCCAGAATAACATCTTCACCCTGAGCCAGCTGTTCACGCACCCAGGTTTCAGAAGTGCCGTAGTAATTTCCAAACACTTCGGCATGTTCCAGAAAAAGGCCTTCGCCCAGTTCTTTCTGAAATGCTTCTGTAGAGACAAAGTGATAGTTCACACCATCCACCTCACCCGGACGCTGCGCGCGGGTGGTATGGGATACCGACACTTTAACGTGCGGCGTAGACTCTACCATTGCCTTAACCAGACTGGTTTTTCCCGCACCGGAAGGTGCCGCAATGATATAGAGTTTGCCTTTATTAGCCATGATTGCTCCAAAAGCCGGGCAGCCGCCCAACATTATTCAATGTTCTGAATCTGTTCTCTCATCTGCTCAATTAATACCTTGAGGTTAACCGCACTCTGGGTCAGCCCTGCATTCACAGATTTAGACGACAATGTGTTAGCTTCACGGTTCAGTTCCTGCATCAGGAAATCCAGTCTACGACCAATGCCGCCTTTTTTGTCCAGTGTCCGTTTCACTTCCTGAACATGGGTATCGAGACGATCAAGCTCTTCGTCAACATCCATCTTCTGGGCAAACATCACCATCTCCTGCTCCAGACGTTCAGGCTCAAGCTCAGCCCTGGCTTCTTCCAGACGATCCAGAATCTTCTGCCTTTGACCTTGAATCAGCTCTGGCAGAACCTTGCGGATCGTGCCCACTTCTTCGCTGATGTTATCCAATCGAGTCAGGACAAACTGTTTCAGTTCGCTACCTTCACGCTGACGCATACTGATCAGCTGGGCAATGGCCTCTTCAAACGCTTTCAGGGCAGCGGCATGAACCGGAGCGAGGTTCGTCTCTTCGCTCTCCATCACACCCGGCCAGCGCAGGATTTCCAGCGGATTAACACCGGCCGCATTGATAAACCAGGTTTCTACCTTGTTCACAGCCGCCTGAACATCTTCCAGAACGGCTTCATTAAGGTTCAGTTTCTGGGTGCCTTCTGCCAGCTGCAATCTAAGACTGCATTCAATCTTGCCCCGGTTAAGCTGCTTGCGCAGAACTTCACGTAATTTTGGCTCAATTTCACGAGCCTGTTCCGGCAAGCGAAAGTGAGGCTCCAGATATCGATGGTTAACAGAACGAATTTCCCACACCAGACTGCCCCAGTCTTCCTGGACTTGAACACGGGCAAAAGCGGTCATACTGGAAGTCATAAATAACTCTTTTCGAACTATTGTGCTCAACCACAAGGCCAAGCAAATAAAAGATGAACCAACCCGAACAAGGAGTATCACCATCTTTTACGATAAAAAAATGCCCTGAAGCCTTCCAGAGTCGGCTTGCAGATGAGAAAAAGGGACGGATTGTACGATTATCCGGAAGTTTATCCACAATTAAAACAATCTCATCAATAAAAAAGTGGGCTTACAGGCTGAAAATTGTTGATGACAAACCTCAAAACAGCAAGCCCGGTCTTCCGGCATCATTAAGAGCATTGCCAGAAGCCAGCCGGACTGACCGCAGAAGGGCAGACTATTCTCGGACAGCCTTCTAGCCTTCCTGACAGTCTGGGTTATAATCTCGCCTTTCCATTTCCGGCGGTAAAAGGTAATACCATGCGTCCTAGCGGCAGAACAGCTGATCAACTGCGCGAAGTTAAAATCACCCGAGAGTACACCATGCACGCAGAAGGCTCTGTATTGGTGGAGTTCGGAAATACCAAGGTTATTTGTACTGCATCCGTTGAAAAAGGTGTACCGCGTTTTCTGAAAGGTTCCGGTCAGGGTTGGGTAACCGCAGAATATGGCATGCTGCCCCGTTCCACCACCGACCGTATGGGTCGTGAAGCCGCTCGTGGCAAGCAGGGTGGTCGCACTCTGGAAATCCAGCGCCTGATTGGCCGCTCCCTGCGTGCTGCTGTTGATATGAAGAAACTGGGTGAAAACACCATTAATATCGACTGCGATGTCATTCAGGCCGACGGCGGCACCCGCACCGCGTCCATTACCGGTGCCTGCGTGGCTCTGGTGGATGCGATTCGTCACATGCAGCGTAAAAAGATGATCAAAACAGACCCGTTTGTTCAGCTGATCGCATCTGTGTCCGTGGGCATGTACAAAGGCAGCCCGGTGCTCGATCTGGACTACCCGGAAGACTCCAACGCCGGTACGGATATGAACGTTGTGATGACTGAAGAGGGTGGTTTTATCGAAATTCAGGGTACTGCAGAAGCCGCCCCCTTTAGCCAGAACGAAATGACGGCCATGCTGGCACTGGCAAAATCCGGCATTGAAGAACTGGTTGTTCTGCAAAAGAAGGCACTGGACGAGTAATTGCAGTATTGAACTTCAGGCTGGTTATTCAAACCTGCCTGAAGTTCAAAGAATCCACTCCGCTAAGCACCCATTCAACAGCTCCCCAAACAGAGTCTCAAAACCGCACTACTCTTGTATCTGTAAAATGAACTACCCCGGAGCAAGCTCCGGGGTATCAAGTTAGCTCTTGAGTAGTTCGCAGCAAGCTGCGGGGAATTAGACCCAAGGCTTCGCATTAAAAGCACAGTACAAGTTGTTATCGTTATGCTGATTTCACTGATTGGCTCTCACGGAACCGGTAAAACGACTCTGATCAACCAGTTGCGCCGACATCCCGGCAATGACTGGCCAGTGTTTACCGATTACTACAGAAGCACCGCCAAAAGTCTGGGTTACAGTCGGCCAAGGGATATTCTTCTGGAAGACAGCCCGAACAGGGACAACACCATTACGGCCATGACATCAGCAGCACTGGGCGCTATGCAGCAATGGTTCAGCCTGTATGCACCGGATGGTTATATTGACCTGGGGCCTCCTGCGCTGCTGGCTTATCAACGTTACTGGATGGCCGTCTGTAAAAAAACCGTTTCACCCTACCTGCTGCATCTTTGCCGGAAAGTTTCTGACCAGATAGACGGCTATGTTTACCTTCCAAGCAATCACTTTCCCATTGAGAAAGACACAATGCGTTCCGCTGACCCTATTTTTCAGCAGGATGTAGACCAGTGGATAAAACGATGTATTCAGGAGCTGGAAATACCCGACAGCAGGTTGTTATCGGTCAAAAGTGAAACGCCAGAGGCAAGAGTTGGGGAAGTGCAGGACTGGTTAACCGGTTTAGCTCCCACGCCTGTGGCGTGAGAGCTAACTATAAAATCCGGCTTAGAGACTCAGCTCCCAGTCGTAATCGATAATCACCGGACCATGTTTGGAGAAGGTCTGGTTTTTATAGATGCCACCATTCAGCACACGACTGCGCATACCGGCAGTGATGATCTGGTAGTCCAGTCGGATACCCATGTTGTCATTACGCAGCGAATCGTCTGCCCAGAAACTGTATTTGCCAGATTCACGATCCATTTCACGATAGGCGTCGTGAAAGCCCATATCGCCCAGCAGACCTTCCATCCATCCACGTTCAGCAGGTTGGAAACCGGACATTTCTTCCTGTTCACGCCAGTTGGCTACATCGATCTTACGATGCGCAATGTTCCAGGTACCCGCCATGATAAACTCGCGACGCTTGCGGCGCTGCTTGTTCAGATGGTGAGAATAGTTGTCGAGGAAGCGATATTTAAAGTTCTGGCTTTCGTCGTCGTGACCTTCCGGAACATAGATGCTGGCAATGCTGATTTTGTCGAAATCCGCCTGCAGATAACGTCCGGTTTCGTCCGCTTCAGGAAAACCCAACCCGCTGATAATGGCCTTTGGCGCCTGACGCGTATAAATCGCCACACCGCCCCGATCCGGTCTCTGGTAGCCACCATAGGCGTAGCAGAAGTAACCATCGAGCTGGAACTTGTCCTGCTCCAACGTATAGTCATCCTCACGGATGTCCTGTAGACAGATAACGTCGGCATCCTGCTCATTGAGCCAATCAAACAGGCCTTTTTCTCGCGCGTTATTAATGCCTTCGCAATTGAAACTGATAACTCTCATTATTGACTACACCTTGTCCGGGTCAGAGACGCTGCGGACATAAAGCAAAAGTCTGGCCAGTAACGACGTATCGTCATCACCATTGCCAGACCTGCCTGATACGGCTTAGCACTCTGGTCAAAACCAGCCGCCGGTCAAATTCGACCGATCGAAATAGGCAGTATCAGGAAAAAATGGGGAACTATATCGCACGAATCATACAGGTTCGGCAAATCTTTGTTTATCCGCATAAATGCGGCTCCTCACCAGACAGGCATACACAGAGGCTGACAAGCACACTCCGAACATGACTGATGATCATAAATTGCCGCACCGTGTGCTATACATGAGGGCTTACGGCGAATAGAATGCGCAGCCATTAACCAATGTGGAACAGGTTGAATAAGCTAATGTTTGATTACCAGAGAGAATTTATCGAGTTTGCCCTGGAGCAGGAAGTCATTCGATTTGGTGAGTTTACGCTCAAATCCGGTCGAAAATCCCCTTACTTTTTTAATGCAGGCCTGTTCAATACCGGTGAAGCCATGAGCAAACTGGGTAAGTTCTATGCTCAGGCGCTGGTTAATTCCGGGATCGAATTCGATATTCTGTTTGGACCCGCCTATAAAGGCATTCCGCTGGCAACCGCGACTGCAGTAGCATTGTCTGAACAACATGGGCGTAATGTCCCCTGGTGCTTCAACCGTAAAGAAGTGAAAGATCACGGCGAAGGCGGCAATATTGTAGGTGCTGCTCTGGAAGGCCGTGCGATCATTGTCGATGACGTCATCAGTGCAGGAACCGCTGTGCGTGAAGTCATGCAGATCATTGCGCCATCAGATGCGAGTCCTGCCGCTGTAATGATAGCACTGGATCGTCAGGAAAAAGGGCAGGGTGAACTGTCTGCGATTCAGGAAGTGGAGCGCGACTTCGGCATTCCGGTTGTCAGTATTATCAAACTCAAAGACCTTCTGACCTACGTAGAAGGCACAGAAGCGTTCAAGCAGTTTGCTCCGGCTATTCGCGCTTACCGTGAGCAGTACGGTGTAGAGTAATCCAGACGGAGAAAGGCTTCCTGTACGACACAGGAAGCCTTTCCAGTGAGCACTCTAACGACACTGACCTTTTTACTGACAGCGCCCTACATACAGACTTCCACCACGACCAGCCTGATCAATTCTGAAACTATAAACGTATTCACCCGCTTCCGGAATCACAATACTGGACTCCGTGCCATAGCCAGATGCTGTAGCCATATCCTGAATGGTTCCCAGCTGCACCGGTGCCGAACGGCTCACTGCCATCTCCGGACTCCAGTTGTCGCTGGCAAACTTAAACGAAAAGGCTGTAGAACGTGGCTCGTTCACGACGACCTGATACAGGTTGCCTCCCTTATAGCGAAATCTTCGACTGTCCGGCGTGGCAAGAAAATTATTCCCTCCCCGGTAGCTTCCCCGAACCCACATGTCTTTACCCAGAGGGCCTTTACCTTGAGCATCGGGCATATCACAGCGAGCCATATCATCGGCTATCATCGACACCTGCCCATCAGCGGTTTGAATATCGGTGGCTGATTCGATATTCAGGAAGCGACTCTCGAAGCCTTTCAGCCGAATGGTATAAATGCCCTGTTCATCAACCACCTCTGTATCATGCATCAGATCCACCAGAGAGCCGCTGCTGCCAATCGCAGAACCATTCACTCTCAACAGCACATCATCAGCACTGGCATTCACAATATATAGAAGATGGCTGTCGTCCAGATCCTTGCGATCCATATAAATCCGGTCATCGGAGTGAATATGGGTTCTGGCACCTCTGGATAATGCAGGGTAGTCATTACGAAGTTGCATTAACTGATTAAAGTAATGTCGCAAAGCCGCTTCGTCTTCAGAGAGTTCCGAGGCATCATTACGCCCTGAAATCCGCCCTACATGATCATCACACAAACCTTTCATGGCACAAATGTCGTCATCAACAGGCTGAATAAACCCTTCCGTACGAGCCCCCGTTTCTTCGTTATACAGTAGCGTCAGTGGGCCTGAATACGCAGCCATAAAGCTCATGGCCGCCCGATGACGAGCCCAGTATTCTTCAGAGCCGTAATCTGTAAGCTGCGCACGTTTCAGCAAATTGCCAAATCGGGGAACATCGTGGGTACTGAGCATCAGGTTTGGCATGGCGTGATCCGGATAGTTAACCGACATCTCCATGGCATTGGCCAGATGGGTCGCGGGACGACCATGGTTACCTTCCTTGTCGCTGCCAAAGGTTTGCACGACAGCGGTTCTCACCGGAAAATCAAAGGCTGAATAAAGAGCAGGCGTTTCATCGGTGCCATAGCCGGTTTCAGTAATATAACCGGCATCATTCCAGATCTCCGCCACCATATAGCCTAACGGATGAACCATTTCGCCTTCGTTATTTTCATAGGTCACTGACCGGGAAGCCTCTTCAACCGCAGCTCGCAGTTCAGGCCAGAATTCTACTGGCACCTGATAGGCCTGATCCAGTCGCCAGCCATCGATCTTCAGCTCTTTAATCCAATAGGTTGCCACTTCTTTAAAGAAATCCAGATCCTGTGGGTAGATGGCCTGACGACCGATACTGGTTTGTGGCTCTCCACCTTTTGAGAGTTTGTGTCCGGAAGGAGAAGGGTAGTCGCTGGCATTGTTTTTGAAATGCCCGAAAACACCATCAAAGAAAACGTACAATCCTCTGGCATGAGCCTCTTCAACCAGATGACGAACGTCGTCCATAGAACCAAAACGGGGATCAATCTCAAAGAAATGACTGGCGTAATAACCCGTTGCATCCAGTTTATCCGCCCAGACATCCTGACCATCCATGGGGACACTATGGAAAATCGGCGTCAGCCAGATGGCATTGAAACCAGATGCCTTGATGTAATCCAGCGACTGGGTAACCCCCGCCAGATCACCGCGATGGTGACTGGTACCATAACCATCGCCAAAGCCTTTATCAGCATCACCGTCGATAAACGCTTCGGTCATAATATGGAAAATGCGCAGATCACAAAACGCCGAGTGGGCTTTTGAACCTGACTCATTGTTACAGGCTAACCGGCTTTCCTGCTCTCCCAAAGCACCCGCCACTTCCACCCAGTCTTTAACCTGTCCGTTTGATGGTGTATTTCCGGGTGCTGACTGTTCCGGTGTTGAAACACAACTGGCCAGCAATACGCTGATACTTACAGCCAGCAGAGACTTCTTCATACCTTTCCCCTGTTGATTTTATTCAGGCTTCATTATCGGGGGGAATAAAACAGGGCTCGATATGTAAATGTTTCCAGTCACCGACAGGAAACAGGCTGAAATGTTCAGTGTCCGGATACAGAAAAAGCCCACACGGGGCTTTTTCAAGACGACACAGGCAAGATACGTTTACCGGAATACAACAGCAGACACATCCCGCCACTGATCCTGCCACAGCTCGGTAGGCTTGCGTTTAAATTCGCTGCGTACAAACTGACCGATGCGTCCTTCTGCCAGTGCCAGAATCATGTTGGATGTTGTTCCAACGGTTGAACGGGTGCGCAGACCTTCATTGAGTTCCGCTTCCCGCAGAATCTGTTTGATCTGGGTTTCCAGACGGTCAAACAGCTGGATCATACGGTGTCGCAGACGGTCAGGCTCTCCTGCCAGCGCATCACCGTTAATGATGCGGGTCAGCCCCGGGTTACGCTCGCAGAACGTTAACAGCAATGTCAGAATTTTCTCGCAACGCTTCAGGGCCTCCGGCTCATCGTCCAGAATCAGTGCAATGCGGGAAAACAGGGTTTCTTCTATAAACTCGATCAATCCTTCGAACATTTTCGCCTTACTGGGAAAGTGCCGGTAAAGCGCCGCTTCCGATACGCCAACTTCCTTGGCCAGTGCAGAAGTCGTGATTCGAACACCTGGTGATGTTTCCAGCATATGCGCCAGAGCCTGCAGGATTTGATCTTTGCGAGAAATTTTCTGTGGTTTAACCATTACAGCCAGATACCGTCTCCACATGTTCTCCGGTAATCAGGGTACCAACCCCCCGATCGGTTAACAGTTCCAGCAACAATACATGGGGCACCCGCCCGTCAATAATCAGTGCTGTGTTAACCCCATTACCGACAGCGCTCAGGGCGCACTGAATTTTGGGCAACATGCCACCATAAATGGTGCCATCATCAATCAGGGTCTGAACCTGTTCAGCATTCAGACCGGTTAGCAACTCGCCATCCTTGCTTAGCAATCCCGGGGTGTTGGTCAGCAGCAGCAGTTTTTCAGCCTGCAAGGCTTCTGCCAGCTTACCGGCCACCAGATCAGCATTAATATTGTAAGACGCGCCGCTGTCATCGACTCCAATGGGAGCGATAACGGGAATGAAGTCAGAGTCCTGCAGCATTTCAACAATGCTGGTATCTACCGACTCCACCTCACCGACCTGTCCAATATCAATAATCTCAGGTGCCGTCATTTCCGGAGTTTTGTGGGTGACCTTAAGACGTTTGGCTCGTATGAAACGACCGTCTTTTCCGGTAATCCCTACGGCTCTGCCACCGCTACTGTTGATCAGGGTAACAATTTCCTTGTTGACCAGTCCTCCCAGCACCATCTGGACAACGTCCATGGTGCTGGAATCGGTCACTCGCATACCCTGAACAAACCGGCTTTCGAGATTCAGCCTGTTCAGCATTTCACCTATCTGAGGTCCACCACCATGTACCACAACCGGGTTGATACCAACCGCTTTCAGCAGCACCACACTGCGGGCAAAGCTGCGCTTCAGCTCATCATTTTCCATCGCATTGCCGCCGTATTTAACGACAATGGTTTTGCCAGCATAACGCTGGAGGTAAGGCAGTGCTTCAGTCAGCACCAACGCCCTGTCCTGAAAATCCACGTTTGTGGACATGGTCGTCTTTTCCATTACTTCTCCGGTACTGTTTGTACCTTATTTTTAGAATCACTGATGGTTGTCTGAATCACCAGTCAAAAAAAGAAAGCATAATTATTCATTTCGACGGTCATAGTACAAGACTTAAAACCAATATTGTTTAACCAAAAGCGATTATTCATTCACATCTGATCAGTGTTTACCGGTATGTCCAAAGCCACCGGCACCGCGATCACTTTCTTCGAAACTGTCAACAATATCCAGTTCTGCCTGTACCACAGGCACCAGCACCAGCTGGGCAATACGCTCGCCCGGCTCAACGGTAAAAGTGGTATTGCCACGGTTCCAGCAAGAGACCATTAACTGTCCCTGGTAATCAGAGTCAATCAGACCAATCAGGTTACCCAGTACAATGCCGTGTTTGTGACCCAAACCGGAGCGAGGCAGAATCATGGCTGCCAGAGAAGGGTCTTCAATATGAATCGCCATACCAGTCGGCAGCAGTTCAGTCTGACCCGGTTCCAGTGTGATGGCTTCATCGACACAGACACGCAAATCAATGCCTGCAGACCCATCGGTCGCATGGGCAGGCAGTGGGAATTCGTTGCCCAGACGGTTATCCAGAATACGGGTTTTGATGGATCTCATGATTCCTGCTCTTCTTTCCACTGATGACTTTTCCACTGATGGTAGCCACGAGAGGCTACATTCAAAATCTTACGGGCCAGCACTTTTTTGGATGCTTTCGGGAGCGCGGTTTGCATACCTTCAGCCAGCATGGTCACTTCATTGCTATCACTGGAAAAACCAATGGATTGATCCGAAACGTCATTGGCGACAATCATATTCAGCTTTTTCTTCTGCATTTTGCTGGTCGCATATTCGATGACATGGCTGGTTTCAGCCGCAAACCCAATAACAAACGGAGCATTCTCCCGCGCCGCGACAGACGCAACGATATCCGGATTACGCACCAGCTTGAGCTCCAGAATTTCTTCAGAGTTGCCGGGGTCTTTCTTAATCTTGTCTTTCAGGATTTCAACCGGACGATAATCACTCACGGCAGCACAACCAATGAACAGATCAATGTCGTCAATGTTGTCCATAACGGCATCGTGCATTTCACGGGCACTGATCACATCAACCACTTTCACACGGTCAGGCTTGTCGAGGGTCACCGGACCACTGACCATTGTCACTCTGGCACCCGCTTCCACAGCGGCTTCAGCCAGTGCATAGGCCATTTTTCCTGAACTATGGTTGGAAATATATCGAACCGGATCAATGTCTTCCCGGGTGGGACCTGCTGTAATCAGGACATTCTGCCCCGTGAAAATATCGTGAGTAAACATTTCAGCGGTATGCACAGCGATTTCGTCAGGGTCCAGCATACGACCTGGTCCCACGTCACCGCAGGCCTGACTGCCATCAGCCGGGCCAAACATTTTCAGCCCTTTGCTCGCCAGCTTTGCAACGTTTTCCTGCGTGGTCTCATCACGCCACATACCCTGGTTCATGGCAGGCGCCAGACAGATTGGCGCGCCTGTTGCCAGACACAACGTAGTGAGCAGGTCATCGGCCTGACCACCGGCAAGACGGGCAATGAAATCAGCCGTTGCCGGGGCAACAAGAACAATATCCGCCCATTTCGCCAGTTCAATATGCCCCATGGCCGCTTCTGCACGAGTATCCAGCAGGTCGAGGTGTACCGGGTTATGAGACAGCGCCTGAAGTGTCAGCGGAGTGATGAACTCACAGGCTGCTTTCGTCATAACAACTCTGACATCTGCACCCAGCCTGGTGAGTGACCTGATCAGCTCAGCACTTTTATAGGCGGCAATCCCACCGGTCACGCCGAGGACAATCCGTTTATTGCATAAGCGTTGCATGGAGGTTCCTGAAAAGTTAGTACAGAATTTTGTTCGGGCTATTTTGTCTGAATTACCCGAAAGATAACAGTCGTTCTCCTGTTTTGTTGTTTTGTTGTCTTGCCCCTGCATGCATAACCGGCATTCCATGGATGGACATAACCAAAAAAACAACTATTTTAGATCGGACGAATTCTAAACTATGTTTTTTGCTCTCGCAGCACATGGGCGTCTCTGACAACCAATCGGACAAAAAGTAATACTGAGATACGTCGTAAGAATGTTGCCAAAAAACCCAGACAAAAATGTTCAGAAAAATGTTCAGAATGGTAAAAAATATGACACTTCGCTTTTTGCTATTTTTTTCAGCATATTTCTCGTGTTCATACCTTAACGCCTATAGTCTGCAATACCTTACAAGCAACTTTGGTATATCAGTCAACAATAATATGCTGCAACTGCCGTCTGATTGTTTCATTCACACTTGGGGGCAACGTGCAAGGCTCATTGTTAGGGATAATTCGGGCAATGCTCATGGGTTGGACATAGAGATAGCAGCACATGGTCAGCATCACCAACAACAATACAGTCTGGAAATTGATGGCCTGCGCTATTTTCTTCCACGTTTACATCGATACTCTAATACCCCCCTTCAGTATACCTACTGGCCAAACACTCCGCCGACACTTCCGGCGACTCCTTTCGTGGCGCCTCAAGCTACTTATTATTACCCGATGTTACCAGTTACTGGTTTGGTGGCACCTGGCGGCCAAGGGCATTTTTCCAAGCCCTCCACCGCCAACTCTGTTTCACACCAATTCATACCACAGCGAAACTATTGGTATGATCAATCTTCCGGAACAAACTCTAAACCAACCCGTGAAAATCGAACATTACAAGCTGAAAATAATCATCTTTCCGGTCAGTTACAAAAACAACAAAAGCAAGTTTCGAGCCAACAGAACACAATTGATCAACTGAAGGAGGAACTGCAAAAAACCACTGCACAACTGGAAAAAAAGACGGGCGAGACGAATGCGCTGGCTACGGAAAATGAAGAGCTGGCTAAGAAAAATGAAGAGCTGGCTACGACAAATGAAAAGCTGGCTACGACAAATGAAGAGCTGGCTAAAAAAATCAAGGCAAGCCAGCCACAGAAGGCATTACCCCCCAAACCTGAACAGATCACTCGGGAGACACAAACTAATTCGAGCCAGCGTCATGCTCATGCAGAAAGTCAAACCTTGCCTCCTGAACATCATATGGGTACTCAAACGGACCCGGAGATGATTGTACAATCACCCCAGACACCCCAGACACCCCAGACACCCCAGACAACACCAACTTATGTCAACGAAGTTCAAGATAACCCGAAAGAGTATGAGGAAGAAACGGAAGAAACGGAAAAAACGGAAAAAAAGAAAAAGAAAAAGAAAAAGAAAAAGAAAAAACCACATTCTGGTGCAACCAATTCAGAATATTCTGATACACAAAGCACAGAATTTGCAATGCTAACTTTATTACCAGAGCAGCCTGAACAACAGACTCCAACTGAATTTCCGAAATCGTTCGATATTTTAAGAAAAGAAATACAAAGAGAAAAGTTAAACATCAAGAAAACAGTAAAAGATAACATAGCTACTGGTAAAGCTGATAGACAATATGATCAAAAATCTGTTGAAAATAATGCCAACTTTGAGGGGACTATGGAGAAAGCAGAAATGATCAACTTACATTGCGAAAAATTCCTCAAGGGGGAACATAACGATTATCAAAAACCTGAAGAACCTGCACGTTACCTGAAGAAGGAACTTGAACAGAGTATGTTTGATGTATTAGACGCAAGTTTGATAATAATAAATCCCCTAGGTTCCAATCAAGAAACACAAAATCCATCTCCAAACCCAAACCCTGCCCAGGAGCTAAAAGATAAACTCTTTGGCGATAGCATAACTGCGATCTTAACGTCAAAACATTTGCAATTATGGATAAACCTGGTCAGCCAGTTTCCCGCTTTAATGCAGACAGGATCACCATTGTTTTTCCTGTTGGGATCTTTTTCCAATCCATCAATACTTGACACTATAACATCACTATCTAAAGAAGCAGGGAGTTATAAAAATAAAAACATTTCTACCACATCATTTCTTTACACTATCAAGGCTCGATTTAAGGAGCATGAAGGCCCCCTGAAAGACAAATTGTCACATTGTACCTTCGACTTTGAGAACAATCCTGATGCTATTTTTTCATTTATCTGGGCTGTTCTGGCAGCTGAATTTATGGGTGAGCGTGATTTGCTTGACCACCTTATGACATTTTTTCCCGACAACTATATCGAAAAGTTGGAAGCCTACATGGCAAACTTGGATAGTGGCAGTGAGCAACATCTCTGGTTAACATACAATCTTTTTTTTATTCTTTACTTTGAATATGAACGGCAGAAATTTATCCTTGAAAATCAAGAGCAACATGAATTGTCTTCTCTGGAGAGAATGCAAGCGCTTAACCAACAACTGCAAAGACTGATTAATCCAATTCTGATCAACCCGTCTGAAACTGAAGGAGCGAGCGCTCCCGGCCCACTAAGTCCACTACAACAGGTAAGCACTGATTCAGCGCTGTACCAGCAATGGCTTTCTGACTGTAGCGTAATTTCTTCCATGCTCGAGAACTTGCACGCAAACAACCAGCCCAATTTGCCCCATTACAATGCAGCACCGCTCAGCCTGTTATCTATGCTGATGATGGAACTGGACAATGCCAATAACCCTCTTGATCCCGGGCGCGAGTATGCAGACAACGCAACAAAGTCGCTTGCACAAAGTCTGAAATTTCAGTATGAAACTTTTGGTAATTTGTTTGACCTGCTCTCATCACTTGCCAGAGAAGAAAATACTGTTTCTTCTGAAGAAGAGTCCACTCAAGTCTCTGCCAATGCTTTTTTACATGAATTGCTAAACAACGTAAACAACGTAAACAACCCCGATATACAGCATTTATTGACTGCTCTTAATCAAAACGGAATAGATCCGAGAACTGTGACGGTCAATCAAATGATCAGTCATCTTCGCTCTTTTCGAGATCATTATCGTGGAGCAGAGAGCGAAATCGTAAACTCTATACGTCTTTTTCTTAAATCACTTGCCTGCTACCTGCGCAGGCCTATCATGTTGATTCTTCCTCCATCTGAAACAACCGGCCGTCATAGTGTATACCGTATCAGTGCCGACCCAAACCAGACTAAAGCGGAATCTGTTGAAGATGGGCAGGATCTTAATGACTATGAACGCTCTGAGCCAACGCTGATCCTGAGTTATCAACGATTAGAAAACGAAAACCGCCATGTTTGGCACCGCTTCACTAGGCCAGGCCAAAACCCACTACTGTCTAATTCTCAGCATCGCCAGTCCACTACGGTCGGCTCAGGACAAGACTCTTACCCGGGCGGCGCTGCTTCAGCTTTTTCTTCCAGCAATGGCCAACCAAACAGTACAGGCCGTCCAGAGCAGCCCATCAATCCGGACGATGATGCTTCAACCTCCCCTTACAGCAACAACGGTTTACCAGCGACCTTTCTTCCACAAAAGCCGTTTTAAACGGCCCAATGCCAAAGCTGTTGGCTACAAATGTTTTTCAGCCAGACTGAGTAAGGCAAGCGCATTATTAACGGTGGTGGCGAGTATACTGATACTCCCGGTCTGAAGCGCGCCAAAGGTAGCCAGCACTTTCGAGCTTTCGCTGGCAATGCCAATCACTTCCGGCATTTGTTTTAGTTCAGACGTCGTCAGCCCTATGATTCTGCCTTTTATATCGGATTCAACGTACTGCCCATCCAGCCGGAAAAAATCGTAACCCATCATATCGCCCACGGCACCTTGCTCACGTCGTACCTTGGCAAGCTCCTGTGGGGAAAACCAGTCCAACTTCACCGTATGGTTGTTTTCATTGAGATCCCCGATACCTACAATGCCGATATCGGCTTTGCGTGCACGATCCAGCGTCTGCTTAACGGTATCGTTCTGCATCAGCTGTTCGACCAGTTCCGGAGAGCCAACATAAGCCGGGGCATAGAGAGTTTCGGATACCCCGTTAAAACGTTTGGCCAGCTTACGACAAATATGATCGGCATTGATCTCGTCACCCGCCGGATGCGTACCGCCAATAGCCGACACGAAACGAACGTTACGGGGGTGAACAAATGTACTGGTCTCGGCGATAGCGGCAATATTCCGTCCCTGACCAACAGCAACGACATCACCATCCCTTAACGTGTCCGACAGGTACTTCAGCACCACTCGGGCCACCTGATTTCTTTGTTCTTCTTCCGATGACTGGTCAATGGCAACCAGTGCCGTCTTTAAGCCGAACGCTTTTTGCAGTTGATGCTCAAGATTGGTGCTGTAAACGGGGTGATGCCTGATATTGATCTCGACAATGCCATGATCCCTGGCTTTTTTCAGCAGGCGACCGACTTTAATCCTTGATATTTTATGCTCTCTGGCAATGTGATCCTGAGTCCAGCCTTCCTGATAGTAAAGAATAGAAACTCTGGTCAGTAGCTCCGTGTCACATTCTGCGCAATCAATAGACTCCATTTTTTCCTCATTGTTTGCTGAGCGGCATCATTATGTTCAGCACAAGATCGTATGAACACCTTCTGCTTCAGTTTCATATGAAATAATTGACGCAGATCAAAATAACGTACACCAAAATCGTCAATCATATGAACACAACCAGATCATATGATCCTACTTTTACAACAAGAAACAGATCTCTAATGCCTGACGCCGTAACGGGATTACCTGCGGCAAGCAGCCAAGAACCATAACAGCAACACGTCTGACCAACGGCGGATCTGTGCCTGCACAGGTCATGCATCATTTATACAGGGGGAAAGAAAGCGAACAGCTTTCTCGCAGAATTATGAAGACCATAACGATTAACCCGGGAACCGCCAGGAACATTACAAGCCGGTACCACAAACTAATGAAGGTCTGCAGCCTTTTCGACAGTAAAGTAATGTTTGAAGCGAACAACAATGTCGTTGATATTCAGTCAGGCAGAAAACTGATCAGTACCATGAAGATGGATGAAAACGTCACGCTACGCATTTCAGGCGACGATGAGTCTCAGGCTGTCATCTTAATCAGGGAGTGCATCGGCTATTGAAGTCACTGATTACACCATTCAGGGTTTATAACTAAAACCCTGAATGGTTAGGCTTTCTGATGATCAATCGACCATCGACTTATTTCAAGTAACTACTTATAGGTAACTACTCAACAAGCCTTCCAGCTTCTGCTGATCTTTGGCAAACAGTCGTATGCCTTCTGCCAGCTTTTCTGTCGCCATGGCATCTTCATTGTGCTCCCAGCGGAATACGGATTCAGTGATAGCTTCAGGCTGTCTGTCAGATATTTCAAACGGCTTCTGTAGTTTATGAGCAAGAGGCTCTTTGCTATTACTTAATTCGTCCAGCAATGGCGGAGCAATGGTCAGGCAGTCACAACCTGCCAGCTGTCGTATTTCATCAATATTTCTGAAGCTGGCACCCATCACAACCGTCTTGAAGCCATTCTGTTTGTAATAGTTGTAGATCTTACTCACTGAAAGAACACCAGGATCTTCTTCCGGTGCAAAACGTTCCACGCCTTGACTGGCTTTATACCAGTCCATTATCCGACCGACAAAAGGCGAGATCAGGTAAACGCCGGCATCTGCACACGCTTTAGCCTGTGCAAAAGAAAACAATAGCGTCAGATTACACCGGATTCCCTGCTGTTCCAGAGTTTCGGCGGCACGAATTCCTTCCCAGGTAGAAGCAATTTTGATCAGGACGCGATCTGTATCCACACCGATAGAGCGATAAAGCTCAATTATTTTCTGAGCTTTCTTAACAGTGGCTTCGGTATCAAAAGACAATCGTGCATCCACTTCGGTTGACACCAGCCCGGGCACAACATCCAGAATGGCCTTGCCAATATTGACAGTCAGCCAGTCACAGGCAAGGGCAGCAATATCCTCTTCACCCTGAGCCTGTGCCCATTCAATGCTCTCTTTCAGCAACGGCTGATAGTCCGGCAGTGCTGCGGCCTTGAGAATAAGAGACGGGTTGGTGGTGGCATCAACCGGTTGATACTGGCGAATAGCCTCAATATCTCCCGTATCTGCCACTACTTTGGTGAGCTTCCTGAGTTGATCCAACTGGCTTTTCATACAATTACTCCGGTTGTTTTACTGTTTCAAAACGCAGGCTCCCCAACCTACGCTAATACAATCTCTATCCCTTTTTGTTCGAGGGCTTTCAGAATGTCCGGATCAGCTTCCCGTCCGGTAATCAGAATATCTATCTCGCTGGCGCGACAAAACAGCAAGCCACTCCTTACTCCCAGTTTGCTGCTGTCAACCAGCACCACCAGCTTGTCGGCCTGTTTCAGCATTCTCTGCTCAACCATCACTGTCATGGGGTCGACCTTGGTCAGCCCCTGATCAGTAAGACCGGCACCACTGGTAAACATGTAATGTGCTGAATAAAGCTGGGCATCACCTTCAAACGGCGTCATGGTACTGCTTGAACCTGCATAATACTGACCACCCAGGATGATGACCTTCTCATGCTTTTCAATGATCAGGTGGTTTGCCAGTGGCAGGTAGTTGGTAATAACCTGCACATCACGCCCGGCCAGTTTCGCGCCCATTATAAAGGCGGTTGTGCCACAGTTGATGATGACACTTTCTCCCTCTTTGCAGAGACTGGCAGCCACTTCTGCAATGCGGTTTTTTTCTACGGGATTATGAACGGCGTCAGCCGGTGGACTCATCAGCTGATAAACCGGTGCAGGCACCGGTTGAGCTGTTTCCGGTGTATTCTCCAGATTAACAGCCCCGTTACGAACCTTATGCAAACGCCCAAGGTCGTTTAATTTATTGATGTCCCGTCGGGCTGTTGCAGGAGAAATTGAAAACTGGCTGACCAGCTCCTGCACACTGATCTGCCCCATTTCTTTCAAGTAACTCAGTATTTCCGAGTGCCTGAGCTGTTCGTTCATATCGTTGCACCATTGTTATTCACGGCCTCGTTCTTCAAGGCTCATATAGGTTCTTACCTGTCTGCCGCCATGATTACATAAATGATTATATGATCATTTTTATGATTGTAAATGATTAGAAATCCTTGCTGGATGCATCTTTTTCAATCCCTATCTGACAAATTCATATATCTATCTGATTTTATTAAACTTTTTTGTTACTTATATGCCTGTTTTTCTATTTTTCCATGCAAGTTTTTGATGATTCATGTCAATCTTAATGATTACAAATGAAAACAATTGACTTAGATCACTTTAAATAATCAACTTAGGTCATTACAGTGATTAGCAAATCACAACAGCTCACAACAGAGCAGAACACTGCTTGACCAGTTAGAAGTAGAGGATTGATTGATGAACCGTGTCAGCGATATTACCAGAGAGTCCTGGATCCTAAACACTTTCCCCGAGTGGGGAACCTGGCTGAATGAAGAGATTGAACAGGAACAGGTTCAGCCCGGCACGTTCGCCATGTGGTGGCTGGGCTGCACCGGCATCTGGGTAAAGTCTGAAGGTAGCACCAACATCTGTGTTGATTTCTGGTGTGGTACCGGCAAGCGCACCCACGGCAATCCTCTGATGAAAAAGCAACACCAGATGCAGCGCATGGCGGGTGTTGAGAAGCTGCAGCCTAACCCGAATATTTCATAAAAGGAGGCAAGTTCCGCCCAATCACTTGATATAATTGGGTCGACCAAAAGAAAGCTTCGGAAGAAGCAAACCGGAACTTGCCATGCCCAAATCTACACAAGAACAGCTTCGTTTTCATCCCTCAAATGGAAAAACCATCCGGGCAGACTTCAATGGTGGGGAGTTATCTTCTGACTTTGGCACTCTGCTGCTACGGGAAACCATTCTGCAGAGCGGTCTTATCTGCAAAATGACTGATGCCATCAATGACAGACGCCATCAATCCTATATCGACCACTCCCTGAAAGAACTTCTGGTTCAGCGGGTTCTGCAAATGGCCTGCGGCTATGAAGATGCCAACGACAGTAACCGTTTGCGTAAAGACCCTATGTTCAAACTGGCCACTGGTCGCAATCCGTTGGACAGCGATAACCATCTCGCATCAGCGCCCACTTTTACCCGGCTGGGACAATCTATGACCCGCTCCGACATTTACAGGATGGCTGAAGCATTTGTGCATCACTTTATCAGCAGTTACAAGCTGCCACCTCCGGTGATCGTTATCGATCTTGATCATACACCGGCCATTACTCATGGTGGCCAGCAGATGAACCTGTTTAATGCCAAATATCAGGACTACTGCTACTTGCCCCTGATGATTTTTGAGGGACTCAGCGGCAAGCTGATTACGGCGATTCTTCGTCCGGGGAAAACCCCAACGGGCAAGGAAAATGCAGCTATTCTCGAACGGGTCATTCGGCTGCTTCGGAAAAAGTGGCCGAAAACCCATCTACTGGTTCGGGGAGACAGCCACTTCGCTCAACCAGAGTTAATGTGGGTGGTTCAGAATGCCCCTCATTCGGATTATGTCTTGGGCAAAGGTGCAGGCCACAAAACGGCTTTGCGGCCAAAAGCCAAAGAGTTGTTGGATGAAGCGCGTCAAGCTCTGAAGGTCAAGACTGAGCTGGCAAGACTGAACAACATGCCAGAACCTGATCGGCTCAGACTTTACGGGGAAGCAGAATACCAGGCCAAGAGCTGGAAAGGTCTCGATACCCGGATAATTTACAAGGCGGAGGTCAACCAAAAAGGCGACAACCCTCGTTTCATTGTGACGTCGATGAAGGAAGCTTCTCCAGAGGTAATTTATGAAGAGCTTTACTGTCCAAGAGGACAGGATGAGAACTTCATCAAACATCTGAAAAGTGATCTGTCCGGCGACAGATTGTCCGATCAGGGCTTTTTGGCTAACCATTTGAGAATGTTTTATGCCTGTGCCGCTTATGTTTTGCACTATGAGTTAAGAACCAAGACTTTGAAAGGTACGGAGCTGGAAAAAGCGCAGCCATCAACGGTGATCATGAAGCTCTGTAAAGTTGCAGTCAAAGTGGTTGAATATAAAGACCGAATTAAACTTCATCTGCCACGTAGCTGCCCATTCAAGAGGCTTTTGCAGCATGTGACAGAAGTCTTTTACCAGATGCCGATACTTCGACCGGGGTAGCAACTTTCATAATACTCAATCAAGGTACATAGCAACCAGATGAAAGAGCTTTGGGGCTTTCCGTTATCCTGAAATAGCAGGATTCGTTGATTAGCGTCTAATCTGTAAGCAAGTATGGGCTGCAATGTCTTTCACATGGTTAACAGAGCAACAGGCTTGCGGAAAAGTCCAAAATTAAGAGGATGGGATGGTAGTTGCTGCTTGTTTATGAAATATCCGGGCTAACCTGCGCACCTCTCCTTTCGTAATGGACCCATTCGCCATTAAGGAAGTGGATGCCATTCTGTCCACCCACGATCACAACGACCACATTGATATCAACGTAGCTGCTGCTGTTCTGCAAAACTGCGACGACTCGGTTCCCTTCATTGGCCCTGAAGCCTGTGTGAAAATGTGGACAGAGTGGGGCGTTCCAGCCGAGCGTTGCATTACAGTTAAGCCCGGTGACACCGTGAAAGTAGGCGACATGGAAATTGTAGCCCTGGAATCTTTCGACCGTACAGCCCTGATCACACTGCCCGTAGGCGTTGAAGCCAAAAACCAGCTGCCTGACGGCATGGACAAGCGTGCAGTGAACTACCTGATCAAGACCCCGGGCGGCAACCTGTACCACAGCGGTGATTCCCACTACTCCAACTACTACGCCAAGCACGGTAACGAACACCAGATTGACGTTGCCCTGGGTTCCTTCGGCGAAAACCCGCGCGGTATCACCGACAAGATGACTGCTTCCGATATCCTGCGCATGGGCGAATCCCTGAAGACCAAGGTGGTGATGCCTTTCCATCACGACATCTGGGCAAACTTCCAGAACGACCCGCGTGAAATCAAGGTTCTGTGGGAAATGAAGAAAGACCGTCTGCAATATCAGTTTGCTCCGTTCTTCTGGCAGGTAGGCGGCAAATACACCTACCCGACCGACCTGGGTCGTATGGAATATCAGCACCCTCGCGGTTTTGACGACTGCTTCACCATTGAACCTAAATTCAGCAGTTGAGCGATTACCCACCGCGCTCTAAGAGAGCAATGCCAGCTACTATCCTGCTAAACCTTGCTTTCGCTTAACTTGAGTTAATAAGCTGGACAGGCGTAATAATTTCACCTTTTGTTAAAAATTTCGACACAGCCCTCGTTAATATTCGGCACCAGATATCAATTGGAGTCAACTGCGCTGCAGTCTTCTTAATGGCATCAAAAAATACACAGAGATCTTCCTGCATTGTTTGGATCTTTTTTATCAAATTATGCTGACTGGTAATCGTTATTTTTTTCTTACGCCCACTCTCTGTTAACTTGCCAATAGCACTCATCAATAATGGCCTGCTGGTTATTGCTTCTTTATGCGAATCAGGATTGCTCAGTCTTACAAACAAAGTCCACCAGTTATATGCCAGTGCAACCATCCTTGATAGAATACGACATCGCTTTATATCCTTGGTTGTGTAACCTCCCCATCCCCAGTGATTTTTGATTTCATCAAAATTATTTTCACAGTCAGCTCTGTCTCTGTAATGATCTATGATGGATACAACGTCATTATCAAGACTGGTCACTAATACTGAGTACTCAAAGAGTTTGATGTTTTCAGGGTCTGAGATAAAAGCGATTTCTTTTTGCTTCTTATTATTCTCTTTCTCCAGCAACAGAGAATCACCTGATAATCTTCTTCGAACAATAATGATTCGTCTTGATTTCTCCCAACCACCTAGTTTTAATTCTGACTCCTTGCCTTCCCAATATCTGTTGTAGCGAACCCATCCCCCGCTACAGTGCGCATGGTATATGGACTTTTTGACGTTGGCTGTCTTCTTTACTTTGAATAGATAACCACAATTTGCTTGTTCGAGTTCTGACATCACTCTGTCACTGCCCCAGTCACAATCACCTCGAACAAATTCAGGCCAACACTCTTTTGGTAGACGGTTTAATAGATTTATTAAACCGGGCAATGAATGCTTACTGTTTCCTTTATCACCGGGCTGAACTTCAACATCAAGAACCAGCTTTAAATTAGCCATCATGTAAGAATGATAAGTATGTGAAGGACGCCCTTTCTTATGAGGGTTATAACCTGTTTCTGCTCCTTCCTGACTTCCGTAAATGGTTTTTATCGTAACGTCGACATCTAATATCCATGGTAACTTTAATAAGGGTTCATAGCATTCCTGCAAATGATGCTGCATCCATTCAACACCTTCTTTCTCATCTATTTTGAGTAAACCCCGACGAGCAGAATCATCACTGACTACCTTTGTCATACCCAGTAATTTGGGATTCACTCCATCCCCGGTTAACGTTCCAATATGAGCATAACGTTTGTGACCTGAGAGTATTGAGAGAAAAAGGGAACCTATTACATTAACTTTTTCAGGTGCGTTATTGCTTTTGTAAGTTAAAGGGCAATCTTCAACCCATGGTTCAAATCTACAACCTGTTTTTAAAAACTGAATAAAAAAGGGTAACTGCCCCATTGGTGTGACTGATGCGCCAGGTTCCCACTCAACATGGATTTTTCCCTCAAACGTGTCCACTTCAAGAGAGGTCGTTGAGCACTTTTTGCTGAGTTCTTTAAGTTCACCTTTTGGGTGAACAGATTTTGGTGGAAAAATCATCTGTATCCCTCTTCGCAGATGGGGTTACAGTTTAGTCGGGATTCTCAAGTGATGAATTTAGGTTTATAAAGCGTATGAACAGATCGGGGGAGTTGTTCATACCCACTCATCCTACATTACCTCCTGGGCTCAGGCAGGTTGTGCGGTTCCGGCACTGGGAACGACACATGCCGACTATTTTTACGGCGAGATTCCCTGCACCCGTGCACTGACGGAAGACGAAATCCAGGGCGAATATGAAGTGGAAACCGGCAATGTGATCATTGAGACCATTGCCGATCAGGACCCGATGTCGATTCCGGGCATCATTGTGTTCCAGCACGGGCCTTTTGCCTGGGGCAAGAATGCTATGGACTCGGTTCACAATGCAGTCGTCATGGAAGAAGTGGCCAAGATGGCATTTCGCTCCATCACCATTAATCCAAGATTGTCTGATATCGACAGCACCCTGCTGGACAAGCATTACCTGCGCAAACACGGCGCGAACGCTTATTACGGTCAGAAGTAGTAAAGCCAGAAGTAATAAAGAAAGTATTCAAGACCAGAATTCAGGAAGTAAGACCATGCAAACAGTAGAAGTCACCATCGTCAACGAAAACGGCCTGCACACCCGTCCCGGCAAGAACTTCGTCAGAGCCTGCAAGCAGTTTGAAAGCGATATCACGGTGCAGAAAGGCGAGAAAAAAGTCAGTGGTAAAAGTCTGATGAAGCTGATGGGCGCTGGCATCTGCAAAGACGACGTGATTCAGATTCATGCAGACGGTGCGGATGAGTTTGAAGCGGTGAAGTACCTCACCGACTTTGTTGCCCAGCTGGAAGGTTAACTTTGAACAAGGCAGTCATTCATGGCTGCCTTTTTATTTCACCGTTCTGAAAGCCATTCTTAATACTCGTGATTGAAAATGGTTTTCCCAATCAAGCATTCAGGAATGACGATGGGTAGCAAAAAATTAATTGCTTTTGATCTGGACGGCACCTTGCTCAACAGCAAAGGCACTATTCTGGAAAGCTCAAAACAAGCAATCAGGGAAGCCCGGGCACACGGAGCAAAAGTGGTACTGGCAACCGGTCGCCATCATGTCGCGGTTCGCCCTTACCATTATGAACTGGGACTGGATACGCCTGCTATCTGCTGCAATGGCGCGTACATCATGGATTTCAGTCAGCCAGAGCCTGTTTATAGCAACCCGCTGTCAAAAGATCAGGCACGCCGGATTATCAAAATCGCCCGTGATCGGGATATGCACATTCTGATGTATGTCGAGGATGCCATGACCTATGAAGTGCTGAATCCGCATATGGAAAGGCTGTCCAACTGGGCAAAGGCACAACCTGAAATCGTAAGACCCAATATAAAGCAGATTGATGATGCCCTGGCCGTTATGGAATCGGCCAGCACTATTCATAAGTTCGTCTTATCACACACTGATCAGGAACAGTTCCTTTCTGCCTACCAGCATATTCAGACGATGACTGACGTCAGTTGTGAGCGTTCCTGGGTAGACCGGATTGATATTGCCAACAGTGGCAATACCAAAGGCAGCACTTTGCTGAGACTGGCAGAACGATGGGGCATTGAGCGTGAAAATATTATTGCTGTCGGCGACAACGACAATGATATCAGCATGGTTCGCATGGCTGGTCTGGGTGTAGCCATGGGCAACTGCAGCGAAACTCTGAAATCGGTTGCAGATGAGTTTATTGGCAGCAATGACGACGACAGCATTGCCAGCCTGATTGAAAAGTACGTTACCGGCGCTGACTGCACGACAGCCGCCTGATTATAAGATTCTGGAGTAAGAGATGACAAAGACAACCGCCAGGGAACGAGCTAACGCCATCCGTGCATTGAGTATGGATGCTGTACAGAAAGCCAATTCCGGACATCCGGGTGCCCCAATGGGGATGGCAGATATCGCCGAAGTATTATGGCGTGAGTTTCTGGTACATAACCCCGCCAATCCGGACTGGACCAACCGTGACCGTTTTGTGCTGTCCAACGGTCATGGCTCCATGCTGCTGTACTCGCTGCTGCACCTGACCGGCTACGACCTGTCTATCGATGATCTGAAAGGATTTCGGCAACTGCACTCCAAAACACCGGGGCACCCGGAATACGGTTATGCACCCGGTATTGAAACCACCACTGGGCCACTGGGGCAGGGCATTGCCAACGCGGTAGGTATGGCGATTGCGGAAAAGACACTGGCAGCCCAGTTTAATCGTGACCAGCATGCCATTGTCGATCACCACACTTACGCCTTTCTGGGTGACGGCTGCATGATGGAAGGTGTTTCCCACGAAGTCTGTTCGCTGGCGGGAACACTGGGACTGGGTAAGCTCATTGCGTTCTACGACGACAACGGTATTTCCATTGACGGTGAAGTGGAAGGCTGGTTTACCGACGACACTGCCCAGCGTTTTGAAGCCTATGGCTGGCAGGTATTACGTGCGGTAGACGGCCACGACCCGGAACAGATTCGAGCGGCCATTGAAGCCGCTCAGGCAGAAACGGAAAAGCCGACGCTGATCTGCTGCAAAACCATTATCGGTTTTGGTTCTCCTAATAAAGAAGGTAAGGAAGACTGCCACGGTGCGCCTTTGGGTGCCGAAGAAATTCGTCTGACCAAAGAGCGTCTGGGTTGGAAAGGCGAAGCTTTTGAAGTGCCTGAAACCATTTACAGCGTCTGGAACGGCATTGAAAAAGGCACCGCCCTGCAACATGAATGGCAGCAGACGTTCGATGCTTACCGCGCCGAATACCCACAACTGGCTGAAGAATACCAACGTCGTATGCAAGGCGAACTGCCAGACGATTTTTCTGAAAAAGCCGATGCCTATATCAAAGCCTGTCAGGAAAAGGGCGAGGTGATTGCCAGTCGCAAGGCTTCCCAGAATGCACTCAACCGGTTTGGCCCGGAACTGCCGGAACTGTTGGGTGGCTCTGCGGATCTCGCACCATCAAATCTGACCTTCTGGAAAGATTGTCAGTCTATTTCCAGAGAAGAGGCTTCGGGTAACTACCTGAACTACGGTGTGCGCGAGTTTGGTATGAGTGCCATCATGAACGGCATTGCCCTGCACGGTGGCTTTGTGCCTTATGGCGGCACCTTCCTGATGTTTATGGAATACGCCCGCAACGCCCTGCGTATGTCCGCCCTGATGAAACAGCGCACCATTCACGTCTATACCCACGACTCCATTGGTCTGGGTGAAGACGGCCCGACCCACCAGCCTGTGGAGCAGGTTGCCAACTTGCGTATGACACCGAACATGGTGACCTGGCGTCCCTGTGACACGGTTGAAACGGCTGTCGCATGGAAATCAGCACTTGAGACCGACACAGCGCCTACTGCACTGATTCTGTCCCGCCAGAACCTAGCCCGAATATTTCATAAAAGGAGGCAAGTTCCGCCCAATCACTTGATATAATTGGGTCGACCAAAAGAAAGCTTCGGAAGAAGCAAACCGGAACTTGCCATGCCCAAATCTACACAAGAACAGCTTCGTTTTCATCCCTCAAATGGAAAAACCATCCGGGCAGACTTCAATGGTGGGGAGTTATCTTCTGACTTTGGCACTCTGCTGCTACGGGAAACCATTCTGCAGAGCGGTCTTATCTGCAAAATGACTGATGCCATCAATGACAGACGCCATCAATCCTATATCGACCACTCCCTGAAAGAACTTCTGGTTCAGCGGGTTCTGCAAATGGCCTGCGGCTATGAAGATGCCAACGACAGTAACCGTTTGCGTAAAGACCCTATGTTCAAACTGGCCACTGGTCGCAATCCGTTGGACAGCGATAACCATCTCGCATCAGCGCCCACTTTTACCCGGCTGGGACAATCTATGACCCGCTCCGACATTTACAGGATGGCTGAAGCATTTGTGCATCACTTTATCAGCAGTTACAAGCTGCCACCTCCGGTGATCGTTATCGATCTTGATCATACACCGGCCATTACTCATGGTGGCCAGCAGATGAACCTGTTTAATGCCAAATATCAGGACTACTGCTACTTGCCCCTGATGATTTTTGAGGGACTCAGCGGCAAGCTGATTACGGCGATTCTTCGTCCGGGGAAAACCCCAACGGGCAAGGAAAATGCAGCCATTCTCGAACGGGTCATTCGGCTGCTTCGGAAAAAGTGGCCGAAAACCCATCTACTGGTTCGGGGAGACAGCCACTTCGCTCAACCAGAGTTAATGTGGGTGGTTCAGAATGCCCCTCATTCGGATTATGTCCTGGGCAAAGGTGCAGGCCACAAAACGGCTTTGCGGCCAAAAGCCAAAGAGTTGTTGGATGAAGCGCGTCAAGCTCTGAAGGTCAAGACTGAGCTGGCAAGACTGAACAACATGCCAGAACCTGATCGGCTCAGACTTTACGGGGAAGCAGAATACCAGGCCAAGAGCTGGAAAGGTATCGATACCCGGATAATTTACAAGGCGGAGGTCAACCAAAAAGGCGACAACCCTCGTTTCATTGTGACGTCGATGAAGGAAGCTTCTCCAGAGGTAATTTATGAAGAGCTTTACTGTCCAAGAGGACAGGATGAGAACTTCATCAAACATCTGAAAAGTGATCTGTCCGGCGACAGATTGTCCGATCAGGGCTTTTTGGCTAACCATTTGAGAATGTTTTATGCCTGTGCCGCTTATGTTTTGCACTATGAGTTAAGAACCAAGACTTTGAAAGGTACGGAGCTGGAAAAAGCGCAGCCATCAACGGTGATCATGAAGCTCTGTAAAGTTGCAGTCAAAGTGGTTGAATATAAAGACCGAATTAAACTTCATCTGCCGCGTAGCTGCCCATTCAAGAGGCTTTTGCAGCATGTGACAGAAGTCTTTTACCAGATGCCGATACTTCGACCGGGGTAGCAACTTTCATAAGACTCAATCAAGGTACATAGCAACCAGATGAAAGAGCCCTGGGGCTTTCCGTTATCCTGAAATAGCAGGATTCGTTGATTAGCGTCTAATCTGTAAGCAAGTATGGGCTGCAATGTCTTTCACATGGTTAACAGAGCAACAGGCTTGCGGAAAAGTCCAAAATTAAGAGGATGGGATGGTAGTTGCTGCTTGTTTATGAAATATCCGGGCTAGTGCATCAGGATCGAAATGAACAACAGCTGGCGGATATTGCCCGGGGGGCTTACATCCTCAAGGACTGTGAAGGAACACCGGAACTGATTCTGCTGGCGACGGGTTCCGAAGTCTCTCTGGCAGTGGACGCGGCGGCCAAACTGACAGCACAGGGTCGTAAGGTTCGCGTTGTATCCATGCCTTCTCCTGAAGTGTTCGAGAAACAGAATACCCAATACCGTCAGCACGTTTTGCCTGCCGAAGTGAAGGCCCGTGTTGCCGTTGAAGCCCTGATTGAAGACTACTGGTACAAGTATGTGGGTCTGGATGGTGCGGTAGTGGGCATGAAGGGCTTTGGTGAGTCTGCACCCGCTGGCGAACTGTTCAAATTGTTCGGCTTTACCGTTGAAAACATTGTCAAAACAGCAGAAGCCATTTTGTAAATAATCAATTTGAGAAGGCAGACGGAACGTCTGCCTCCGGCGGCTAACCGCCATGGAATTCAGGAAGTAGATTGATATGTTGAACGGAATTATTGCCTCTGAAGGCATTGCGATTGGTAAAGCGGTTATCCACGTTGAGCAGGAACTGGTTCTGCCGGAATACAACGTTGCTACAGAGAATGTTCAGGCCGAGTTTGATCAGTTCAAAAAAGCAAAGGCTGCAGCGATTAGCCAGCTGGATAAACTGTACAACGATGTACTGGCAAAACTCGGCGAAGAAGAGGCTGAAGTCTTTGAAGGCCACATGGAAATCGCTGATGATGAATCGCTGGAAGAAGAGGTTCTGGAATTCATTCAGCAAGGCCTTCCTGTTGCCGTTGCCCTGCATAAAGCCATTGAAAGCAATGTAGACATGCTGCTGGAAGTGGATAAGGACTATATCAGGGAAAGGGTTGCCGATTTCCGTGATGTAGGTTCCCGCATGATCAAAATCATTCTGGGTATTTCGACAACCGGCCTGAACGAACTGGACGACAACTCTATTATTCTCGCCAATGACCTGACACCGTCTGATACTGCCCAGCTGGATCTGAACAAGGTGCTGGGTTTTGTCACCGAGATTGGTGGTCGCACTTCCCACTCGGCCATTATGGCTCGCTCGCTGGAAATTCCAGCTTTGGTGGGCTGTCAGAAAGCCTGTTCAGACATTAAGGACGGCGAACTGATTATTCTAGATGCCATCAACAATCAACTGATTGCCAATCCTTCCGAACAACAGCTGACACAGGCTCGTGAGCGTCAGGACAAGCTGATCGCGGAAAAGAGCGAACTGCTGAAATTGAAAGATGCCCCTGCGGTTACGCTGGATGGCAAGCACTTTGAGCTGTGCGCCAACATTGGCACACCTAAAGATGCTGAAGGTGCTGTTGCAAATGGTGCCGAGGGCATTGGTCTGTATCGCACCGAGTTCCTGTTTATGGATCGCAGCAGTATGCCTTCCGAGCAGGTTCAGTTTGAAGCTTATAAAGCGGTGGCTGAAACGATGCAGGACAAGCCGGTGATTATCCGCACTCTGGATATTGGCGGCGACAAGGAGCTGCCCTATATGGATCTGCCCAGCGAGCTGAATCCATTCCTTGGCTGGCGCGCCATTCGCATGTGTCTGGATCGTCCTGAAATTCTGCAAACCCAGTTGCGTGCTATTTTACGAGCCAGTGCCTTTGGCAAGCTGCGTATCATGTTCCCAATGGTGATTTCGGTACAGGAAGTGAAACAGCTGAAAGCCCATGTTGAACAGGCCAAAACGTCCCTGAGGGAAGCCGCTGTGACTTTTGATGAACAGATCGAAGTCGGCATTATGATCGAAACTCCGGCTGCCGTGATGATTGCAGATCAGCTGATTGCCCAGCTGGACTTCTTCAGCATTGGCACCAACGACCTGACCCAGTACATTCTGGCGGTTGACCGTGGTAACGAGAGCATTGCCCACCTGTATGACAGCTTCTCACCCTCGGTACTGCGCGCCATCAAACGGGTTATCGATGCGTCTCATGCCGCTGGTAAATGGACAGGCATGTGCGGTGAATTTGCCGGTGATGAACAGGCAGCACTGATTCTGGCCGGTCTCGGGCTGGATGAATTCAGTATGTCTGCGCCATCCGTTCTGAAGATAAAGAAGGTTCTGAGAGCACAGAGCAGTGCCAATCTGGAAGCACTGGCGGAACAGTGCCTGAATGCAGAGGACGGCGAAGCGGTTCGTCAGCTGGTTAGCGAATTCGCTCTTTAAGTCCGCTATTTAAGCCCGCTATTTAAGCCCACGATTTAAGACAAGCGTGACGACGGCTGGCACAGCGATACCAATTCCGCTTTCTAAATATGACCATGAGCAAGCTATTCTGGGTCGCGGGACAATACCCTAAAGGGCATAAAGGCGGAACGACGAGTAATAGCGAGCTATTGCGAGGAGTTCCAACGCAGCTCCCGTGATTCAGAATGGCTGCGCAATTCATGTTTAGAAAGGGGAATTGGTATGAATACCTTGAGCATCTGTACCACGCCTTGTCACGCCTGTCGTTTTACTGCTCAACATTTCCGGAATTTTATCCCGCCTCTCTTGTCAGAAAAGAACACGCACAATTTAAGAAGTCGCCGTTCATGCCTGACACTCAATGCAATATCACTCAGCCCCTTCCTGAGCGCCCCAGAGAGAAACTATTAAGCAATGGCGCTGAGTCATTAAGTGATACAGAACTCCTTGCCATACTGCTGCGAACCGGCTCAAAGGGCATCGGCGTCATAGAGCTGTCACGAACACTGATTCAACACTTCGGGTCTCTGGATGAGCTGTTAACGGCCAGACCAGCCCAGTTGAGACGATTCAAGGGTCTTGGACAAGCTAAAATCGCCGAGCTGCAGGCCATTCTGGCTGTCTGTCAGCGAGTCCTTGAACACAGGGTAAGGCACGGGAACGCGCTGACCAGCCCGGACAATACCCGGCAATACCTGCAGATGCATTTCAGAGGACAAACCAGCGAGCAGTTTGCCTGTCTGTTTCTGGATACGCGCCATCGGGTCATTGTTCTGGAAACGCTGTTTTACGGCACCATCAACTCGGCAGCGGTCTATCCCAGGGAAATCCTGAAGCGGGCACTGGCGTTAAATGCCAGCGCGGTGATTCTAAGCCACAATCATCCCAGCGGTGACCCGGAACCCAGTCAGGCTGATATTCGTATCACTCAAACCATTAAACAGGCATTAGAACTGATTGACATTAAGTGTCTGGATCATATGATTGTCGGTCGGGGTCAGATTGTGTCCCTGGCTGAAAGAGGTTTGCTTACTTAAGTCAACCGTACAATAAATCCTCGGCTGATGGCCTCAATGTCTTGCCAGACCAGCATTTTAGAGGGGTTGTAGGTAGAAGTTCACCCGTGACCAACTTGCGATTCAGGCTTGACTCTGGTATAAAGCCCGATCTTTGTTTGAGGGTAACTGCTGAGAGCTCTGGCTCATGATTTAATACGGAAATGCGGTTTTATAGCTTGATAAAGGGCTTAATAAAGCGGTGTTTTCTGGCTCATGGCTGTTTGGGCTGAAATAAGCAGACTCTGGAATTCAGTTTAGTTTCCGGCCTGATGGCTGGATCATTGTTTAGACAGATAGCTTTGAGAGGCCATCATAATGTCCAAAGTTTGTCAGGTTACCGGCAAGCGCCCGGTTACCGGGAACAACGTATCCCACGCGCAAAACAAAACCCGTCGTCGCTTCGTGCCTAACCTGCACTCCAAGCGTTTCTGGGTAGAAAGCGAAAACCGCTTCGTACGCCTGCGTGTTTCCTCCAAAGGCATGCGCATCATCGACAAGAAAGGCATCGACGCTGTTCTGGCTGACATGCGCGCCAACGGTCAAAAAATCTAAGACAGCGGGAGCAATAAGTCATGGCAAAAGGTATTCGCGAGAAGATTAAGCTGGTTTCTACGGCTGGTACTGGTCACTACTACACCACCAACAAGAACAAGCGTAACACTCCAGACAAGCTCGTATTCAAGAAGTACGATCCTGTTGTGCGCAAGCACGTGGAGTACAAGGAACACAAGATCAAGTAAGATCGACGGTTTCTGAAAAACCAGACCCGATGTCATCCGGTCTGGTTTTTTTATGTCCGAAAAAAATACAACTTGTAATCGTTTTCAGTACAAACCCTCTCGACCAGTGCGAGCTATTTCTTCATCATAAGCGCGCACAATCCTCTCAGAAGAGCTTTGACTGACCATGATATACAACAACACGTTATCTGAAGCTTCAAACGAAACAGCCACCGTTTTCGACCAGATTGAAGTATTAAACGAACGCTTCTCTACGCCGGAAGCCGTGCAGGCTGAAGAACTGGCCGTTCAGGTTTATCTGGATAAAGGCGCCTCGGCCGAGTTTCAGCACGAGTGTGGTGGAAAAATTGTTGTAACTGCTGACCTGACTCCGGCAGGCCCTATGGCAAGGGTGATGATTAAAGAAGGTAACGTGCTCTGGCGCAGGGTTCATGTTCACCTGTGCATGAAAGACGGCACTCGCCTTATGCAAACATTCGATATCTGAATGAGTGTCGATAAGTCAGGTAGTTGACCCCATAAACACCTGACTACTCCCGGAGCTGTTTGCAAAACTGCTTATTTCCCCGGACTTTCTCGCTGATATAATGCGCCCCCTGTCCTGCAAACAGCATCAATCAAATCTATGAAACCAGAACTTCTTTCTCCCGCTGGCACTTTAAAAAACATGCGTTACGCTTTCGCTTACGGTGCCGACGCGGTATACGCTGGCCAGCCGCGCTATAGCCTGCGTGTTCGCAACAATGACTTCAAGCTGGAAAACCTTGAAAACGGCATTAACGAAGCCCATGCCCAGGGTAAGAAGTTCTATCTCGCCAGCAACCTCGCACCCCATAACAGCAAAGTAAAAACCTTTCTGAAACATATGGAACCGGTGATCGCAATGAAGCCGGACGCTTTGATTATGTCGGATCCCGGCCTGATCATGATGGTTCGTGAAACCTGGCCGGATATGCCTGTGCATCTGTCAGTACAGGCAAACGTGGTGAACTTTGCCACTGTTAAGTTCTGGGCAAAACAGGGCGTTGAGCGCATCATTCTGTCCCGGGAGCTGTCTCTGGATGAAATTCAGGAGATTCGGGAAGAAGCACCGGAGATGGAAATCGAGGTGTTTGTCCATGGCTCCCTGTGCATTGCTTACTCCGGCCGTTGTCTTCTGTCCGGATACATCAACAAGCGTGATCCGAACCAGGGCACCTGCACCAATGCCTGCCGCTGGGAATATCAGCCTCATGCAGCGACAGAGAGCTACACCGGCGAAGTGATACCACTGGCAAAACCGGAAACCGTTGAGCCAACTCTGGGGCAGGGCGCCCCCACTGACCAGATCGTTCTTCTGCAGGAAAAAGGTCGCCCGGACCAGTACATGCCCGCTTTTGAAGATGAACACGGCACTTACATCATGAATTCCAAAGACCTGCGCGCAGTACAACACGTGCATCGTCTGACCGATATGGGGATTCACTCGCTGAAAATCGAAGGTCGTACCAAATCGTTCTACTACGTTGCACGAACGGCACAGGTATATCGCAAAACCATCGACGATGCCGCCGCTGGACGTCCATTTGATATGAGTGCAATGGACACACTGGAAAATCTGGCAAACAGAGGCTTTACCGAAGGCTTCTACCGTCGTCATGTGCATGATGAATACCAGAATTATGAAACCGGCAACTCACGAGGCAACAAGCAGCAGTTTGTCGGGGATATTCTGGATTTCGACGGACAGCAGGTCACTGTGGATGTTAAGAACCGCTTCGAAACCGGCGATACCATGGAACTGATGACACCAAAAGGTAACGTAGCCTTCACTCTGGACAATATCGAGAACAAACACGGTGAATCCGTTTCTGTGGCTCCGGGCTCCGGCCATCAGGTGAAAATCCCTGTGCCCGAAGGTGTTCAGCCTGACGAAATGTCACTGCTGGTGCGCAACCTTCCTCAGTAACCCGGTTTTCATGAACAGCTCTGAGAAGCTGCTCATGATCTTTTGAGGAAAGCGAAAATGATGAGAAATTGTTGCTGTTTTTTGATCTCATGAGGCACGTAGTGGTGCTACGTAACGAATGAGATCAAAAAACAGGGGCAATTTATCGACATTTGCAGCCCTCAATAAGATCGTGAACAGCTTCTGTAAGCTCATTTGGCTGGATAACCGGTCGATAGAGCCTTCATGAATCTTAAAACCTTTGCCAAGCTGTTTTCCGGCTCACCGTTCAAGCCTTTACTGCAACACCGTGAACAGGTGTTGGATGCGCTGTTTCATCTGAATCAACAGTTGCACAGTCTGAACTCGGATCAGCCATTTAACGCACAATCATCGGAATGGATAAAGGCCTTTCCAGGTCAGCTGGAAAAGCTGGAACATGAAATTCTGAATCGTATTCATCAACCCTCCATTACTTCCCAGCCCAGGGATGTTGTCATTAACACTCTGCAGATACAGAATGCACTGGCTCATGAAATTTGTCGTCTGTCTGAGCGGCTGAGCTATCGACCTCTCAACCTGCCACCAGAGTTAATCGTGCCTGTTAATGTGCTGGCGCGTCAGTTCGGACAAACCATCTATCAACTCAGACAGGGTATTGATGAACTGGAGCAGCTGAATGTCAGTGGTTATAGAAAACAACATAACCACTCTTTGCAGAACCTGCGCAGACAGCTGGCGCTCTGTACTGACGAACTCAGAGACACCAGCCAAGAAATCAGGCATCATGCCTGTCAGTTTGAACATCACATTGATCCAGTGGATGTCGCACTTTTATTTTTGATTCTTGATGGCATCAGTGATTTAGCTTTATGGATGCGGTCCCTGATTGTAAACCTGCAAAACTAAACTGTTTTCAGATTCGGTTATTAATAATACACTGTCCTTTATCAATTACGATTAACTATTCATCATCAACTATGCAGTCAATTCTTTTCTTGTTCGTACGATCAAGGTAATCCTGAAAATCCTTTGGCAAACGACCTGTCGTTGAACCGTACCAGCGAACGGTATCACCCGATATGGTTTGATATTCAAAGTTATGTTTGCTGACGTTGCGCTTGCGCCTGGATTCTTTTCCCATTTCATCCAGCAGGCTTAAATCAGAAATAGACAGGCCCCGCTCGGCCATTGCCTGTTTGATTTCTTCGATGCTGCGTTTTTTCTCTTCCCGCTTGGCTTCTTCAGCCTCTTTCTCATCGAGCTTTTCCTGCAGCACCTCGTTAACCCGATTAATGATTCGTTCCATCTCTTCGGCATTCACATCTTTGAATAAAGAGCGAATTCTGGTTTTGCTGCCTAGCCTGTGATGAAGTTCTTCAAATATATTCATTACTCTACCTCGGTAGCCAATACAGATAGAAGGTACATTACCAAATGACCGGCAGGCCTGTGAACTGAAGGTCTGCAGCATTCAACAACACCCTTCCACCTCGCGAACGCCAGATGACTGCTGACAGGTTACACAAACGGAGTATATATGGACTCAAACAGCTTTTGATTTACCGTTCAGTTCACTGATGAGACGTATGACACCAGATGGCTATTCAGCACTGCCGGAAACCAATCATACGACCAACATTTAATACTGACTTTGTGTCTCCTTCATCAACACTCACTCGCAATAATAATAACAACAGCCTGTATAATAGCTGCCAGAATTGATTTAGAAATTATTTAAGAGAAAAATCACAATAGTTTCAATGTATCAGTTATTTGAAACAAGGGGAGTCAGTGAGAAGCAGGCGCCTGAAAAAAATAATGTTATTGATGATATAAAAATGAAGACATTCGAATCCCATGCAAAAAAACTGCCTTCAGATTATTGCAAAGCTGATAAAACTGTAAGCCAACAGTGGTGCATGAAAAATTGACTTGCCAGCCCTACAGGCTAAGGCTATGTTTTCCACTCGTGTAACTATGGTCGATTTTGCTTAACCGCTCTGGTGCTGAAGGGAACGTTCTGCAATTCCTTTTGAAGCGTGGTGTCTATGGAGGCAATAAGATCTTTCGGGCGATACTCCCTGACCTCTCCGTTGTCCATCAACACCTTCACCCAACCGGTTTTCAGGCTCTGGAACAGACGCCCTTCTTCAAACGTATTTCTGTCTTTGACTCTTAAACTGCCATTCATTGTTCATCTTCGCCTACTCAAAAATCCGAGCTTCTATTATCGGTCGCCACAGTAGACACTTTAATGACATTTTTACGACTAATTGAAGACGCCTCTTTCCCCCGCCCCTAAACATAAAATTCGTCACAGAAAGACTGTAGAGCCTGACAGGTAACGCCGATAAATGAGCCTATAGCCTGAGTAGCTGCAACTGGATGAGGCTTTATGCTTAGTCGATTGTTTTTACCTTCAACACTGGTCTTATTGATTTACGGATTCTGGGTCAGCCCGGAGTTTAAAATCATTGCTGCAGGCGTTGCGATCTTTCTGTTTGGCATGGTTTATCTGGAGCAGGGCTTCAAGGTATTCACCGGCGGTCTGCTGGAAAATATTCTGCAAAAAACCACTGACAAGGTATGGAAAAGCCTCAGCTTTGGTATCGTCTCAACAGCTATTCTGCAATCCAGCTCTCTGGTTTCCGTTATTGTTATCTCGTTTCTCAGTGCCGGACTGATTGGTCTGGCTGCCGGTGTCGGCATTATTTTTGGAGCAAATCTGGGAAGTACAGCTGGCGCGTGGCTGGTTGCCTTATTTGGCCTGAAAGTAAAACTCTCGGCCTACGCTATGCCCATGCTGGTGATTGGCCTGATACTGAAAACCCAGCGGGCAAAAAACCTTAACGGCTTTGGCTTTATTCTGCTCGGCATTGGTTTTTTGTTTCTCGGCATTCACTACATGAAAGAAGGCTTTGAAGCATTTAAAAGCGCCATTGACCTTGCCGAGTATTCCATGGACGGACTCGCCGGAGTACTGGTTTACACCATGATTGGCATGCTGGCTACAGTCATCATGCAGTCAACCAATGCCACCATGGTGCTCACCTTTTCAGCCTTGGCTATTGGCCAGCTCTCTTATGAAAATGCACTGGCTATTGCCATTGGTTCAAACGTGGGTACAACCATTACAGCCATTCTGGGAGCCATTAGCGCTAATGCTGAAGGAAAGCGACTCGCCGTTGCTCATCTGACATTCAATGTCATTACCTCCATGCTGGCGATCAGTCTGCTTAACCCTTTGATCAGTCTGGTTGACCATATCGCCGAATATCACGGTGTTGCCAGTGACAACTACACGTTGAAGCTGGCCATTTTCCATACCCTTTTTAACATTATTGGTATTGTCACATTGCTGCCGTTCATGGGGGTTATGGTCAAATGGCTGCAATCATTGTTCAAGGATCAAAGTGCAACCGCTCCGCTCAACCTGGCCAGTCATGATGGAACAGAACCTGAAAAATCCATTTATCTGAATCCTGTTACCCTCAGCTATCCAGACACGGCGATGCGGGCTATGACCCGTGAGTGTGCCCACCTGTACCGAAACACTCTGGAAATTATCTGTTACAGCATTCACCTCTCGGGTGAAAAGCTAAGAAAAACGGACAACCTTCAGGAGCTGATCACTAACCGGCAAGAACAAGAACACCCCTGGACTATTAAAGAACTCTATATTCGCCATATTAAAGGCATTTACGCTGATATTATTCAGTACTCTGGTGCTCTGGAAGGCCGACTACCTAAACAGCAGGCGCAAGAACTGTTTGCCCTGAAAGTCGCCTGCAGGGATTTTGTGCAGGCCATCAAGCACGTCAAACACATCTATAAAAATATGGGTAAGTACACCGAGTCGGAAAACGAACAGATTCGTGAGCAATACAACCAGCTCAGACTTTGTCTGGCATCCGTTCTGAAACTGATCGATCTGTTGGGAGTAAAGCGCCAATACAGCCATATTCGCGAACATACCGACCAGTTAAAGCAGGAACTCAGAGAACAGGATGAACAAACGAACAGAGCTCTGAATGAATTGATACGATCCGGTCAGGTTGATGCCTATATGGCCAGCTCACTTCTGAACGACAGCGCCCACGTCCACGATGCCTGTACCAATCTGATTGACGGGGCTGTCATCATGCTCACCAGAGATCGTGAGGAATATCACGACTTCGATGTCACTCCAGAGATGATCGGCTGACAGGCTAAAGCTCAGCTCGCTTTAGCCTGACCGTCATGAATCATTGTCAATCAACAACCAGCCAATAACCTACCCGGATCTGCTCAATTCGCTCCCGCTCAAAATCAGCCGCCGTCAGAGGGTGCTGTTTCAGCCATTTTCTGGGAAAAGAAACACTCAGTTTTTTATCGCCAGCCTCCAGAGAGAAGGTAAAGCGGTTATCAGTGCCCCGAATATGATTCAAGACAATGGCTATCCGAAGCAGGATAGTCAGTTTCAACAGCCTGCCTTCTTCATCATCACTATCAATCAGCGAACGGGGAATTGTGCGTCGGTGCCCTCTGACCAATAAAGCCAGCTTATGCTGCTGCGCCTTGCTGAAACCCATCAGGTCAGAATGATGTATCAGGTAAGCTCCGTGCCGATGGTACTGGGAGTGGGAAATGTCCAGACCGATCTCGCACACCTGTGCCGCCCATGACAGCAATTCTCTTTCACTCTGGCTCAGCCCCCACTCATCAGCCACCTGATCAAAACAGTACAGTGCATGCTGCCGGACAGCTTCAGCATTAGTCTGGTCAACGTGATAGCGTTTCATGAGGGCAGAAATGGTGCGTCCACGGACATCTTCATGCCGGTCACGACCCAGCATGTCATACAGTACACCTTCACGCAGAGCGCCATCGGAATACTGCATCTGTTCAATATCAAAGGCATCGAAGCAGGCTGTTAAAATAGCCAGCCCGGCTGGAAAAATGGTCTGACGCTCAGGTTTCAGACCCGGAAAGCGGATACGATCGGTGCGATTAAACACCAACAGGTCGTTTTTCAGCTTATCCAGCAGTTCCCGGGTAATAACATCGCCTTCACCCATCGCCTGCAGAATACAGCTGACCGTACGAATGGAGCCGGAAGAGCCCACGGCATCCTCCCAGCTGAGTTCCCTGTAGGCCTTCTCGATGTTCAGCAATTCCAGCCGGGCGGCATAATAGGCAGATTGAAAACGTTCAGCGGATAAATGCCCTCCGGAAAAGAAGCGATCATTAAACGTGACGCAACCCATGTGCAGGCTTTCCAGCAGCTTGGGTTCAAAGCGCTCGCCCACAATCAGCTCAGTACTGCCACCGCCAATATCAACCACCAGTCGCCGGTCATTATCGTCTGCCTGAGTCTGGGCAACGCCCAGATAAATCAACCGGGCCTCTTCACGGCCGGCAATAATTTCAATGGGATAAGGCAGTATTCTGGCGGCTCTTCGTACAAATTCGTCGCTGTTTCTGGCTTTTCTCAGCGCATTGGTGCCAACAATTCTGATGGCCTGAAAGGTTCTGCCCTTCATATATTGGGCAAACTGTGCCAGACAGTTAAGCCCGCGCTCCATTGCCGCTTCAGACAAATTGCCATCTTTTGCCAGCCCGGCTGCCAACTGAACTTTTTCGCCCAGCCGCTCAACCGGCCGGATTTCGCCCTGATCGACCCGGGCGACAATCATATGAAAGCTGTTAGACCCCAGATCAATAGCCGCCACTAGCGGTTGACCGTCTGTCTCACTTTGACCGATTTCTCTCATGATCCTTTACTGCTAGGTGTGTTTACCTGAAAGCCGGACTCAGCATAACAGAAGGCGGCTTATCTCACATAACGGATCATTATTTATTGTCTGTCTGTACAAAACCCTGCAAATTTAAAACGTCGGCAATTGTTTCCCGGGCAGGCCGTTTGCTATGATTTCGTAACTGAATGCAAATGGCTAGGAGATCCATTCCATGAGCGATATTGTCAATGTGACAGACGCTTCCTTCGATGAGGACGTACTGAAAGCAGACGGACCGGTACTGGTCGATTACTGGGCTGAGTGGTGCGGGCCCTGCAAAATGATTGCTCCGGTACTGGATGAAATAGCCCAGGACTACGACGGCAAGCTGAAAATCTGCAAGCTGAACATCGATGAGAACGAAGCGACTCCACCAAAATACGGTGTGCGTGGTATCCCGACCCTGATGCTGTTCAAGGGCGGAAATGTAGAAGCCACTAAAGTCGGCGCGCTGTCCAAATCCCAGTTGACCGTATTTCTGGATAGCAATCTCTGATTGATATCAGGGGTTCACATGCCAGAAATGGCCGGATGTTATTGTTGAGGTTTTCATCCGGCGGTTTGACTGGCGCAGTCATCAAAACCGACGTTCAATGAACGTCAAAGCAATGTTAGTCAGGTCTATCAACACCTGAAACGGATAAAATAATAATAAAACCGAATTAAAGCCGAATTAAAGTTGACGAGACACTAGTTCTTGATTATTTTCCAGAAAAGGATATAGACTGTCGAAGTGACGTGTGTCAGATACCAAAGCAACATAAATTGGTACAATGACAGTCAACAGAATTATTTCCGGCCAGGCTTGTTTTGAATTCTTTCGAGCCATAACTCACTTAATTCAATAACATGACCTAAAACATCGGGCTGTAGCTGGAAGGCTGTAAACAGCTTTCGCAGGGATCGGCATTAAGCGATCCTGAATATAATAATCTCAATAATATCTGATTTTCCTGCAACTACGACGGCCACTACCTTTCAATATAACGTTCCAAACTGTTATGCATCTTACCGAACTTAAGAAAAAATCTGTTCCTGAGCTTCTGGCAACAGCCAATGAAATGGGTCTGGACAACCTCGCCCGTTCACGGAAGCAGGACGTAATATTCTCCATCCTCAAGCGCCACGCCCGCAGCGGGGAAGATATCTTTGGCGAAGGCGTTCTGGAAATCCTTCAGGATGGCTTCGGTTTCCTGCGCTCTGCCGACAGTTCCTATCTGGCAGGCCCAGATGATATTTATGTATCCCCAAGCCAGATTCGCCGTTTTAACCTGAGAACCGGCGACAGCATCTCTGGCAAAATTCGCCCGCCAAAAGAAGGTGAGCGTTATTTCGCCCTGCTCAAAGTTAATGAAATTAATTTTGACCAGCCAGAAAACGCCCGTAACAAAATCCTGTTTGAAAACCTGACCCCACTGTTTCCACAGGACCGTCTGGTTATGCAAATGGGTAACGGTTCAACAGAAGACCTGACAGGCCGGATTATTGATCTGGTTTCTCCGATCGGTAAAGGTCAGCGCGGTCTGATTGTATCGCCACCTAAAGCCGGTAAAACCCTGATGCTGCAAAACATTGCGGCAAACATCACCCGCAACAACCCTGAATGCCACCTGATTGTACTTCTGATTGACGAACGTCCCGAGGAAGTCACAGAGATGGCACGTTCCGTTCGTGGTGAAGTAGTGGCATCTACCTTTGACGAACCACCTTCACGTCACGTTCAGGTGGCAGAAATGGTTCTGGAAAAAGCCAAGCGTCTGGTAGAACACAAAAAAGACGTTGTTATCCTGCTGGACTCCATCACCCGTCTGGCTCGTGCTTACAACACCGTCATCCCGTCTTCCGGCAAGGTACTGACCGGTGGTGTGGACGCCCACGCACTGGAGCGTCCAAAGCGTTTCTTTGGTGCAGCCCGTAACATCGAAGAAGGCGGCAGCCTGACCATCGTTGCCACCGCACTGGTAGATACCGGCTCCAAGATGGACGAAGTGATTTTCGAGGAATTCAAAGGTACCGGTAACATGGAACTGAACCTCGACCGTCGCATCGCTGAAAAACGTGTATTCCCGGCGATCGGCATCAACAAGTCCGGTACCCGCCGCGAAGACCTGCTGACCACAGAGGAAGAGCTGCAGCGCATGTGGATTCTCCGCAAGATTCTGCACCCAATGGACGAAATTCAGGCCATCGAATTCCTGCTGGATCGCATGAAGCACACCAAGACTAACGAAGAATTCTTCCAGGCGATGAAGCGCAAGTAAGCCTTCTTCATGTCCACAGAAGCAGTTTTGTATGCAGCTGTTTCTGTGGAATAGTCTCCCTTCTCAATAAAAAAACATTCAGCACAATAACGATAACCTTCCCGGCAGTAGAATCCATGAAATACAGGGACCTTCGAGATTTTATCCAATTGCTGGAGCAGCAGGGCGAACTGAAGCGAATTACCGCTAAGGTAGATCCCTATCTGGAAATGACCGAAATCAGCGACCGGACTCTTCGAAAAAAAGGACCGGCACTGCTTTTTGAAAACCCTAAAGGCTTTGACACACCCGTTCTCACCAACCTGTTTGGAACGCCAAAGCGCGTAGCCCTTGGTATGGGGCAGGAGAATGTGGATGCCCTGAAAGAAGTGGGGCAGCTGCTCGCCTACCTGAAAGAACCCGATCCACCCAAAGGGTTTAAAGACGCCTTACAGAAACTGCCTATCTTTAAACAGGTTCTGAACATGGGGCCAAAGATGGTCAGCAAGGCGGCCTGTCAGGAAGTGGTTTTAAAAGGGGATGACATTGATTTAACCCGGCTGCCCATACAAACCTGCTGGCCCGGAGATGCCGCACCTTTAGTGACCTGGCCTCTGGTCATCACCAAAGGGCCTGAAAAAGAACGGCAGAATCTGGGAATCTATCGCCAACAGCTTCTGGGACCCAACAAACTGATCATGCGCTGGCTCTCACATCGCGGTGGCGCACTGGACTTTAGGGACTGGCAACAGAAACATCCGGATAAACCTTTCCCGGTCTCCGTCGCACTGGGCGCAGATCCTGCGACAATACTGGGAGCCGTTACACCAGTACCCGATTCACTATCCGAATACGCGTTTGCAGGGCTTTTGAGGGGTTCCCGCACTGAACTGATAAAATGCAAAACTAACGACCTGCAGGTACCCGCCAGTGCCGAATTTGTTCTGGAAGGGCATATCCATCCGGGGGAAATGGCTGAGGAAGGCCCTTATGGCGATCACACCGGCTATTACAACGAAGTTGAATCCTTCCCGGTCTTCACGGTTGACTGCATCACCCATCGTAAAAATCCGATTTACCACAGCACTTATACAGGCCGTCCACCCGATGAGCCCGCCGTACTTGGGGTAGCACTGAATGAAGTGTTTGTGCCTATTCTGAAAAAACAGTTCCCTGAAATCGTGGATTTCTACCTGCCGCCGGAAGGCTGTTCATACCGTATGGCGGTCGTCACCATGCGTAAAGAGTACCCCGGTCATGCCAAGCGTATTATGCTGGGAGTATGGTCTTTTCTCAGACAGTTTATGTACACCAAGTTCGTGATTGTTACAGACGATGATGTCAATGCACGGGACTGGAACGATGTCATCTGGGCAATGACCACAAGAATGGACCCCAAACGGGACTCGGTATTTATTGAAAACACACCCATTGATTATCTGGACTTTGCTTCTCCGGTGGCTGGTCTGGGTTCAAAGGTGGGTTTTGATGCCACTCATAAATGGCAGGGAGAAACCGAGCGAGAGTGGGGCAGGGTCATCACCATGAGTGATGACATTAAAAGCAGGGTCGATGACCGTTGGCATGAACTGGGTATTTTTCCAGAGGAATAATCAAAATGGGTAATATCGTTTCGGAACAGGCTTTTAATGTCATCGACATGCATCCCGCAGGTTCCGACGTTTACCGGATTAAATTGAAACCCCGTTCAGGCTTCGTTCCACCTTATCGAGCCGGGCAATACCTGGAAATTCTTTTGCCCGGCAGACAACCCTGTGCTTTTTCTATTGCTTCTGCACCATCCTTTCAACAGGAAGACATTGAGCTCCACGTGCAGCAATTGCCGGAAAGTCAAACCTCGACCGAACTGTTTGATCAGCTGAACAAAGGCCGTGTTGATGTACGCCTGCCTTCAGGGAACTGTTTTTTGCCAGACCCATTACCGGAAACACCACTGGTGTTTGTCGCAGCCGGCACAGGCTTTGCCCAGATGAAAAGCATGGTTGAGCATTGCCTGAACCAGAATCATGCCAAAGGCATTCACCTGTATTGGGGAGCCCGAACACCTGCCGGTTTCTATTTGCCTTACCTGCCGATCCAATGGTCAGCCAGGGGCGTTCATTACCACCCTGTTGTCAGTGATGCTATTGCTGATGACGACTGGTGTGGCCGCCACGGCTTACTCTACGAGGCCATTCTGGCTGACAAGGAACAGCTGCTGGACGGCAATATCTATCTAAGTGGATCGCCGCAAATGGTTTATGCGACGATTGACGTTATCGAAAATGCGGGTTTTAATCGGAAAAACATGCATTCAGATGTTTTCGACTATGCACCAAGACCTTAATTTAAAACGACGATTGATTTATATAATTTGAATACAACCTTCTATATCACTGAATAATAATAAGTTTATATTAACTATTATTTTCAATTTAAAAGTCGTTCGACGTTTAAAAATCGGCATAGTTGGATGGCAATTATGTAACCCTTGTCTATATTGGTACTCGACAGTCATAACTCACAACTTAAACATGGTACCTGTCATGCAATCTTCTGCATCCACCATTGGGCATACAGGAATAAAGACCAGCCGGGTCCGACAGAAAAATATCCAGGTCATACTAAAAGCCGCTGAAGACGAATTTGTCATCAGCGGGTTCAAAGGGGCTTCGATTCGGGATATTGCTAACCGGGCCGGGCTTCCTAAAGCCAATGTGCACTACTACTTCAACAGCAAAATGGATCTTTACAGTGCCGTACTCTCCCACATCATGGACTTATGGGAAGCTGTTTTCAGTGGTTTGAATCCGGATGATGATCCGGCCAGCGCCTTACGACAATACATCAATGCCAAAATGCAATATTGTCTGGCTCACTCTAATGCGTCACGCATTTTCAGCAGTGAAATTATTCACGGAGGTCAGCACCTTAGAGAACACTTTAAACATTTCAAAGACTGGATCGACGAAAAATCCAAAGTGATTCAAGCCTGGATCGAGCAGGGCAAAATGGATCCGGTTGACCCATTACACCTGTTGTTTACTATCTGGGCCACGACTCAATACTATGTGGACTACAACCCACAGGTAGCCTGCGTTGTGGGGAAGGAAGAACTCAGCGAGGAAGATATCCAGGCTGCTACCGATCATCTGTGCAACCTGGTTATCAAAGGCTGTGGTGTCAAGGCATAGTGTCAAGGCATAGTGTCAAGGCATAGTGTCAAGGCATAGTGTCAAGGCATAGTGTCAAGGCATAGTGTCAAGGCATAGTGTCAAGGCATAGTGTCAAGGCATAGTGTCAAGGCATAGTGTCAAGGCATAGCGCTACGCCTGATCCACTACTTCCAGCCAACAGGACAGTGAATGAGCTTACTATTCACTGTCGTCTGCTACTTCAACACTGTCCACTTTCTGGAAACCTCTGGGCAGCTTGTTACCCCGGCGGCCACGCTCTCCATGATAATGTTCAAGGTCAGCAGGTTTTAACTTCACATGACGTTTACCCGCACGTAACACCAGAGAATCATCTCGACTGAAGACAGCCAGAGCCACCAGAATTTCAACACGGTCTGCTGCCCTTGCCGTTGCAATGCTGATTATCTTGTTGCCTTTACCCCGACCCAGCTTGGGCAATTCAGATAACGGGAATACCAGCATGCGCCCTTCATTGGTGACTGCAGCCAACAACTGATCATCACCTACAACCGGCACCGGCAACATTACGCGGGCATTTTTAGGTAATGTCAGAAGCGCCTTACCGGCTTTGTTCTTGCTGACCATATCGCCATGCTGAACCACAAAACCGTAACCGGCATCGGACGCCATGAGATAGCAGTCGCTGTTATCACCGACACACAAACCTTCAAACGTCGCGCCGGATGGCGGATTAACCCGCCCGGTCAAAGGCTCACCCTGTCCACGGGCAGATGGCAGGCTGTGGGTTTGCACCGAATAGGCGCGACCGGTGGAATCGATAAAGACAGACGACTGATTGCTCTTGCCCCGTGCCGACAATCGATATTTATCACCCGACTTATAATTCATGGTGGTAGGGTCCACTTCATGCCCTTTGGCACAGCGAACCCAGCCTTTTTCAGACAGAATGATAGTAACCGGCTCTGAGCTCATCAGGTCAGTCTCAGACAACGCTCTGGCTTCCTGACGCTGCTCGATAGGAGAACGACGCTCATCACCATACTGCTCTTTGTCTGCAATGATCTCTTTCTTAATCAGGGTCTTCAAACGACGCTCGGAGCTTAATACCAGCTCCAGTTGCTTACGTTCGTTATCCAGTTCTTCCTGCTCGGCACGAATCTTCATCTCTTCAAGCTTCGCCAGCTGACGCAGCTTGATTTCGAGAATAGCATCAGCCTGAAGTTCAGACAGTCCGAATTTCGCCATCAGGGCTTCTTTGGGCTTGTCTTCGTTGCGAATAATATCGATGACTTCATCAATATTGAGGAACGCTACCAACAAACCTTGCAGAAGGTGCAGGCGAGCCAGCACTTTGTCCAGACGATACTGCAAACGACGGCGCACCGTATCCGTCCGCCACGACAGCCACTCGGTCAGCATACGATCCAGCGACTTCACCTGTGGACGACCATTGACGCCAATCATGTTCATGTTCACGCGGTAGGTCTTTTCCAGATCCGTGGTCGCAAACAAATGATTCATCAGTCCTTCCACATCCATGCGGTTAGATTTGGGCACAATCACCAGACGAGTCGGATTTTCATGGTCAGATTCATCACGCAGATCTGCCACCATCGGCAGCTTCTTGGCCTGCATCTGGGCTGCAATCTGTTCCAGCACCTTGGCACCGGAACACTGATGAGGCAGGGCAGTGATGATGATGTCACCAGACTCTTTCTGGTAAACCGCCCGCATGCGAATAGAACCACGACCCTGTTCGTACATTTTCAGAATGTCTTCACGGGGCGTAATAATCTCGGCTTCCGTCGGGTAATCCGGTCCCTGAATATGCTCAACCAGATCAGCAACCGTTGCCTTAGGGTTTTCCAGCAAATGCACGCAGGCATCCGCGACTTCACTCAGGTTATGGGGGGGCACATCCGTCGCCATGCCCACCGCGATGCCGGTTGTACCATTCAACAGCAGGTTCGGCAGGCGAGCTGGCAAGATAGACGGTTCTTCCAGAGTTCCATCAAAGTTAGGTACCCAGTCTACGGTACCCTGCCCCAGCTCACCCAGAAGCACATCCGAGTATTTGGTCAGGCGGGATTCGGTGTAACGCATCGCCGCAAACGACTTGGGGTCATCAGGAGAACCCCAGTTACCCTGACCATCCACCAGCGTATAGCGATAGGAAAACGGCTGCGCCATCAGTACCATGGCTTCATAACAGGCACTGTCACCGTGGGGATGAAACTTACCCAGCACATCACCCACAGTACGGGCAGACTTTTTGAACTTGGCTGTGTTTTTCAGCCCCAGCTCACTCATTGCATAAACAATGCGCCGCTGTACCGGCTTGAGACCGTCGCCAATATGAGGCAAAGCCCGGTCCAGAATGACATACATGGAATAATTCAGATAAGCGCTTTCTGTATACGCGCGCAATGACTGGCGTTCTATTCCGTCGTCGCCAATAACGGTTTGTTCCATTCTGATAAAACCCGGAAGCGTTAAATAGTCAGCTAGTTATGATATCAGACTAACCGGCATGTGCTGAAACGTAAGGGTTCTCCCAACCCTGAACCCGCGAAATCTTGTCATTGCGCCTTAACTCCCACTCGGTGGGTGGATACAACTTATTCCAGGATTCATACAGTTTTCGTTGACCATCGCTCAGCCTGAACGGATAGCGATCTTCCATATACAGGTAGATTCGGGCAATCTTGCCCCGCTTGGCAATAGGAGGCTGTGCTTTACGCTCCCTGAAATTCACTTTGAAATCGCATTGCCCATACATTTCCGGCGTATCCAGAAGAAAGCCAAACCGGTAGTTGGATCGATCACCATTCACTTCGCCCACTGCCGGTGCCAGATTGTGCAGGTCGGCCTCCATCCGGCGAAACTTCTCATTGCGTCCACAGTTTCTGCGGCCACCGTCCTGCCAGCATTGCAGCTGATGACCAAACTCCCAGGCGGGTACAACGTGCTCCCACTCTATGCGATTCGCACGAACTTCTTGCTTTCGTACTTCGTAACCACAGGATTCAAGGTCAGGCACCAACCTTTTACCTTCACGCCTGATATCGCAGCCGCAATAAAAACTGGTCATATTATTTTCGTAAATTTTTTCAGCTTCTCGTTTGGCCTGTGAGAAATTCTGTGGCGCAGAGACAGCTTGAAAAGAAACCGTACAGATGGCAACCAGCAACAGGGCTTTAGCATTTTCGACGTAAGCCTCCCTACTTTGAGTAGGGAGATATAAGTCGGGAGTCCGCAAGGACTCCGGTTGAGATTTTGACATAGCTCTTATCGTACTCTATGCTGCTCTTGGCTTTTAATTGGCTGTTATCGAAAACCAAGTGACAACCAATGTTAGAAAGCCCAGAATTTAAAATTAAACCGGAAGGACTGTCCGGTTCTGCTGATGGAGGCTTCTGTGTAAGTCCAGTCGTTATAGACTGGCTGTAGCCCTTGAAGTCAGAAGCCCCCTACTTCAGTTGGGGGAGCAGTCACAGAAATACGATGATGGAAAAGACACTCACACACTCCGGCAAATGGCTGGAAATGTTCGATTGTATCTTCGGGGAAACAAAGAAATAAGGAGGGCAGGTCAAATAAAGCGTCTTAAGTCGTCTGGCTTTACCAGACGACCAGTACCGATCAGGCGTAAGCAGGTTGTGTTTTGGAAACAGGATGTTTCTTCAACATGGAAACGCCCATGTAAACAACCGGAGTGTCAATCGCCGCAATCAGCATTTTAACGATCCACTGACCAATAATCATTTCACTGATCGGAAACACACCATAAAAGGCAACCGTTACAAAAACGGCAGAATCAATCAGTTGCGATGAAAAAGTGGAAACGTTGTTACGCAGCCACAGATGTTTACCATTGGTGGCCTTTTTCAGACGACTGAAAATGGTGATATCCAGATACTGGCTGCAAATGTATGCGGCCATACTGGCAATGATAATTCGTGGACTGCTGCCTAATACCTGTTCGAACATTTCCTGTCCCTGCCAGAAGTAGGCAGCCGGCCAGACAATGGCCAGTTGAATCAGCAAGGTCACTGAAATCATGGCAACAAAGCCTGCCAGCACCATTTTACGCGCCACCTTTTCGCCATACACTTCACCAATGATGTCGGTGCAGGCAAAAGTAATTGCGTAAGCCAATACCCCGGCAGGTACGGCAAAGCCGGCAATGTTGATGATTTTTGCAGCCAGAACAGCTGCGATGGCCATGCCAGAGAAGAACAGTGAAAATACGATCATTCTCGGCAGTGGGTATTCCCGGGTACTCATGAAGAGACTCCTCGTTTGAAACCGCTGTCGTTTATATACCCATCGTCTTTGGAGATGTGGGGGTGTTGGCTGCTCACGGCAACTGCTCCTGCGTTGCTCTAGCTCCTGCATCCATGCAGTCGTCACTCACCCCGATCACCTACTTTTCGTAGGCTCACTGACAACGTTCCTGACGTTGCTCAGCATACACTCCATCCTTGGAGATAACGGGGCTTCGCTCGTTTGCCGCCTACCCACATCTCCAAATCCAATGGGTATAGGATATGTACGAAAGTACATAATTTGCAGGCTGTGAACCTTATCGGTCTCTCTGCATGGGGTCAATGGGGTAATCCGGTATTTTCAAAACACACTGATCGCTTTAAGGTTCAAGCCAGATAATTCATAAAAACGCGCACAACCGTAGATTCAATGACTGACAAACAACTATCGCCGTCTATGCATGATGCAGAACTGGCCACCCGAACGGTTACCGGTACCACCTGGGTCGGTTTAATCGTTAATCTGGCACTTTCCATTCTGAAAATTTTATCCGGAACACTGGGCAACAGCCGGGCAGTGGTCGCTGATGGTTTGCACAGCTTGTCTGATCTTGTCAGCGACTTTGCCGTTCTGGCTGGCGTAAAAGTCTGGTCAAAGCCTGCTGACAGTTGTCACCCCTACGGACATCAGCGTTTTGAAACTCTGGTGACTCTGTTTATCGGATTGTTGATGGTTGGAACCGGCATCGGTATCGCATGGGATGCCTTTGTTTCCTGGGATGCGGGAAATATTGCCAGTGCTGAGCCCATTGCCCTGATTGCCGCGCTCATTTCTATTGTCATAAAAGAGGGCTTGTTTCACTGGACCTTGTACAAGGGCAAACAGGTTAATTCGTCTGCCCTGATTGCCAACGCCTGGCACCACCGCAGTGATGCTTTAAGTTCCATGCCTGCAGCCATTGCCGTGCTGGTGTCGATGTTTCTGCCGCAGTTTGCATGGATAGACTTGGCAGGTGCGCTGGTCATCGCCCTGTTCATCCTGTTTTCAGCCTTTAAAATCTGTGCCCCTGCATTGAGTTCTCTGGTGGATTCCGGGGCATCGGAAGACATTACCGAACGACTTCATGCGCTGGCTGTCACCGTAGAAGGTGTTAAGGGCATTCATCGATTACGCACCCGGCATCATGGCGGGTTGTTTGTGGATATGCATCTGTACGTTGACGGTAGCCTGAGTGTTAATCAGGGGCATGATATTGCTTTAGCCGTTGAAACATTACTACTGGAAGAAGGGCCTCACATCATTGAGGTGCTGATACACATTGACCCATGGAATGAATCAGTGTCGTAACATGAAAAGGGCTGCGATGGCTGCCCTTTTTCATAAAATCAGTCGGTGTATTCTTCTATGGGAGCGAGGACTTCCGAAAGCTGAACACTCATCATTCCCACTACAAAAATCACCAGCGTCATCCCTGCACCAGACTGCATGGAAGACCATAGAGAGTCATGCTGTATCAGGTAATGGTAGGCGGTTCCAAGAAACAGCCAAAGCCACCAGTAACCCAAAGAGGCAATTGCAGCCAGTTTTAAAAAGGCCGATAACAACATCCGCATAACCTGACGCCCTACCTTAAATAATTCGCGTGGGCATCGTAACGCCCCTGCGACTCCATAGGCATCAGGGATTAACGCAAATGCAGGCAGTTTAATGTGAAAGCCAGCAGGGCTTTTTACCGGAAACTCCCATCGCATACTTCATCACCTGCGAAACGGCTGGTTTACTTTTCCCTGCAATGGCTAACAGTGCATTACGCGCCAGCTTTAACGGCAATGTGTCGTTACTGAATGCATGATAGAAAGTGTCCATTGTGGACATCATTAACTGGTTATCTTTTCGTCTGGATTTTTCATAACCCGCGAGTACATCAATAGCTCCCAGACTACGCTGCTGCTTTTTCGCATCGAGCAAATGCTGAGTTAGCCAGGCAACATCCTGAAAACCAAGATTGACTCCCTGACCGGCAAGAGGATTAATAGTGTGGGCAGCGTCACCCACCAGAACAACACCTTTCTTGTAGTAAGTTCCGGCATGTCTTCTGGCAAGAGGAAAGTAGCTGCACTCATGCAAGGCGAGTATTTCCGGCAACTCTTCAGGAAAGCTAGACCTGATCTGATCAATTAACAGCTTATTGCTTTCTTGTCCTGACAACATCATCAACTGCCGAACCTGCTCCGGCTGGTGATACCAGACAATGGATGCATAGCTTTTACCGTTAATATCCGGCAGGGGTAAAAAAGCTTCCGGCCCTGTTGGAGTAAATGCCTGCCAGGTGATGTCCTGCTGCCCGCCAGCTATTTCCACTGTAGCAACAAAACATTGCTGGGCGTATTCAGACGTTTCCAGTCGTATGCCAGCCTGCTCCCTGACTCTGGAACGGGCGCCGTCTGCCCCCACCAGCAATTCACCGGTAAAGGTGCGTCCATCCTGCAAAGTCAGTTCCGGCTGTTCTCCTGACAAATTCATTTGTTCAATACTGACCGGAGAATACAGATCAACATGACTGTTATTGCTTAACACTTCAAGCAAGCCCAGCTGAGTCACCCGGTTTTCAACAATAAAGCCCAGTTGGTCAAAATGAGCATCCGCAGCATTAAACAGGGTTTGATTAAACCGCTGACCTGTTTTCTTCTGTTGGGAAAACAGACTTAAAGATGCATCCAGCTTTTCCCAGACAGCCATTTTCCGGTAGGGACACATGCGCATGGATTGCATGACCGGCCATGCACCCACTTTCTGCAACAGTGCTTCTGATGCCTGACTCAGTGCCGACACACGAATATCGGGCAATGAGTCAGGCTCGAAAGGGTCTGGCACAGCCTGATCAAACACGGCCACACGAATATCATGCTGACCCAGAGCTGCTGCCAGGGCTGCACCCACCATGCCTCCACCAACTACCAGTACATCGTAGTGTTGTTTATTCATCATTATTCTTTATCGTTGCCTTGTTTGCCGCTCATGTTTGCTGCTCATATTTGCTACTCTTCTTTCCGCCAGAAGGCATTCCAGCGGCGGCACTTTTTGTGTGTCCGTCATCTGAGCATAGCCTGTTTGAATGCTCAAGAACTTGCAACTCATTCAGTCACTGCTAAACCAATACGGTCATAAAAACAGTGGCTGAACGAGGAATACATAATGAAGTATCGAACCATACCTGCTGTTTACCTTTTTACGGCTTTTCCTGCGCTGGCTTTTACAGGTTCAGAGTCCGGGTTCTCTGGTTCACTGGACGTTCTGGAGATACAGCCCTCTGCAGCCGGTTTTGTTAAAAAAGAAGTTTGGCCTGTTGATGGCAGGCTAACCCCAAAAGCGGATAAGGTGAAACCAGCACCAGTAAAATCACAGACGATCGAGCTACCCGCACGATTCAAAGGCATATCTGCGACCGTTTCCCGTTATGAAGACGGGCGACAGGTGCTAACGTTCGAAGAATCCAAAGTGAGCCCCCCAGCATTGCAGCAGCCAGAACTATTCACATCTGACTACGATAAACTATTGCTGCAAGTGGCAGTAATGATTGTGCAAAATGGCGCCCAAGTCTGGTACAACGAGAAAAATGGAAACTTTACCCTCTCTTTCGAATCCTACGCCCCTGCTTCTCAATCAATGGCAACGTTCAGCATTCAGATACCTTCACAAATCATAGCGGATAATGATCCGGAAGGTGTTCTTCCCGGTTTTACAATGCTGAGTAAAACTTCGTTAGGGGATGTCTTCAACGCATTCCATTGCTATCACAATAGTGCCACCTCGCATCGGCCACACATTGTAGGTTGTGATAATGACGCATTGCTTTCAGCAGGTAGTTCGAAAAATTCATACAACTACTTTTTGAATTTAAGAGCTTATCCCCGGGAACCATTGTTTTCTCAATTTAGCGAGCAGCCATTCGGTATTTATAATGGGCGATTTTTATCCGACGAACATTTGTTTTTAACCTATAAAGGAAAGCCCGTAAAAATAGCAGCTATTGGGGATATTCAAAACGCTGAAGAGCTAACCGACGCCGGAGGAGAAAGGACCGGTTCAGGAACGCAAAGTGATTCTCAAAAAGGGGATAGTGCACCAAAAAATAGAAAAAAAGATTTAAGTGGCAAAGGTGATTTGCCTAAAAAGAAAAGGTCAACTGGTGGGCAGGATGGTGATGACCCAAATGAAGAACGTCCTACGGACTACGGGCCAAAGCAACCAAATGACTCTACTGTAGGTGAATTAAAAAAATACAGTACTAAGGTCAAAAATTTAGAAGCGGCAATAGATAAAATTCGCTCAGAAATCAACTCTCTTAAAGTCCATATTGGTAACAAATGGTTGCAGAAAAAAAGAACCAGTGAATCACCAAATTACGAAAGAAAAATGCAAGAACTCAGCTCACTGGAAGGAAAGGTAACTGATTTGCTTGCACAGTTGAAGCAAGCCAGACAAGTGCCTCCTGCCAGAAAGGAAGTATTGTCCAAATTACCAAAGGCTAAAGATAAGGATCATCGCTTAACAACAAATCAGCTGATGCAACAGGTTAAAGAAGACTGGTACATCTACGAAGAAACCGAAGAAGCTGAAAGACAGAGACAGCAAAAAGAATACGAGAGAGATCTGCACAATTCTCAAATAAAGGATAATAAGAAACAAGACCAACCTGATGGAGAGAAGCAAAGTGCGCATCCTGATCCAAGTCATGAAGAGGAAGTGCCAAAAGAACCGCAAGAAGGCATTACCGATCAAAAAAGTGAATTGAATCTACAGTCAAATTATGAAGAAGATTTTCCCAAGTTAGGCCATTAAGTCTGAAAACTCTGTTCTAAACTGCCGGGCTACTTGTCCGGCAATTTTTAATGACTGCATTCAACCAGTTATCAGAGTCTGATCCTTCGCCCAGTGGATCAAATCACTGCGTCCCCAAACCATTAAATAGCTGGTTGGGGTATATTCCCCCTGCTCAAACAGCTTGCGCCGTTTCTTGTTCTGCAAAGCTATATGATCAGCATCAGTGCTGCTGTTTAAGCGAAAAAAAGAGGCACCGCCCGATTCAGGTAACTGTCGTAAATAAGCCATTTTTGACGACTGCTGCCCGACAACAGGGTCCCAGAACCAACTTTGTGCAAAAATACCTGCTACATCCGGTTCGGACTCCAGACGTCTGGCTATCTCAATGTAGAAAGATTGCCAGCCTGCCTCTAAAAAGTGAGGATTGGTTCGCCGGTCTTCCATGTGCAGCTCATACATAGTCCGATAACGGTTTTTCAATGTGCCGTACAGCAGGCAGATTCCTCTGAAAAACTGTTTACCACCGCCCGACAATAAAAAGCCTCTGGGTAATGCTCTGGGTTCATAGTGGCAAATGGAGTGACTTGGCCACAGGTTCAAAGCCGATATTGCCAGATCTTTTTTAAACAAATCGCTGTTGCGATCCAGAACAGCACTTTCATCACTGGCTTGATCACAGACCGATTCGAACCATCGCTCAACAGCTTCCACACAAACATCAGGAAGGTGTTTTGCCATTGCGGCATCCAGCTGTGGAAGGCTGTGCAACATCAGCTTAACTAACGCCAACTTGTGAATACTGTTGAGTGTGGGCTTATCGTATAAACGCTCCAGCTCATCCAGCCAGCGCATCATGTCATCAGTAAAACTGTCGTATGGACGCGCAGGCATATCATTCTGAACAAACGCCAGATACCGTTGAATAAGGGTGCTTCTGTCGTTCACATGACTTAGCGCGTTTTCCAGAACCTGTTGTGTGTGCAATAGTTTTTGAGGCAGTGTCACACAGATTCTCCACCAGTGATCGGTAAGTTCGTGCCGTTGATATACCTCGCCTCATCAGACAACAAAAAGGCAACTGCCGGTGCAACTTCACTGACCGTTGCATGGCGCCTCAGAGGGTGAGAAGCAGCACCCTGCAGTCGCATATTATCTGGCAACCCTTCTATAAATGGTGTATCAACCATTGAGGGTGACACTGCATTTACGGTAACGCCTTTACTACCGTATTCCTTAGCCAGTGATCGCATCAAACCAAGCTGTGCATACTTTGCCATTGTGTAATCTGCCATGGCATTGGGCGGCATACCCAGCGTGACACTGCTGATGATAAACACCACTCGTCCGTATCCACGCTTTGCCATACCCGGTAAAAAGGCTTTGGCAATTTCCAGACTGCTCAACGCCTGTACCTGTAAATGCTGAAGTGCCTGGTCTCGCGTAATTTTTTTAAAACGGGTTAATTCCAACCGTGGAGACTGGGCAAAAATAAGATGGTCGGGCCCTTCACAAAGGGCTTTGGCTTGCTCAATAAAACGTTCACAGTCTTCTTCTCGGCTTAAATCTGCACCAAGGGTATCCAACTGGCAGAGCATGCCTTTACCCATATTTTCAAGGGACTGTGTATTGTGAAAACCGTGGGCAAGAATACGATCACCCTGACGATCCAGAACTCTCATCGTTTCCCGGCCAATTTCAGAGCTGGCACCAATGATCATACGGTGGACACTCATACCTGCGCCTCTTCAATACCTGAGAAAATTCTTGCCTTTGACACCACCTTACCGTGCTGGTTACGGATAACGGCTTTAATCTCAATGCGTTTAAGTAAGGTATGTACATCCACCACTTCACCTTCCAGTGTCAATGTATCCCCCACATAAACGGGTCGTTTGAACTGCGTTTGTACTTCCTGAAGTAAAGCCATTTCACCGGGCAGATAAACGCCCACCAGCGTGGAATAGAGCGAAGCTGTGAGCATGCCGTACACCACCACATCCGGGTGGCCTCTTTTTACAGCGTGCTCTTTATCGGTGTGCAAAGGGTTGATATCGCCACTGATGAGGGTAAATGCCTGAAGCTTTTCATGGGTCACCTCCGACTCAAAGCTGTATTTTAACCCCACTCTGATCGTATCAATGGTATAGCGATTCATGGCGTTCTCACTGAAGCTTATGAGGCTTCTATTTTTTTAGAAATTAATTCAACGGTGTCGCCTACGTTACCGGCATGATTGAGTTGTTCGATCTCCTGCAGGCTGAACTTGATTTTCAGCTCATGCTCTATCGCATGAATGATTTGAATCTGTGCCAGAGAATCCCAGTCTTCAGCATCGTCTGCCACCGTTTGAGGGGTTATCTCCAGATCGTCTTCATCCAGTACATCACTGATAATAGTGGCGAGTGTTTCGAAAATTGTCATAGCGGCTCCTGATTGTCATTCTTGTTAGTGACGCCTGTCCGTTAATTCTCAATGGTCATGGGAATATCGTGGTTCAGCTCGGCATCCGTGACTTCATACTCCCACCAGCTCGAACCATCATCTTCTTTTGATGTGCATTGAAAATCCAGTGTCTGATAAAGCTCTTTGACAAGACCATTCTTCTTTGTGGGTATATAGTGTCCAACCAGATGGGTAATACCGGCTTTCTGCGCATGACTTCGCAGTTCCCGGAACATGGCCCATTCAAGGTCTCGCTTGAAGACCCGGCAACTCATTAACCAGAGTTGGATATACAATCCACCGTCTTTTTGTTCAGCTACCACCACGGATACAATGCCATTGTCGCCAAACTTGTCGATCAGTCGTCCATACAGAGTGATATGGGAAGACGACTGCATAAAGGTCTCCATTTCCTGAAAGCCGTAGCGGTAGGTAGTGAGATTAAACTGATTGGTTTTATTGGTGAGCTGAGTCACTCTTTCCAGCGCAACATCATCGAACGGTTTGATCGTGGCTTTCATGTCCAGTGACAGCAGATAATCCGCATAGTTTTGATGCTGGCTTTGTAGCTGTTGCCGCTGCTGATTCTGGGCGTACATTTCTGCTCGTTGTATGTCTTCCTTGTTCAGAGAAATCAGCTCGAACAGACAAGCCTTATCCAGATAACGTATGTAGTCTGTTATATCGTCACCGATGTCGGGCACAGCCACTGCGGGATGCGTATTGCTGACCAGGTTACGCTCACTGGGGTTATCATCCAGAAACGCCAGTGAATCCAATCCGATGTTGAGTGTTTTGGCAATGTTTTCGATATTGATGTCTTTATTGTTCCAGTTTGCTTTAAAAGCACTGAAATCTTTTAAACCCAGCACACTGTCGGGGTGGGTAAAGCCAAGCCGGGCATTTTCATCTTCATTCTTGCTGCAGACTGCCAGCAAAATCCCCCGCTGGTGAAGTGCTTTCAAATAATACTGAAGGTCACTGAAAGCTTCGGCATCGGCATTTTCCTGACCTATTTTTATGCCGTTAACACCATCATCGCCAATGATGCCGCCCCACAAGGTATTATCCAGATCACAGACAACGGCCTTTTTGCTCAACCCCAGTGACGCTTTAACCTGTGCCGCAATACTGTAGGCCAACTCTGGAACTGCATCGCTACTCATAGCGTACTTGTAAGCGTACCACTGCGCCTTGTCATACCAGCGGCCTAATCCAAACCAGGCCGATAAATAGTTAATGTCGTGTAAAATAAAACCGGAATGTGTTTGGGAATACTCAGAAAACAGACTGTTCAGCTTCTGGGTAAACCGGGTTTTGCCGCACACTGCGCTGGCATCCAGATTTCCCAGCGGGCGGGAAAAGGGCAGCTCAAAGTTATTCTGGATAACAGTCGCATTGTATTTGCTGCCCAATGCCTGCCAGATGGCTTGATAATAATCAAAGCAGCTTTTCAAAGCCTGTTCGACATCGGCCTCACTGGCTGATAAATCAGGCCAGTCGGTTAAATTGACACTGCTGGTGTGGATATAAATAACCTGAGGATTAAAGGCATCCAGTTCAGGGTTATCGAATACCGCCTCCTGATAAAACTGGTTGTAACCAGACTCGTATGTCTCGACATTGATGCCTTCATTTAACAAAAACAACTCGATGAACTGGCACACTTCGTTGGTGGTTGAGCCACCTAAAACAGCAATTCGCAAAGGTTCCCGGTTCAGCTGTTTTTTAAGAGAGCGTCGCATCTTTTTTTGATGACGCTGCAAATACGCCACGTCCAACGGGTAACGGATTTTCATTGCTGATGGCTCCTTTACAGCTGATGGCTCCTTTACAGCTGATGGCTCCTTTACAGCTGATGGCTCCTTTACAGCTAATGGCTCTGTCATAGCTTTACCCACCCGGTTTTATGCTCGAACCTTTTTCTTCAAACGCCGCATTACATCCAGAGTCCCTGACATAGTGACTCTCAGCTGATCCAGCGAGCGAGAATCCATAATCAGGTTGCGTTTCAGTTTAAGAAGGTGCTCTTGCCTGCTGTTTAACCCTTCGTCCAGCGTTGTCGCCGTTTTGATACCCAGCTGCTCCAAATAGGGAATCTGCTCGGGCGACCAGATACCACTCGGATAACAAAAGTGATCCAGACCGCTGTCTATTTTCAACTGCTCGGATAACGTATTTTTATTCACCTGAACTTCACGCTCAATACCTGCATCGTCGTTAGGCAGCCGGTGTGTATGAGTGTGTAACTGGATATCAACCAGAGGCGAACTGGCTGCTGCAGCGATCTCACTGTAGTTGGCATTATGAAACCGGCGAGAAGTTATATCTCTCCCATCCACATTCAGGCTGGCAGCGATTGCTTTCAGGAACTGCATTTTCTGCTGATCGGTAAAAGCGCTGATGGTCTGCTCGACACTTCTAACAATGGCGGCTTTATCACCTGTAAATTCAAAACGCTTTCCGTCGTACTCAACATCCAATGACTTGGCAGGCTTTTTCCACAACCAGTATTGCAGTAGCACATTAACAACCGGAATCTGGTGATTGCAGTAATACGTCGTCACATAAAGCGTGGCAGGAAACTGGTAACAAGATAACACCGGCAGCAACGATGAGACACTGGAAAACCATCCGTCATCAATGGTTATGACCACCGGATATTGATAGGTCACTTCTCCGCGCAGATGCCGCTCTGCTTCTTGCAAACTGATCACGTTGTAATGGGATTGCTGAAGATAATCCAACAGCTCGGTCAGCTTGTCTTTAGATACAAAGACACCCGGCCAGAAACGATGTTCGTCTTCCAGAGAAATAGAATGAAAACAGAGAATCGTGACATGATGGCGATGGAAATAAGAAGCCGCTCTTGTTGCACCAGAGCGCACAAGCCCTTTAAACAAGATATTTCTTAGTCCCTGCATAGACACTCCCTGTCTTTATGCAATTTACTATAAAACCATACTTTTCTGACTGATGACACTCATCAATCTGGCCTGAAATCAGCTCGCCTTTTTCTTAAGAAAACGGTCTTTAATATAAAGCCGCGCCTTTACCTCAAGGTGATAATACGTCACATGGGAAACCAGCCAAGTCACTGCAACATAAACCAATACAGCGAGAGCAGTGTGCCATCCTACGTCAACTGATAGCAGTTTCTGGAAAAGGTAGTTAAACACCATGAAAACAAGCCAGTGGCAAAGGTAAACCGAGTAAGAAATTTCTCCCAGATAAATCCAGATGCGTCTTCCCAGACAGCGGGCAAGCAGTCCCTTGTCTTCTGTCAGGGCAATCACCAGAACAGCCAACGCCATAATGTAAAGAACATCCCACTGGTGCGGCACCTGTAACCAGGTCATCACGATAATGGCTATAAAGGCGACTTCACCCAGCCACCACAGGGCGTATTTTGTATTCTGCTTGAAGATATTAAACAACAAGCAGCCAATAGAGAACTCGGATAAAATTCGGATGACATTGGTTTCCCAACCACTAAAGTACTTTTCCCCATCACTCAGATACCAGCCTATTGCCGTCGTACAGAGCAGAATAGCAATGCAGCTTATCAGGCAGGTCAACATGGACATTTTTCGGGAAAAAACAAGATACGTCAGCCAGGGAAATACAAGATAAGCAAACGCTTCCGTACTGACAGACCAGGACGGAATATTCCAGCCCCTTGATTCAGGAATGCCAAACCCGTTGGTCAATGTAAGGGAATAAACCAGTTTGCTAAACGTAAAAGCTTCGACTTTAGATTCATAATGAAACAGCACCGAGGCCGAGAGATAAATAACCACCAAAGCCATCGTTGTAAAAAAATGAACCGGGTAGACTCTGGCAAACCGGAGAATCATGAAGTTCTTCCAGGACGTGGCTGTCACACCGTCTTCAAAGTCTTTCTGGTGAACGTACGATATGACAAAGCCGCTCAGAATAAAGAATAAATCGACCCCGAGCCAACCGGTGTCAGCCACATTTTTCACAGACTCAGGCAAAGAGCCATTCAGTGGATATTGATTGATAATATGATGAAAAAAAACCCACAAGGCAGCGACACCACGAACCCCGGTTAAGGCTTTAATGTGTTTCCTGTCCATTTGATCGTGCCTGCCATGAATTTACCGCATTAACAATCACACTATCGGCAAGGCAATTGCTTTCTTTTCTCAGATTTTTACAGGTTCTCAGGGGGGAAAGGGTATGGATGAAGCTTATTTATCCTGATCTTTCTTTTTCTTGGTTTTGCGCTCGATGATTTTCCTTTTTTTCTTACGCGCCTTGCGGGCAGCCAGTCGTTTATCATTGGATCGTTCAGAACGGTCATGGGGTAAAACCGGTTGATAGGTTTTATCACCTTGCTTTTTATTTTGTTGATCCTCTCCTGAACCATCGTCAGAGCTTTGCCCGTAATCCAGATTGGTTGACGTTGTAGAAGGGTCTATTTTCATGATTGAGCGTCCCTGCCCGAGTTAATAACCATTCCGTTTTTAAGAAACTCTTTTTTAAGAAACTCTTTTAAGTTTAGACTCTGAAATATTCAAGCCCGATGCCATAACCAGCCAGAAAAGCTTCTGCCAGATAGCGCTGGGAGCTGGTTCCCTGCTGTTCAACCATAACGGCAGCAATCACTTGATCTTCAGGCTCAGACAGCAGGGACATTCGCCAGTTAACAATGGCGGCTTCCATGGCAGAGATGCCGGGGTTAAATGCCGCATTTTCTCCGTAGCGACCTGTTACCACGCGACCACCGGACAATTGCAACGCCACACCCGCACGACTCTGTGAAACCGGTGCGTGGCTCCTTTTTGCAGCGTCGAGAGCCGCCTGAGCCAGCTCACCCGTGTCGTTTAGCACCAGCGGATAACAAACGTCACTCATCAGGTAGTCACTGATTCCCAGATCATCAGGGCCAAAGGCGTCTGGCAACAAGTCGGCAATATGGCAGTTTATGACTTCTCCTTTGGGAGTACGGTCAATAATGATTTCCATCTCATCAACCCGGTTCAGCTCTTTCAGAAACTGACGGCAGTGGCCACAGGGCGCTTCATTCACCATCAGACGTTTCAACCGGGTTTCACCCTGATGCCAGGCATTGGTCACCACACACTGCTCGGCATGAACGGTAACCTTCAAAGGGTGTTGTTCAAATTCAAGGTTTGCCCCGAAGTACAGATCTCCACTGCCTCCTTCTGCCACTGTACCCACCTGAAAATCGGAAATCGGGGTAACACTCAGGGAAGCAGCCAGCGGCAACAGTGCTTTCATCAGCTCCTCTATTGTCATATTCAAACAGGATAACAACGAGGTAGTCTGTTCTTTACTCAGGCGTCCCGACTGCAGAGCTGTGTTTCTGAGGATATTGGCCGCTTCAGCTGGAAATTCATTTAAAAGAAGTTTGAAGTCGTTTTTTGTCTGCATGACATAATGACCAGTACGAAAGTGACGGAGGCTAACAATACTGCATTGCAGCCTTCTGTCCAGTTTTTAAACAATATCGAAAACAACAAGAAAGACTCATGAAACCATTAACCAGCAAACAGGAAAAGCAACTTAAAACAATATTGCAGTCTCTGAAAGCCGGGCTGCAAAAAACACTTCAGCAGACCAGCGAGTCGGCTCAACCGGTTCACCTGGACCAGCAGGCGTTTGGGAGAGTGTCCCGTGGAGGCGCACTGCAACAGCAAAGTATGGCCAAAGCCAGTGAAGCCCACATAAAGAAACGTCTACAAATGACCATAAAGGCACTTAAACGGTTTGAAGCCGATGAGTATGGCTTTTGTCCGGGCTGTGACCAATCCATTGGTTTTCCAAGACTGGAAGCCCGACCGGAAACTCCCTTGTGCATCCAGTGTCAAAGCAAGGCGGAACAAAGGCGATAAAGCCAAAACGCAGTCTTTTGCAGCATGAACTTATTTGCAAACCGGTTGCCAGCGACTAACCTAATGGCTTTTGTGGAACGACAGCACCTATCGTCTATGCAACGGTCAGCGCAACAGAATGATCCTGTGAGCAGTTTCTCTATGGAGAGCAGTTCAATAAAGAGTAGCTCTATGAAGGGGCACTCCATAAAGAGTCGTCCCATTGTGATCTTCGACTCCGGCGTTGGAGGGCTGAGCATCTATCAGGAAGTCAAACGAAAGCTGCCAGACATTGAAGTCATTTACTGCGCCGATAATGAAGCATTCCCATACGGCTCAAAGCCGGAAACAGAAGTCATTGATCGTACCCTCTATTGCCTGAACGAGCTGGCCCGGCAATTCCAGCCATCCCTTGCCATCATCGCCTGCAATACTGCCAGCACTATCTCTCTACCCAAAGCCAGGCAAGCACTTCAAATTCCGGTGGTCGGTGTTGTTCCTGCCATCAAGCCTGCCGGAGAGTGGTCAAAAAAGCGCAGGATAGGACTACTGGCGACACCGGGAACCATTGCCAGAGAATACACTCAACAGCTGGTTCGCGATTTTGCCAAAGATTGCGAAGTGATTATGGTCGGTTCCAGTGAACTGGTAGACATGGCAGAGCGCCACCTGCGGGACGAGCCTGTTGGTCATGAAGAGTTCAAAGCCGTTATAGAGCCATTCTTTGTGAACGGTCAGCAGCCAGACTGTATCGTTTTAGGCTGCACGCATTTCCCTCTACTGGAAGAGCAGCTTCAGGCTGCCAGCCCGGTTCCGATTCACTGGATCAATTCCGGTGAAGCCATCGCCAGAAGGGTAGAGTACTTACTGGAGAGGGCACCCGAGTCTGGAACAGCGAACTCCGATCAGTTTATTTATACCGGTAATGATGACGGAGTTCAGGCCCTGATGCCTGCCCTGAAATCAATGGGTTTTGAAACGGTGAGTCAGCTGGAGCAGGAGCATTAACCCCTGCTCACAACTTTTTACAGTGAACGAGCGTCGTAATAGGCTTCTTCAGAGATTTTGTGATATTCCATGGACTGTTTACGGAAGGCATTAAAGGATTCGTAAACCCGTTTGGCGACGTCACTGGTGGCTGCCACTTCAGCCGTGACTTCGTCAGAGGTTTTCTTCAGTTCTTTTAATACGTCATCCGGCAAGCGACGCAACTTAACACCGTGTTCAGACACCAGCTGGTTCAACGCTGCATTATTTCTGGCAGTATACTCATCCAGCATATCCTGGTTCACCGCCCTGATTGATGCTTTTACCATCGCCTGAAGGTCTTCCGGCAAGGCATTCCAGGCATCAAGATTGATGGTGAATTCCAGCATGGTGCCCGGCTCGTGCCAACCCGGATAGTAGTAGTAAGATGCCACTTTATAAAAACCAAAGGCCAAGTCGTTATACGGGCCAACCCACTCCGTCGCATCAATAGCGCCAGTCTGCAAAGCTGTGAAGAGTTCACCACCGGGCAAGGTCACCGGAACACCACCCAAACGCTTCAACACTTCTCCGCCCATGCCGGGAATGCGCATTTTTAACCCTTTGATATCATCAAGAGAGTTAATTTCCTTATTAAACCAGCCTGCCATCTGTACACCGGTACTGCCACCAGCAAACGGTTTGATATTAAAAGGCTTGTACACTTCATCCCATAAAGCCTGTCCACCGCCATAGTGAATCCAGCTGTTCATTTCCTGAGCGTTTAAACCAAAAGGCACAGCGGCAAAGAATTGTGCAGACGGTTCTTTCCCTTTCCAGTAATAAGCTCCGGCATGTCCCATATCAGCGGTACCATTGGACACCGCATCAAACACTTCCAGTGCCGGAACCAGTTCGCCAGCACCGAACACCTTAACCTTCAGACGGCCTGAACTCATTTCATCCACCATAGTGGCAAAACGTTCAGGCCCCATACCCAGACCGGGGAAGTTTTTCGGCCAGGAGGTGACCAGTTTCCATTCAAAAGACTGTGCTTCAGGCTCCACAACAACCGAAGTTTCGGCTTGCTCGGACGATCCACAACCCGCAAGCAATGTTGCAGATAACGCCAGTCCGACCGAGGCAAACAGATGTCGATGTTTCATGACTTTACCTTTCTGTCATTATTGTTTTTATAAAAGACAGGTGCATGTTATCAAGTGTGACTTTTCTGGCAACTTAAATTACGCAATAGCCTATTGGGTAGTGGGTCAAACCTGTGATCATAAAAGTCTGTAGACCTTGCCAACACCGAGATAACAAGATGAGAAATCACAGATTTAGACCACTACCGCCTATTGATCAGACCGGGCACAGCCAGTCATACCAATTCCGCTCTCTAAATATGACTATGAGCAAGTCATTCTGGGTCGCAGGACAATACCCTGAAGGACATAAAGGCGGAACGACGAGTAATAGCCAGCTATTGCGAGGAGTTCCAACGCAGCTCCCGTGATTCAAAATGGCTGCGCAATTCATGTTTAGAAGGTGGGATTGGTATTACTCACTCTGTGTGAGCAAGCATGGCGGAAGGGTAAATTATCTTCTACTTTTACTTCGTCTTCGCCAATAACCCTGAAAACAGTGCTATAGAACCGAGAAAGTGTACCAATATCACTGCCTTCTTTAAGGCTTATTGTTTTGATGTTTTCCCTGACCTTTGGAGTCCCTCCTTTGTACATGTTAAAAGATATAAGCTCCCAAAAAATCTCCACTCATTTCTTGAACTTCTTCCGTGTTGTTTTAGTATTTGCTGTTTCGGCTATCAGTGTTGTCACTCAAGTTCAGGCAATCACTATAACGTTTTACCACGATAAAACGCAGCCTGTTTCAGGAGGTGACGAGCTAACCTTTGAGGTGATCATGTTTAGTATCGATGGTCCTATGGTCACAGAACTTGACCTTGGCAACAACTATGCGATGAACGATTATACTGGTTACGATCTTGACAACGTCCGGTTTACCCATATGGAGTCTTCCGGCAGCTGCGGGCCTGAGAATGCCAACAATAGTATGTCTTGTGGGGTGCCACCTTATTCATTTGTTTTTACAATCAGCCCCTATGATACCCAATTTTCCAATGTTATGGCCAATGCCTTCAAGGTTCACTCAACAGGGTTGACCAACACCGTTGGCTTGCATCATGAGAGTTTAGAAAATGGGTATCTCACCTCCAGTATCATGGCTTTTTTTCTGGGTTTCTCCGCAAGCTCACAAGAACATTCAACAGTCATTGATCCTCAAGACGTTGAAGAACTGTTTATGCCGGATCAGAACACTTCCAGCTTTGTCACCATGTCTAAGGAAGAGATACAAGAGAATGAGCATGGACCGTTTCTGGACAGCGAAGACTATCTGAGCATGACTTTGCTCAGTGGTTGTTCTCTGGTGCTTCTGGTTCGTAACAATGTGCTCCATTTCCTGAGTGTTATAGATGCCCGGAAACTGGTAAGAGATACCCTGAGTAGAGGGTATGTTTGGCGCAAACGGTTCAATAATGACCAAGAGGGTTAACCCGGTCCCACTCCCTTCAGTCTCGATCGATAACGCCGCCGTCTCAATCAGCTCAGTTCCGGGGAACCAGCTTATACCAATTTCGTCTTCGAAACATGAATTGCACAGCCATTCCAAACCGCTGGTTCTGCGTCAGAACTCCTCGCAATAGCCAGCTATTACTCGTCGTTCGTCCTTGCCCAGCGATTTGGATTGGCTTGCTCATGGTCATATTTAGAAAACGTAATTGGTATTAAACGAGCCCAAACTGACAGCCCGGACAAGTATCCGGGCTGATATCCATCAGGAAATAATTGTCAGGTTAGCGTAAGCCATCATCAGCCATTTGGTGCCTTCGCTGTCAAAATTGACCTGAACCCTTGCCTGGGCTCCGTCACCTTCCGCATTCAAAATGACGCCTTCACCAAACACATCGTGATGTACTCTTTGTCCCAGTTCCAGTCCGGCAGAAGCAGCAGAAGATGAAGGCTGTCGTGTGGCTGTCGGACGGGAAATGGTTCCTCCCAGACGGACTTCCTGAATCAACTCACCGGGTATCTCCCGGATAAAGCGGGAAGGGCGATTAAAGGTGTCCTTGCCATATAAACGACGATTCTCCGCATAGGTAAGGTACAGTTTCTCCATTGCCCGGGTAATGCCCACGTAACAAAGACGACGCTCTTCTTCCAGATTGCCTTCATCCAGCGACATTTTATGAGGGAACAGACCTTCTTCCATACCTGCCAGAAAGACCACCGGAAATTCGAGCCCTTTAGCCGAGTGCAGTGTCATCATCTGAACGCTGTCAGAAAACTGGTCGGCCTGATTGTCACCGGCTTCCAGTGCAGCATTGGCCAGAAAGGCATCCAGCGGACTCATGGCTTCGGTTTCTTCGTCCAGATCCAGATCTTCGATATCAAACTGACGACAGGCTGTTACCAGTTCCTCAAGGTTTTCTACCCGGGCACGGCCTTTTTCGCCTTTCTCTTTTTCATGGTGTTCGACCAGACCTGTGTGAGTAATGACACGGTCAGTCAGTTCACCAAGATCAAGGTCGTCTCCCGCAACTGTCAACGTTTCGATCAGGTCCACAAACTCTGCCAGAGAGCGACCTGCCTTCCCGCCAATGGCTTTGTTCGCAATCACGTTCTTGATAGCGAGCCATAGAGAAACATCTTGTGTACGAGCAGCCTCTCTCAGTTTTTCAACGGTTTTCTCGCCAATGCCCCGCGCCGGAATATTGATGACCCGCTCCAGAGAAGTGTCATCATGGGGGGTACTGATCAACCTGAGATAAGCCAGGGCATTTTTGATTTCTGCCCGTTCGAAGAATCGTTGACCGCCGTAAATCCGGTAAGGAATACCTGCACGTAGCAGTGCTTCTTCAAGGTTACGAGACTGGGCATTTGAACGATAAAGAATGGCAATATCACTGCGGGCTGTGCCTGCATTAACCACCTCGCTGATCCGGTCTGTAATAAAGCGGGCCTCATCCATTTCATTAAAGCCGGAGTAGAGCTGTATCGCTTCACCATCACTGCTGTCGGTTCGTAACTCTTTACCCAGACGGTCCGGGTTATGGGCTATGACCGCATTGGCAGCGTTCAGGATCATACCGGTAGAACGATAATTCTGTTCGAGCTTGACCGTTTCAGACTTGGGAAAATCTACGGTGAATTGACGTATATTTTCGATACGGGCACCACGCCAGCCATAAATGGACTGGTCGTCATCACCTACCACCATCATTTTGTCTTCATCACCCACCAGCAACCTGAGCCACGCATACTGGACGGCGTTGGTATCCTGAAATTCATCCACCAGCACATAACGGAAGCGCTGTCGGTAGTGCTGCAGGATATCGGGACGCTTCAGGAACAGCTCATGGGATCGTAGTAACAGCTCACCAAAATCGACGACGCCCATCTGTTCACAGTACTGATGATACGCCCGATAGACGTCCAGCATAGTACGTTCAAACGGGTCATAACCCGGATCGATGTAGTCCGGACGCAAGCCTTCATCTTTTTTACTGTTGATGTACCACTGAGCCTGTCTGGGTGGCCAGCGCTGATCATCCAGCTGCATCGCTTTCATGATGCGCTTGATGACCCGAAGCTGGTCGTCGCTGTCGAGTATCTGAAAACTCTCCGGTAAGCCAGCATCCTGATAATGTGCACGCAACAGACGGTGGGATAAGCCGTGGAAAGTCCCCACCCACATACCGCGTGGCGGAATGCCCAGCAAATCTTCAATACGGGTGCGCATTTCGGCCGCTGCTTTATTGGTAAAGGTAACGGCCATAATGGAGTAAGGCGATATTGTTTCTACCTGAACCAGCCAGGCAATTCGGTGTACCAGTACTCTGGTCTTACCACTTCCGGCACCAGCCAGAACCAGCATTGAGCTCAGCGGGGCTGTAACGGCCTTGCGCTGGGCATCATTCAGGGAGTCAATAATCGGTGTTACATCCATGGCGGGTCTTCGCAATTAAAACTTGGAACAGTGTAACGAATACTCAGTGCGTAATCGATCAGGCGCTTATATCTTCAATTCAGGCAATGTAGTATAAATGCAAATATTCTAATAATAATGAAGTTTGACGTTTATGAACGACCCTATTATTGCCGTACAGCAGGGTTACTCTTCCCTTCGCCGCTCCGAGAAAAAAGTTGCCGATTTTGTTCTCACGCATCCTCACGATAGTTTAAATTCCAGCATTGCTGATCTGGCAAAAAAGGCAGAGGTCAGCGAACCTACCGTCATACGCTTTTGCAAAGCCATTGGCTGCAGTGGTTATCAGGACTTTCGTTTAAAACTGGCTAAAACAATGGGTAGTATTGATACCGCTACACCACAGTTTGCCGAGTTTTCACTGAATCCCGGAGACTCACTGGAAGATTTGAGTCGTAAAGTATTTGATAGTTCTATTAGAGAAATTCTACAGGTGAAGCAGGCTCTGGATTTCAGGCTGATAGAAACGGCCACCCGAGTGATTGCAAGAGCCAGAAGAGTGGAGTTTTTCGGCTTTGGCGCCTCAGGCATCGTAGCTCAGGATGCACAGCATAAATTCATGCGTCTGAAGCCACTGACATTTGCCAGCTCTGACCCTCACCTGCAATTGATTTCAGCATCGACAATGACTGAGGCTGATGTTGTGATTGCCATTTCACACTCCGGTCGCTCCAGAGAGCTGATTGAAAGCGTAAAACAGGCCAAAAAACGCGGTGCCACCATTATTGGCGTCTGTTCTGACCACACCCCTCTGGCAGAATATTGCCATATCCCTCTGTCGATTGAAGCCAGAGAAGACACTGCGCTATTTACACCACTGTCATCGAGAATTGCTCATCTGGTGGTGATCGACGTATTGGCAACGGCCGTTGCAGTTCTCAAGCAACCCGACATTGCAGAGCAATTACGAAAGATAAAGCAAAGTTTAAGCGTCGGTAAAGTCGAGACCTGACGGTGTACGAGATGTCTTACACAGATAAAAGAAATGCTCTCTTGTCAATAATATGACACAGGTTTATTTTAAATTTGTCAGTAAGAAAAATAATAAGAGATTACTGCCATGAATAAGAATAAAACCTCTAAAAAAACCTCGATTACCGCTTCCGGCCATGCCCGTGGCGGGATACCCGAAAAAGGTTCGAAGCGAGCATTGTATATTCGCCGGGCTCTGGAAGACCGGGAAGAGAAAAAGCGTCTGAGCAGTGAATGCGGCGACGATTACTGGAGTGACTGACCTTTCTTATCTTTGTCATAACAGGCAGCAACATGCTGCCTGATGCCCCCTTAAACAAACTCCCTTCTGCATTGCCCAACAGTCCCTGACACCTTTCTTTTTAAGAAAAATGACCGGACAGCCTCCTAGGAGGCTGTCCGAGAATAGCGCCCGTAGCGAGGATGGCAGAAAATTGAGGATGAAAAAGCGGTTTTGTAAGGAGAATAGCGAGCTATTTGACGAACAAAAGCGATTTTTCAGACCAATTTGCTGCCACCGCACGACTGCATGGATGCAGGAGCTAGTGCAACGCAGGAGCAGTTGCCGGTAGGGCAGACTATTCTCGGACAGCCTCCTAGATAAAAATGGGTCATGGGACAACACATATAGAACATAAGTACACTCTAAAATATATATGTTATAATGTAACGCTTTGAAGTTAAGCAGTGTCGTAACAATTCATGGTTCTCAATAAAAAATTCCCAATAATAGTCAGCCTGATCAGCTTGCTGTTTATTAGTGCGCCAACATTTTCCAGCAAACTGCCGACTCAGCAGCCTCCGAAAGTGTTAACCTCTATCAAACCTGTGCAACTGATTGCCCGGGCCATCACTGATGGCATCACGGAACCTGACGTACTGCTGCCTCCTGGTGCTTCACCTCATAACCACAGCCTGCGTCCCTCCGACGCCCGTTTGCTGAACAGTGCCGATGTCATGTTCTGGATTGGTCCTGATATGGAAGTGTTTCTGGAAAGAATGCTGGCTAATGCCAAAAGTACACGATCTGTCCCGATGATGAGCGCTAAAGGTACTCATCTAAGGCGCTACGATGAACATAGCCATGACCATAATAATCATCATGATCACGATCATGACCATGACCACCATCACGGTGACTACGATGCCCACATCTGGCTAAGCCCACAGAATGCGATTGCCATAGCTTCAGCGATGAGTGAAACCCTGAGCGAAATGGATCCGGCCAATGCGAAGCAGTACAAAAGCAATCTGAAAAAATTTACCAGCAGCCTGAACATGGTGGATGCTCGTAATAAGAAAAAGCTGGCACCGGTTATCAAGCGCCCAGTGTTTGTGTTCCACGATGCTTATGGTTATCTTCAGGATCACTACCACCTTAACATTGCCGGACACTTCACCCTGAACCCGGAGCAGCAGCCAGGTGCCCGCCATCTGACAGAATTGAGAGATAAACTGAAAGAATCAGGCAAAACCTGCGTATTCAGAGAGCCACAGTTCCAGCCTGCCTACATCAACAGAATCGTTAGGGGTCTTGATACCAAAGTGTCCCTCTTAGATCCTCTGGCAACCGATATTGCAGAAGGTCCGAATGCTTATCCGGAATTCCTCGACGGCCTTGTTAACAATATTGTCAGCTGCCTGAAGTAGCCTATCAGAGGCTCATACCCAGATAAGTTCCCGCCAGAAAAGCTATAACACTAACAAGGGGAATGGCTGTGGCTGACAGAGTCAGCCACATTCTCAAGCCATCTGACTCCAAACGCCGATTCCAGCATTGCACGCTAAATTCAGCATCATCATCCAGCTCAGACGATAATCCGCACTGATTGCAATGCACCTGCCACATTTGTGTTTCAGCAACGACCATATCGGACAGTTCGGCCTTTCCTTTGCAGCAGGGGCAGGTCTTGAGTATGGCCAGAGGAGGGTGCTTTTCCATAAGCAGCTTAATGTGCAGATCATTTAAAATCAGTTTTACACATTTGCTAACAGGTTATCCACAAGATAATACCAATTCCGTTTTCTAAATATGACCATGAGCAAGCTATTTCAAATTGCTGGACAAGGAAGAACGACGAGTAATAGCTGGCTATTGCGAGGAGTTCTGACGCAGAGCCAGTGGTTTGAAATGGCTGCGCAATTCATGTTTAGAAGATGGAATTGGTAGAACCTGCTGTCAGAGCAATCAGTCCAGAATAATGGTTTTTCTGCCATCAACAATAACGCGATCTTCAAGATGGTAGCGCAGACCATGAGCCAGAACCGTTTTTTCAACATCTTTGCCCAGACGCACCATATCTTCCGGCAGGTGGTTATGACCCACGCGAATCACATCCTGCTCAATGATAGGACCTGCATCCAGCTCTTCAGTCACATAGTGGCAGGTGGCTCCAACCAGCTTAACGCCACGGTCATAAGCCTGATGATAAGGTTTTGCACCCACAAATGAGGGCAGGAAGCTGTGATGAATATTGATCAGGCGGTTTTCATACAGGTCACACAACTCAGGCGGGATGATCTGCATGTAGCGAGCCAACACGACAGTATCAACCGTATATTCTGCCAGCAGCTCTTTCATTCGCTGATAGGCAACCGCCTTATTGTCTCTATCGACGGGCACATAATGGAAAGGAATACCGTGCCACTCCACAAAGCTGCGAAGATCTTCATGGTTCGAGATCACGCAGGGAATATCCATAGACAGGTCTCCGCTGCGCCAGCGGTAGAGCAGATCCGACAGGCAATGAGCCTGTTTACTCGCTAACAGAGCCACTCGGTGAGGTTGCCCGGAATCGTTGATGCGCCAGTCGAGCTTCAACTCATCTGCGATAGACTGAAATCTTGTGCAAAACTCTTCCAGCCCAAAAGGGAGGCTGTCTGCTCTGATTTCATTGCGCATATAAAACCGTCCGGTTACCGGGTCCGAATGGTGGTTAGCCTCCAGAATCCAGCCACCTTCCCTTGCAATAAACTGGCTTACTGCAGCAACAATGCCACTGGCATCCGGACAAGAGATTAACAATCGATAGGTCCTTGTCATCGTTCTATTCTTTTAATTCACTCATGTTACGCACCCAGAAAAATCTGCCATGCTTTAGAGCATGAACACAGAGCTGTTTGAGCTGTATAGCGATTACCTGCTGTCCTCATTCGGCAAAACGACAGCTACACAGCTGTCATCTTTGCTGGACGGCGCATACAGCCATGATCAGGTAACACGCCTTCTGTCCCGTAATCACTTCGACAGTAAGACTCTTTGGCACCATGTTAAAGCCGTTGTGCGTCAGGAAGAGCGCGATGATGGAGTACTTATTGCCGACGACACTATTCAGGAGAAACTCTACACTGATGAGAACGACCTGATTGCATGGCACTTTGATCACACCTTTGGTCGTTCGGTAAAAGGTATCAACCTTCTCAACTTTGTTTACCATGTCGGTGATATCTCTATTCCCGTGGCCTACAAGCTTATCGAAAAGCCTATTCAATACTCCGACGTAAAAACTAAAAAAGTTAAACGCAAGGCTGAAACCACCAAGAACGAAGACTTTCGGGAGATGCTGAAAGTTTGCTGTGATAATCAGCTCAAATTTCGTTACGTGCTGGCAGATAGCTGGTTCTGTTCTAACGACAACATGCTGTATATACGACACGAATGCGATAAGCATTTTGTCATGGCCAGCAAGTCAAACCGGAAGGTTTCGCTGAGTGAGGAAGATAAAAGTCGGGGGCGCTCACAGCGCATAGATTCCATTGATTTCTCAGAAGAAAAGCCTATCAAAGGCTGGATTGCAGGCGTGGACTTCCCCGTTCTGCTGTTCCGGCAGGTCTTTACAAACAAAGATGGCAGTAAGGGCATTCTCTATCTGATATGCAGTGATCTTGAGTGTGACGCAGAGGCTTTGAAGGCGATCTACAAAAAACGGTGGAAAGTTGAAGTCTTCCATAAAACACTCAAATCTAATGCGTCAATGGCCAAGTCACCGACTTATACAGTTTTGACGCAGAGTAATCATCTGTTTATGTCGATATATTCGGCATTTCGTCTCGAGGTGCTGGCTAATAAGCTTGATTTAAACCATTTTGAGTTGCGGGCAAAGCTTTATCTCACTGCATTGAAATCATCGTTCCAGAAACTTCAGTCGATGAAGGGGTGCGTAACATGAGTTAATTCAGGATTATTATGAAAGGCCTGAGAGGGGTCAGGCTTGAAAAGCGGCATTATATGACGACTCCGCCGTGATATCTTGACTATTTTTACTAACCGCGCAGATTTAACGAAAATAGAGGCAAATCGATGAAATTGTCACCAGAAGCAGACGTTTTAATCATGGGACATCCACTGCTCTTTCAGGAACAGTCTCAGGTCACTCTGGATGAAATAACCACTCGCAAGTTTCAGGACAACCTCGACGCTTTACGACAGGTACAGATTCGTAGCAATGGTATCGGTATTGCCGCCCCCCAGGCAGAATGGCCGGTAAGAGCCATCAGTGTAGGGATATCCGATGAAAGTCGTGCTCGTTATCCGGATGCAGAATACATTCCTTTCAATTTCTGGATTAACCCTCAAATCATTGAAAGCAGCTCGGACACTTGCTGGACATGGGAAGCCTGCCTGTCTGTCCCGGGTATGCGGGGCTGGGTAGAAAGGCCAGCATCGATCACCGTGGCGGGCTATGACCGACATGGGGAACGACAGGAAGCAGAACTGACAAACTTTCATGCCCGCTTAATGCAGCACGAACTGGATCATCTTAATGGTATTTTGTACCCAATGCGGGTGGACGATAAAACGATGCTGATTCCCAATGATGCCATCTGTCATCAGGATGACTGGGCTGAAGACTGGCCAACACCGAATGCCAAAATAACCCCGATAGGGGCTATTTCCAGAGAACGCTAAAAAATACTCTCGTCCTCTCCGCTGATCAGGTTGTTTCTGTCGTCATTATTACGAAGCTCTTCACGATAACGACGACGATTCAATAACTTATTCTGCACAGGATCAGGCAATTCGGTGAACTGGATAACGGATTTGTCGATGAGCAGATCGATAACATCCTCCAGCACCCGAATAAAGTCAGCATCAGCAGCCTGCATCACCTTGTCGCCAATGGTTGGATTACATTGGAGAAAAACCATGACCGACTCGTCTTCCAGATCTACTGACTTCCAGTCATCAGAAAGCTGCTTTTCTGATACCGCAGTGATCATTCCCTTATCATCCTTTAGCGCGTATAGCATCCTTGCTGATCCTCTTGATTATTTCCTTTTCTTTATAGGATTTAAGACTGTTTATAGGCGGCGATTGACAGGGAGCGACCGAAGCAGGTCATTAATCAGGCCGCGGCTGACAGCAAACAGATCATCCCCCGGCAGGCCTTCACTGGCACCACTGATACTCCAGAGGGTTTCGTCGCTGCGCACATCCATAACCGTCAGACTCAGGGCAACGTGAGGGCGCCCCTCGTCATCAAACATCCATTCATTCACAGTGCCAGTAAATGCAAAGCTGACACCATTCTGGAAAGCCCACTGTCGTCCACTCTGAACTTTATGAGCATCGGTCAGCACATTATTTGCACTGGTCACCAGAAATTCCGGATACAGCTCAGGCTCATCAATTCCGTTAGAAGGCAACAACACCATCAGAATCTTTTCTACCTGATCTGAAACATTTTCTGATTCGGTGTAATTAACGAATGGCAACACAGCCCAGCTGGCCGTACCAGGTAAACCTTCCCGGTATAAACTGGGCACACTGGAGGACTGACAGCCTGCCAGCAAAAACAAAACCAGCAGGGTAAACACACTATGATTAGAGACCGTTTTCGGTTTAAGCATATTGTTGTAACTCCTGATGATGTAATTTCAACCACTGAAGGGCGATGACAGCCGGGGCATTGGCAATACGTCCGTCTTTTACCATCGCATAGGCTTCAGCAAAAGGCACGACATGTACCTTGATATCTTCACCCTCATCCTCAACGCCATAGCAGCCACCGGCTTTTGAAGCATCGGTGATGCCACAGTAAAGCATCAGCCTTTCATTGGTCGCGCCGGGACTGACATAAAAATTAGAAACAGGCAGCAATGCCTTCACTTCACAATTTGCTTCTTCTTTCACTTCCCTTAGCGCCACCGATTCCAGCGTTTCGTCAGCCTCGGAAATACCAGCAACCACTTCAAGTAACCATGGGTCATCGTTACTCAGCAGAGGACCAATCCGAAACTGCTCCACCAGCACCACCAGATCCAGCGCAGGATCATAAAGAAGCACACCCACAGATGGCACACGATAAACGGCTTCCCGCTCTAATTGAGGACTCCAGCCACCTTCAAACAGCGCATGTCGGATTTTGTATCGGCTCAGCTTCAGAAAACCGGAATAGACATTTTGTTCTTCGTCAATGCGAACATCATCCAGCCCGAGATTGGATAGTTTCATAAAATTTCAGTCAAACCTGATAAAGTTTATTGATCAACATGAAGTCCCGTACTGATGGGTGTAACAAACCATCCAGCACCTTTCTTCTGTTATCGTCCGATGTTGCCGAAGCTGTTAAGCTTCGTACCAGACTACTTCGAACCGGACGTCTTTCCTCGGCGGTAAAAAGTGGCCAGCGCTGTTCTATTTCGTCTGCCTTGTAAAACCGGCTCCACGTATCCGGGTCGGCATTGTCCGGCCCCCTGATAAAACCGAGTGTTACTTTTTTTTCACCAGACTGTTTTTCACCAGACTGTTTTTCACCGCACGGGTCTTCACCAGATTGTCCTTGAGCATATTGCTGCTCAAGCGCTTCCATCAGATCGTAGGTGTAAACAGGCTTATCAGGATTATTGTTCAGCAGGGCTTCTTCAAGTAAACACAGTTCCAGCTCACACTGAGGAACCTGAGCCTCACTCAGAAAGCGTTCGAGCATAGCTACCCGCTGGGCAAAAGGCAGGAGTTTTTTGGAAAACGCATGGGAAGCTGAAGGCACCAGAAGAATCCGGTCAAAGTGATCTGCAGCCTGACGAAGAACATCCTGATGACCGAGAGTAGGAGGGTTAAACGCAGAGCCAAAGACTCCGATTTTTATTGGATTCATACTGTCACATCCAGAAACTTGAGCTCTATTCTATCATTGGCTGAGCGGTTCCAATGTTTGTGTGTAGAAAAAGCAGAATTTCGCAAAACAAACATCTTATAAGTAACTAATGCAGAAGCTCTAAAATCGGCTAACTGTGCGACTCTTGTGGTTAGATGTGGTCAAAATAGCCCAAAAGCCCCATATATTGTTGATTTCAGTCAACAATATACGATTATTAGCACTGAATTAGCACTTTCTTGATTGACAGGCCTGACCGGCCTGATCAGTTGGATTACCTACCGAACAGCACGAATATACTGATACAAATCAATTTTTAGATGGGTAATATACTTCCCATCAATTACTCCCTGACTTCTGGTTGGAATTTGTTAAGGTCTGGCATCACCCCTCCTCCTTCCCCCTCGATGCCAGACCTTTTTTTATGGCTCCGGCACCTTCAGATATTTTTCCTACTTCTTCAACTGCACACTATCCGGCACTTCTATTTCGACAGCCACGGGCAAATGGTCTGAAACCGGCAAATTCAATACTTCCATTTTGTTCACCAGTAGCGACTGGCTGACAAGAATATGATCCAGCGATTTATGCGGCTTCCAGCTGGGAAAGGTATTTTGCTCCCAGTGTGCAGCCTGTAAACCACTGCCCCTGAGTGGTGACTGATTGAGCAACTGTTCAGCATGAGTGTTCATATCGCCCATCAGAACAACATGCCGGTAGGACTGTACCAATTCGCGAATATACGATAACTGAATGTCGCGGGTTCTCCGGCTCAGTGCAAGGTGCATCATCACGACCAGAAGACTTTCCCGCCCCTGACCATACTCCGCAACAATGGCGCCACGCCCCGGAATAATGCCGGGTAATTTGTGATCTTCAAGATTGGCGGGTTTGTAACGGCTTAACAGCCCATTACTGTGCTGGGCAAATTTACCAAGATTGCGATTCAGCTGCTGGTACCAATAGGGAAAACGGCCTTTAAGTGCAAGGTATTCAGTCTGGTTGACAAAGCCGCTACGTAAGCTGCCTCCATCCACTTCCTGCAGGGCAACAATATCAAAGTCAGGCAAAACAGAAGCGATTGAATTCAGGTTCTGAACCCGTTTGGCATGAGGAAGGACATGCTGCCAGCTACGGGTAAGATAGTGACGGTATTGCTGAGTGTTTATGCCCACCTGGATGTTAAAACTAAGCAGTCGCAGGCACTGGTGTTTTTTAAAGCTGACGGGGAAATAGTCTAGCTCGCTACAGGCAACAGCCTGAGGAGCTTTGCTGCGCTTGCGTAAGCTGGCAGCAATGGCTCCCTTAAGGGTTCTTATCGGCATCAGTGATATCCGAAAGTTACAGACTCTGTTTCTAAGCTTACCCTAAGGCTCAGCGACTATCCCACAACCGTAACAATTACTTTACTTTAGCGTTCTGATCTTTTGCTGACTGGGGACTAGTCGGAGATTTCTTTGCCTTTGCTTCGGCGCGCTCTTTACTCACTCTCTCGATCAGGTAATCCGCAATCTCAGGCATTCTTTCCAGACCCACTTTTGGCTCAACCACAAACCGCCCGTCAATAACCAGTACTGGCACACCGGTCAACTGATAACCGCGAACTTTGGAAGAAGCCTGGTTCATCAGGTTTTTTACACCAAAAGAGTTGTAGAGAGACAGAAACTTGTCTTTATCCACTTTGTGATGTTTGGTCAGATAACCCAGCATTTCTTCTTCGTTCTTCAGAAGGTTGTTTCTCTCTTGCACCTGCTGGAATATAGCGTCATGGACTGGTTTGAGTGATTTTTCATCCGGAAAAAGACTTTCCAGTGTGTAATAAAGCTGGGCATGGGTTTGCCAGAGGTTAGGCCCGAAAAAACCCGGAACCCGGACTAACTGAGCCTCATCGGTCATTTGAGGCTTCCAGCGAGTGACCACTTTTTCAAGACTGGAACAGTGTGGGCAACCGTACCAGAACACTTCAGCCACTTCGATACGGTCATCAGAGACTGAAGTCTGAACCGGTGATTTCAACAGATGATAATCTTTCCCTTCCTTAAAGCCCTCAACAGGAGCTGCCTGCGCCAGAAAAGGGATGCATAAAACCAATAGCCAAAAGCCTTGAATTATTTTTCTCATCAGTCACTCCCGCCAGTGCAGCGTTTGTTACCGTCTGCCCTAACAGCACTTCCACCTGAGCTGCGACGTCCGGTCTATTGTTTTCGTATTGGATAATCACAATGGATAAACCATTTATCTGAAAACAGGATAGACGCTTTAGCCCGATCAGACTTACTGAAGTCCACTGATATAACTGGCCAGAGCCTCAACTTCTTTATTGCTGAGTTTTTCAGCAATCATTCTCATGGTTTTAGAGTCACCATCATTCACCCGAATACCTTCCCGGAATTCTTTCAGCTGCTTTTCGGTATACGCTGGGTGCTGACCGGACAAGTACGGGAAGCCTGCAAGGAAATTGCCTTTACCTGTTGGTGAATGGCAGGCACTGCATGCCGGAATAGCTTTTTTGGCGTCCCCAAAGCGGAACAGTTTTTCACCCAGAGCCACTTTTTCCGGATCAGCGACACCTTTTACTGCTGGCTGGCTGGCATAAAATGCTGAAATGTCTTCAATATCCTGATCGGTCAGCTTGCCTGTGAACGGCGCCATTTCCGGCACACTGCGAACACCCGATTTGATTTCTTTAATCTGCTTGATCAGGTAACGTTCTCCCTGGCCAGCAAGATTTGGGTAGTTGGGTGCAGCACTGACGCCTGTTGCCCCGTGACAGGCCGAACAGGTGGCGATTTTAGCCTTACCGGCCTCTGCATCTCCTTTTGCATACGCCAATTCAGAAACGCCTAATGAGACACCCAATGGAACTAAGAGACTGAGAATGATTTTTTTCATTACCCCTGACCCAGCTACGGCACTTGCCTAAAATGGCTGTTATTATTCTGGCCAAACCATACAGAAAGACTGTTTGTTATAATCAGCGTTTCCGAATCTCAGAAGAGATTTTGGATGACACACTTGTTTATGTTTACTGTTATCAACCCAGTCTGTTTTCCAGACTGTTATTCCACAGTGTTTGTCAGAAATCTGATAAGAACTTTCACCATGCGTTCTTGTCAAACTCTCATACAAACAGTGTGTTAAGTGCTTTTCAGCGAATACAGCAGCCACCGGCCGCATACACCCCGAAACGCTGACTAGTATAAACACTTACCGAGTCGGCGACCAGAACAAGCCTCATGACTGAATCAAATAATACCACTCCCCGTCACCTGAATTACCGTAAAGCACACTTTGTGACAAGTGCTCCGACCCTGAAGCAGTGCCCACCGGACAATGCCCTTGAAGTGGCTTTTGCCGGTCGCTCCAATGCAGGAAAATCCAGCGCTCTTAATGCGCTGACAGGATCATCCAAACTGGCCAGAACCAGTAAAACCCCTGGCCGGACGCAGCTGATCAACTTTTTTGAGATCGAAGAAAACCGTTATCTTGTTGACCTGCCGGGCTATGGCTATGCCAAAGTCCCTGAAGCCATGAAAATAAAATGGCAAAAGCATCTGGATGATTACCTGACCAACCGGGAATCTCTGGCAGGTGTAGTACTGCTCGTCGATATTCGGCATCCCATGAAAGAATTTGACCGAATGATACTGCAGTGGAGCATTGAGTCTCATATGCCCCTTCACATTCTTCTGACCAAAGCTGATAAGCTAAAGTCCGGCGTAGGCAAACAGGCGCTTAACAAGCTCAAAAATGAAGTAAAAGAGCATGATCAGGTCACTGTTCAGCTATTCTCATCTTTGAAAAAAACCGGTGTCACCGAGCTGGCTCATCACCTTGACACCTGGCTTGGGGTTGAAGACAACGAACTGCCTGACGAAGAGCCATTTGATGAAGAAGGTTCTGTAGAAAATCACGAAGAAGAATAAGAAAAAAACTCCAGTTCCCGGGGGAGGGGAACTGGAGTTCAAAGCTCCGAAAACGGAGTATTTGCCAACACTAAACACACAAGGAGTTGGTGTAAGAAGGCATTCAGCCACCTTACACAACATCAGACCTGCGTTTTTTTGAATAGTTCCACAAATAGTTCCACAAATAGTTCCACAAATAGTTCCATGGATCGCTCCATAAAAACTCTTAAATGGTGATTTTTTTCATCGCATACAACGATGAAAGAAATCATGCACCACAAAAAGCCCTGCGAAAGATCAAAAAAAGCGGATCATTGGGTAATACCAATTCCGTCTTCTAAACATGAATTGGTATAAGGAATCGACAAAAGAAGAAAAACTTTACTCCGAAATTAAACATTTGTCGTCTATAGAGATAAAAAAAACCAGCTACCAGAGGGGACTGGTAGCTGGTGATGACAGTCTGTTGTTGGGGAACGTCAGACTGCCCGTATATGCCAACACTAAACACACAAGGAGTGCAGAAAGTTTCCCTCCTGCATAATCTAAGACAACGGCTTCTGGAAAAAGTTCAAAATTTTTTTTATTTTTTTGAAAAACTTTTTTTGCACGGCAGGTCTCTTTTTTACAGGCGAAAAAAAACCAGCTGCCTTTGGGGGAAGGAAGCTGGTTGATGCAGTAGTCTGCAGGGGTACTGACCACTGCTTCTTGCCAACACTAAACACACAAGGAGTAAACAAGCCACTTAACGTGACTGTTACTATCTAAGACAAGCAGTTCAGAGATTAGTTCCTGACTGTTTTCGACCTTACAAAAACCTTACAAAACTCTCAGTTACGCATGGTCTTCCCTGTATCAGTGTGCTTCATCCCAGTTATCACCAATACCTGCTTCTACCAGTAATGGCACATCCAGAGTAGCGGCCTGAGACATTTTTGCCTCAACGCCTTTACGAACTGACTCAAGATCACTCTCAGCCACTTCCAGAACCAATTCATCGTGCACCTGCATAATCATGCGAGCATCCAGTTTGCTGTCTGTCAGCCAGTGATCCACATCAACCATGGCGCGTTTGATAATATCCGCAGCCGTTCCCTGCATGGGGGCATTGATGGCCGTACGCTCTGCTCCCTGACGACGCATACCGTTTCGTGCGTTAATTTCCGGTAAATAAAGACGACGGCCAAACAGCGTTTCAACATAGCCTTTATCACGGGCACTCTCTTTGGTGGTTTCCATGTAGCGCAGCACACCCGGGTAGCGATCAAAATAAAGGTCGATGTATTCCTGCGCCGACTTTCTGGAAATGTTCAGCTGCTTCGATAAACCAAACGACGACATACCATAGATCAGGCCAAAGTTAATCGCCTTGGCACTGCGACGCTGCTCGGAAGTCACATCGTCCAGAGTCACACCAAAGACTTCCGAAGCTGTCGCTTTGTGAATATCCAGACCGTTAGCAAAGGCTTCCAGTAACCCTCTGTCACCAGAAAGGTGCGCCATAATACGCAATTCAATCTGGGAGTAGTCTGCTGCGATCAGTTTGTAGCCCTGCGGCGCAACAAATGCTTGTCGCACTCTGCGACCTTCTTCAGTTCGAATTGGAATGTTCTGCAGGTTCGGGTCAGAAGACGACAGTCGTCCTGTTGCTGTTACAGCCTGATGATAAGACGTATGAATTCGCCCAGTTTCAGGATTAATCATCTGTGGCAGTTTATCAGTGTAGGTAGACTTCAGCTTGCTCAAACCACGATGCTCAATCAGCAGCTTGGGCAACGGGTAGTCCAGTGCCAGTTCCTGCAACACTTCTTCAGCCGTCGATGGTTGTCCTTTAGGGGTTTTCTTAATGACCGGCAAACCCAGCTTTTCAAACAGCAATGCCTGAAGTTGCTTTGGAGAAGCGAGATTAAACGGCTCACCCGCCATTTCATGCGTCTGTCGTTCCAGCTCTTTCAGCCGTTCACCAATCTCCAGACTCTGCTTTGCCAACAATGAGCCATCGACTTTGGCACCGTTGCGTTCCATCCGGGAAATAATATCCACCAGCGGCATTTCAATGTCGTGGAACACTTTGCCCAGAGAGGCTTCAGCTTCCAGCCCGGGATAGATAGCCTGATGCAAACGCAGGGTAATGTCGGCATCTTCAGCGGCATAGGGTGAAGCTTTTTCCAGTTCAATCTGATTAAACGTCAGTTGTTTTTTACCTTTGCCTGCGATGTCTTCAAAAGACGTGCATCGATGACCAAGGTATTTATCAGCCAAGCTGTCCATATCGTGGCGGGTAGCAGTGGAGTTGAATACATACGACTCAAGCATGGTATCAAAAGCAATGCCCTGAAGATGGATACCATAGCGTGCCAAAACACTCTGATCGTACTTGAGGTTTTGGCCTACTTTTTTCTTTTCATCGTTTTCCAGCAGAGGCCTCAACTGCTCCAGCACCCAGTCACGATTCAGTTGCTCCGGTGCCCCCATATAATCATGAGCCACGGGTACATAAGCCGCTTTGCCCGGCTCAATGGCAAAAGAAACCCCCACCAGCTCTGCCACCATGTAGTCGAGGCTGGTGGTTTCAGTATCAAAAGCAAACAGCTCAGCATTATTTAGCTGTTCCAGCCAATGGTTAAACTCATCTTCAGTCAGAACAGTGTCGTAGTGTGCTTCAACCTTTGGCTTCTGATCTTCAGAAGCTTCTACTGCACCACTGTCCAGCTCTGCGATCATGGAGCGAAATTCAAACGTCCGGAACAGTTCGAGCAACGCTTCTTTATCGATGGCTTCAGCCTTCAGGCCGTCTACACCCACTGGCAGTTCTACATCGGTTTTAATGGTGGCCAGTTCACGGGATAACAGCACCACATCTTTGTGTTCAGCAAACTTGCTGGCAAAGTTTTTACTGCCTCGAAAACCCAGTGCCGGAACTTCATCCAGACGTTCGGCAATATCATCAATACTGCCAATGCCCTGCAGAAGAGCCAGAGCAGTCTTCTGCCCAACCCCCGGCATGCCGGGAATGTTATCACTGGAATCGCCCATCAGAGCCAGATAATCCACAATCAGATGGGCAGGGATACCAAACTTATCCACGACTCCAGAGAGGTCAGTGGCTTCGTTCTTCATGGTATCGATTAGAGTAACGTGCTCGGATACCAGCTGGGCAATGTCCTTATCGCCCGTAGAAATGATGGTATCCACTTGTTTTTCCGTCGCTTCGCGGGCCAGAGTGCCGATGACATCATCCGCTTCCACACCTTCAATCATCAGCAGTGGCATGCCCAGCGCACGAACAATATCGTGAATTGGCTGAACCTGAGAGCGCAGGTCATCCGGCATGGGCTTGCGGGTAGCCTTGTACTCGGAGTACATGTCATGCCGGAAGGTTTTCCCTTTGGCATCAAATATGACAACGACCGTACTGCCAGAGTACTCATTGCTCAGCTTGCGCAGCATGTTGGTCATGACCCGGATCGCGCCGGTAGGCTGACCATCAGAGGTTCGCAGGTTAGCGCGCTCCGAGGCATGGAAAGCACGGTAAAGATAGGAAGAGCCATCAACAAGAATCAGCGGGGCTGTCTCTTGCCTGGAGGCGGCTTCTGGCACATGTTCTGAAACTTGTTCTGACATAGTCATTACTTTTTAAAATGATATTCGGTTTAGAGAATTCCGAGTAAACTCAGCGACTGCGGCTATTTTATACCAGTTCCGCCTTCTAAATGAGAGCACGAGCGATACACAATATGAACAAGCAACTCATAGCCTCGCTGGTTACAGCCAGCCTTCTTACCGCAGGTTGCGCTACCAAAGCACCGGACTCAGAGCAAAACGATCTGGAAAAGCCACCCAGAGTCAGTTCGGAAGCGAATGTCATCAGCGAAGCTGACTTTAATAAAATTCCCAAAAACCTGCGCCCCGAAGAACTGGAACAACGGGATGATACAACCGTTGTGATCCGTTCGGGAGATGACCGCACTATTCGCGAATATCGTATTGGTCCTTTCCTCTACGCCATTCACGTGACACCCAAAGTCGGCCCTCCGTATTTCCTGGTCGCTGCCGACAGTGAGGGTAACTTTATTAGAGCCGATAAACCCGGCATGCTTGTCCCATCGTGGACTATTTTCCAGTGGAAGTAAGCCCACCAAAAACCGGTTTATAAACAGAATGCCAATATCAGTGCAAGAAAGCACAGGGGCTATACGTTAAGGAAGTTATGTCCGTTTATACCCATTTGTCTGCCAGCGACATCCGTTCGCTGTTGTCGCATTACGATCTTGGAACCCTGCAAGACTTTACAGGTATCGAGAGCGGTGTCGAGAATACCAACTACTTCATCGATCTGAAGTCCGGAGACAAGCAGCAACGCTATGTGCTGACGCTGTTTGAATATCTGCCAGAAGACACCCTGCCTTTTTTTATTGATTTCATCACAGAACTCAGTGAAGGCGGTCTTCAGGTTCCAGCCCCCATCAAGGATCGAAAGGGGCAAGCCCTGCATACGCTAAAGGACAGGCCCTGTCTGATCAGCCCCTGCTTTTCAGGCAAACACCTGCAAACCATCAGTGCTGAAGATTGCGCCCAGATTGGTACACAACTGGCGAAAATGCACAGAATTGGCCAGAAATCAGCCCTGCAACAGGAAAACCAGCGGGGTATTCCCTGGCTGAAGCAGCAGGTGCAACGGCTGAATACCCTGTTGTCTGCTGACGATGCAGAGCTCATGGAATCGGCCTGGCAGAGTATTACCTCAGAATTGTCCCGGTTTGACCAGTTACCCACAGGATTGATCCACGGCGACCTGTTCCATGACAACGCTCTGTTCGAACAGGGCAGAATCACCGGTATCATCGACTTTTATAACGCCTGCCATGATTACCTGCTCTATGATCTGGCCGTTACCGTCAATGACTGGTGTATTAACCCGGATTTGTCGTTGAATGACAATCGTTTGACGACCATCACACAAGCCTACTCCGACATTCGATCATTCACGACTCAGGAAAGGGAAGCATGGCCACTGATGCTGCGCCTTGCAGCCTTCCGATTCTGGATTTCCCGAATCATTACCTTCGTCCATCCTGAGCAGGAAGTGGATAAAGAGCATCAGGAAAACCAGGTTCTTAACTTCAAAGATCCGGATGAATTTAAAAAAATGATGTGTTTACGCGGTCAGGAGAGTATTCCGGCGCTTCCCTGACCTATTCTTGCTTTAAGGGATTTAATCTATACCCATCGGATTTGGGTATATAGCACAGCAAGGACGCAGCATGCTTGGTATACCTGCCAACCTGATTCAACAGGCTGAAAACTTAACACAAAGACATAATGATGATCAGGTACTGAGGCTCCGCAACGGTAAGATCGTTGTCGGTGAATTCAAGGGAACCGGTCTACAAAAATTTAAAGGGATGCTGGTTAAACTGTTCTGGCCCCCAACCAGCTGGAAAAAAGAGTTTCTGGAAGCCAGACAAGCCAGCTTTGAAGACGTCAGCAAACAGGAAGAGCAAGCCTTTGCCAGAGCGCTTGCAGGGGCTATATCAAAGCGAACCACCAAGCCTTATACCGCCAATTCCAGCAAAGTTGTCGATATCAGGCAACTATTAAATGAGTCTCAGACTGATCGACTTCGGTTTGACCGGATCGTAGCCAATATTACCGACGCTCTGACACACCCGTCAGAAATGATAACGGATCCTCTGGACGGTGCAAAACAAGCAGCAGACCTCGCGGTAGAAAACGAACAGCTTTGCCGTGTCGCACAAATGCAGCAGTTGCGCTCCGACGTGACAGAGATTCTATCCCGGGCCGGTGTAAAAAAAGCCACTATCAAACAGTTAGATGCTGCGCTTGACGACAAAACCGTTAAAGTGGCGTTGTATAACGTAGCCTGTGACTACGCAAGAAGGGTGTACAGCCCTCCGCAGGAGTGGAGCGAATCATCACCTGACTCCTCACATGGTGAGCAGCATAAAGCAGAGCCTCGCACCCCGTCAGAAGAGCAGGAGCAAGCCTGGAAAAACAAACGTGAAATGAGTGATGCCGATCGCAATAACAGCTTTAAGTTCCAGTCTCCGACAGATCTGGCTGTTGACCAGATGCTTGAGCAGGGAGATTACATTATAAATCCGGACGATATTCCTGAAGGCAAGCACGTAGCCAAAAAAATCAAACAACTCCGGAAAATCAAAGAGACTTGGTCGGAAGAGGCAATAAAGCTTCTTGAAAATGGTTCACCAGAAAATATAAAAAAGGCGATACTTCTGGAAAAGGCCAACCTGCATACGAAAGAGCATGCCAAACTGCAAAAAGCCAAAGCTAAAGCGGTCCATCAAACTCAAACCGCTTACTGGTCCAGAACAAGACTGAAGGCCGTGAAGAAAGTTGAAAGACTGGAAGATCAGGGCATTAAAGACAACAGTCATTTCCCGCAGAAATACCGCGATCTGGCAGCAAAACGCATCAGCCGCCCCCTGTATTACGATAATGTACAGCTGCCAATGGAAGAGGCTATTGATCAAACCATCAATATGTTGAAAAGTGCCTACCCTTCTCTGGCTGACAAAGGTAATGCTTTTCGGGAAGAAGAGTTAAGAGAGCGCCTGCAACGATTTCTTACCAACAGACAGGTTGAACACGTTGAAGTGCCAACCACAATGTCTTCCTCCACTCAGACAGATGAGTTCGAAGTGCCATTTACAGAGTCTCAGTTCCCAACTTATAGCGCCACAACCCAATCTAAAGACGACGCAGAGGATAATCTTAGTGTCCCCGGTGAAAGTGTCTACGGTGAAAGTGTCTACGGTGAAAGTGTCTACGGTAAGAGTGTCTACGGTAAGAGTGTCTCCGGTGAGAGTGGTATCGGCATGGGAACAGATAATGAGTTTTTGACTCCACCTACATCCCTTACAGCAAACAATGATAAATCGTCCAAACAATCAAATTATTCTCCATGGAACATGGATCCTCCTCCATTAGATGACAAAGAGTAGTGACAAAAGAAGAAGCTCATAACCCACAAATCCATACCAATTCAGGTTATAATGTAACATTACATTTTTCGAGCCATTAACCCGATAGTATGAGCAGTGTTTACCACCCCCACAATCATGACGAATGCATTGAAGAGGCGCTTCAGACCGCCTCCGAGATATGCCAGAGCAACGGGGTTCGCCTGACACCTTTGCGTAAAACCGTTCTGGAACTGGTGTGGCAGAGCCATGAGCCCGTTGGAGCTTATGATGTTCTTGCCCGGCTGGCAGAACTGGAATCCAGACCTGCGCAACCTCCCACTGTCTATCGAGCTCTGGATTTCCTGCTGGAACAGGGGCTTATTCACCGGCTATCGTCACTGAACGCTTTTATCGGCTGCCCCCACCCGGGGGAACGACACCTTGGCAGTTTTCTCATCTGTAAACAGTGCCGAACCACTAAGGAAGTCGATCATGCTGCTATAAATAACGCCATCCATTCCTGTGCGTCCGAGCAGGGGTTTATTGTCTCTGAAAGCTCCATTGAGCTAACCGGTCTGTGTCGTAATTGTGCTGCCAGTGACGGCGCGCCTGATACCGACATGAATGAACAGTCATGACCAGAGGGCGACAGCCCTTTCTGGTCAGCCTATTTTTCACGGATTACGATGTCACAAACACTAATAAACCTGAATAACATCAGCCTGGCGTACAGGGAGCGAACCGTGCTTGCCAATATTTCTCTGGATCTGAATCCCGGAGAGATCGTCACGCTTATAGGACCAAACGGGGCAGGAAAAACCACGCTGGTTCGAATTGTTCTGGGTTTACAAAAGCCTGATTCCGGGCAAAGAACCATCAGGCGCGGATTACGCATTGGCTACATGCCCCAGAAACTGCACGTAGATAACACTATGCCATTGACAGTTAAGCGCTTTCTGTCACTGACCAACCAGCCCATGACTGATATTAAAAATGCTCTGGGCCGAACCGGGGTAGAGCATGTCATCAACTCCCCGGTACAGTCATTGTCTGGAGGAGAGCTACAAAGAACCCTGCTGGCAAGGGCTCTACTGCACAACCCACACCTGCTGGTGCTGGACGAACCTGTTCAGGGCGTCGATGTTAATGGTCAGAAAGAGCTTTATCATCTGATAACAGAGCTGAGAGATGAACAGGGCTGTTCAGTGCTCATGGTCTCTCACGACCTGCATCTGGTGATGGCTTCCACCGACAGTGTTATTTGCCTGAACCGTCACATATGTTGTTCGGGCCACCCTCATAAAGTTCGCAAGGATCCGGCCTATCTGAAACTGTTCGGCGGAGAGTCTGAGGAACTGGCTATTTACACTCACCACCACGACCATGAACATACGGTTGACGGGCATGTTGTTCGCAAACCTGGCAATACCGGAGACACTCCATGATGTCTGACCTGCTGTTTCATGCCATGTTTGCCGGATTTGGTGTAGCCCTGATTGCCGGTCCCCTGGGCTGCTTTGTGGTCTGGCAACGCATGGCTTACTTTGGCGACACGTTGTCTCACTCGGCTTTGCTGGGCGTGGCTATTGGGCTGTTGCTGGATATCGACCTGAACCTTGCGGTTATTTTCTGCTCACTCTTGCTGGCACTTATTTTGGTGGTCATGCAAAACCAGAAGCACATGGCTTCAGATACCTTGCTGGGCATACTGGCCCACAGCAGCCTGTCTATAGGTCTCGTTGCCATCAGTTTTGCCGGTAATGTGCGCATCGATATGATGTCTTATCTGTTTGGCGATCTGCTGGCCACTGGCGTCGAAGACCTGTTATGGATTTATGGCGGCGGTGCGATTGTACTCGCGGCCCTGATCTGGTTGTGGCGCCCGTTGCTTGCCATGACCGTGCATGCCGAACTGGCTCAGGTAGAAGGCTTTCCGGTGCAAAAAGCCCGACTGGTATTGACCCTGCTGATGGCTCTGGTTATCGCGATCGCCATGAAGATTGTCGGTGTTCTGCTGATCACCTCGTTAATGATTATCCCGGCTGCCACCGCTCAGAAGTTTGCACGTACACCTGAGCAAATGGCGGTGTTAGCCAGTGGCTTTGGTTTACTGGGTGTCAGTGGCGGACTCTCAGCCTCCTGGCATCTGGACACACCCGCTGGTCCTTCTGTTGTTGTCGTCTGCTTTATAATGTTTCTGCTAAGTCTGATTTATACGACTCTGCGTGAGTAGTGTCCGCCCCGCGCTTCAATAATCTGAAAAACTGGTAAGACGGGTCCACCGGGCCCGGTTTGCCAATTAATGCTCCCTCTATAATTGGGTTTTCAGGTTTATTGTTTAAGGTAACCAGCTCAACTATGAACTGGTGACCTATTTATAGCCGATTCAATCAGACATCTATACCCTTAAAAGTGGTATTGCAGATAGAAGGTGTTGAAGTTACTGCCACCTTTGATACGACCAAACTGGGAAGCCTGCTTAAAGATAGAAGACCGGTGATGCATACTGTAACCAGCCCACAGGTTTTCCATAGACTTGCTGCGGAACAGATCACCCAGATTGGCATCAAAGCTGACATCCAGATAATTCATCAACTTACTGCCTTCATTACCTTTTCTGTCCATCTCCTGCCATTCGTTGTAGGTCAGTCTGCTGACATAGGACAAACCCTCTGCAACGCCAAAGCGCCAGCGAGTTGGCCAGGTAAAATTGTAATAAGCCTTGATGGAAACTACACCTTCCCAGACCGGGTCCTGAACCTTTCTGCCGTTCTCGTCGACCTTGTCTTTCTCGTAGTGATAAACAATACCGCTGTGAAGGTAGACGTCTATAGGCCGTCCCAGCCATCCTTGTTTCAAAGGATGACCATAGAAGACCGAACTCATCTGATTGTTATAGCGATCCCGCTCGGATTTAAAACGAAGTATCTCGTTCATATCCGAAGGCGTCGCCCAACCGTGGGCACCTCTTATATAAGCCCCTTCAGCCAGAACAGGAGCCGGTCTGGCTGACGGTTCATCAAAGTAAATAAAACCCAGTCGGACGGCACCAAAACCATTGCTGTCCACGTGCGGGGATTTGCGGGCATTGGAGTCCAGATAAACGTATTCCAGCGCACCGGTTAAATAAAGCCCGCCAATCAATGGATAACGCAGACTGACACCAACCTCGGCCTCAATACCTGCATCAATCTTTTGACCATTGAACTCTTCATAGTTGCTCAGGCCATAGTAGTGACTGTTGAACTTTTTAGACTTATATCGAAGACCGGCACTAGGGTTCAGTTCAAGATCACCGTATTGAAGCTGCCAGTCGTGGCCTGCGTAAAGCTGTGACCGGGAGCGGGTCTCAGTTAAGGCTTCAAAACGCCAACTACGCTCGTCGTTTACCCGGTGAATCCACTGCAGACCCCAGTCCAGTGCGTCTTCCTGATAGTCGTTTTGCATACGACGGGGGATGCTGACAAAGCGACGCTTTACTACTGCGTTGATACGATTATCGCCGTCTTCATAGGCTTTAATCCCCCACTCAAGATCACGCAGAAAGACATGTTCACCTTCATAGAAAATCTGAGGAATGGTGGTTCGAACCGTATCAGCCCGATCAGTGTTATAAGGGATCGTGCCATGACGGGCAGAAACCCCGATCCCCCAGCGCCCGGTCTCTGCAGTCGAAGCAACTGCTGTAGAACAGGCCGCTACGGAGAGAATAGAGGCTATCGTTGTCCGGATTGTTTTTCTGTGCAGGCCAGAGACATTTTTGTTGGTCATAAAGAATTCGGGTTATTCAATCGGTTTTTACTGGTAAGCAGTTTTCCTTGCTGCTCAAACACGGAGTTCTAAACCGCGCGATTGTACCCAAATTATTTTTTATAACTATTGAGACTTAACGAACTTTCACCTCACATGAATAGCCAATAGAAGGTCAGTGAATTTCGGAAATGCCAGTCATCCTGATCCTGTTTGAATGCTTTGGAGTAAGCAACGGCAGACAGCCCAATTCCAAACTGTCTGTAAAAATACACGACACCCGAGGCTGCGGTCATTTGACCTTTTTCCATATCCACATCAGGAACCGGCTTTAATGTGCTACCTGTAATGGTCAGATCATCAAAGCGGTAACGCGCTTCCAGATTTCCATAGAGATACCAACCCCCATGGAGTCCGTCAGCAGCCATAGCGTGCTGTCGGTAAGGTCTTAAGCTGTTCGCATTGAAGCTGTTTTCCAGACTTTTACCCCAGCGCCACCCAACACCGGCAGCTAGTTCAGGCTGAAAGTTTCCTGCCACTACACGACCATAACCACTGAATTCATTCTGATAAGGCGTATTGCCTGATCGATAGAACAACTGATCCACTTCATAACTGACATCGATGATCGCTTTATTTTTTACCTGATAGTCCCAGCCCTTGGGAATAGCATTTCCAAGCAGTCGGTGCGCCCGCTTCTGGGCATCTTCAGCACCGGAGTCTGGCCCAACCAGTCCAAGCAACAGCCCAAGCTGATGAGCGGTTGTACCATTCGTTGCAACAATGCCTGAGTCTACAGCCAGCAACCCGGCGTAGGGACGTTCATTTTTTTGAGGCGTTGTCTGCTCAATGTCGGAAGGTGTCCACATTTTATGAGCAATAGAAGCGGACCAGTTGGTCTGATAGCCGTTTGCAGGATCAAGAGGAAGGAAAGAATCAGAAGTCAGTGGTGAAGGAGAAGAACTGTAACCGAAAAACATGCCATTCGAGTAGTCTCCATCCACTTTGAACAGTACATCGTTATCCATGCCGAATTGTAATGTTGATGCACTGACACTCAGTGACAGAAACGTGGCCAGTGGTAAGAGTCTGTAGCGTGCTGGCTTCATGGGGCTTACCTGTTTTTATTATTCCCTTGCTTTTATCTTATAGCCCTCTCAATCTTTAAAACAACACATGTTGTACGTCTCAGGAAGTATTTTTACAAACCACTCATGCAGGCATGAGTGGTCTGAAGGTGAAAGGATGCTTATGCAGCCAGCACCTTTTGCATCCATGGCCACGCCTGCTTCTTACGACTCAGGGTGTCTTCCATCTGAACCCAGCGATCGTCGCTGTCGGACTTCAGTTTTTCAGCCCATTCACCTTTCACCAGCAAACGAGTGGTAGAAGTGGTGATATCCGTCAGCATCAGAGAAGCCAGTTTGAAACCTTTCTGTTCGCAACGAGCCTGCAGTTCGGCGTCCAGTGCTTCAATCTTGTCTTCAACCTGTTCGAAGCTGGCGATTTCAACCTGCCCCACGACAACGTTGGCACCATTAATGGCGTATTGCTTCAGGTCACGGTCTACCAGGCTTTCGATGGTCAGACCATCCAGATTGGTCTTGGCACGCAGCAGACGGTCAGCAAAGTCATACAGACTGATACCCGCTTCTTCTGCCAGCTGTTGAGCGGCTTCACGGTCTTTGTCAGTGCAGGTTGGAGAACGGAAAGCAACGGTGTCACTGATAATGGCACCCAGCATCAGAACGGCAACAGAGCGCTCAATTTTGACGTTTTCCATTCGGAACAGGTTGAAAAGAATGGTAGAGCTGCAGCCTACTGGCCAGATCCACATTTCCAGTGGATTAACGGTCGTCAGATCACCCAGACGGTGGTGATCGATAACACCCATGATATCGGCTTTATCCAGACCTTCCGGTCCCTGACCCAGATCGGTGAAGTCAACCAGCCATACTTTTTGGTCTTCCACGTTTTCACACAGAACAGGCGCTTCAACACCCGCTTCATTCAGGATAAACGCGGTTTCACCGGTAATTTCACCTTGGGAAACAGCAACAGCTTCTTCACCACGGGATACTTTCAGCCACTCGGCAGCCGCCAGGGCAGAACAAATACTATCGGAATCGGGATTACTGTGACCTACAACCTGAATCATCATGTTCTCATGTTTTTTATCTAACAATTTAAGCCTGCGCCAAACCTCATCGCAGAGGCGCAGGCTTTAAAGAACACGCAGTGTATCGAAGTAAAGGTCTGGCTCCATATAAGTAATTCGCCATATGTCGCCTATCAAAGGGGTCGTCTATCAAAAGGTTAGTGCCTGTAGTTTTCATCAACAGCCGTCATGATCCGGGTGAGCCTTGCCGGTTCGAGAGGAGGGCGGATAAAGCCATGGTACTGCCCATCAGGATTAATAATTGCAAGGTTGGCGCCGTGATCAACCAGATAATACTCATCTTCCGGATCAATCACTGGCGTGTAAGGCACATTCAGCTGAACCGTGAGGTCGTGAATATTTTTTACATCACCAGTAACACCAATAAAGTCTTTATTAAAGTAAGGTACATAGCCTTTCAGTTTCTCAACGGAATCACGACGGGGATCAACCGATACCAGTACATAACGCATCTGCTGAGCCAGCTTTGCATTGTCTTGCTTCAGCTGTTTATCCATTCCATTCAACTGGCTCAGAGTGATCGGACAAATGTCCGGACAGAATGTGTAGCCAAAGTACATCAGTGTCCATTGGTTTTTCTGGGTACTGTTGTTATAGACCTTGCCATTATGATCGGTCAGATCAGCCATTAAAAAAGAACGGGGCTGTTCAAAAACGATGGTACCCATCTTCTGTAAATCGTCGAGCGACAGAGAAGGCTGGGTTGTGTATTTATAAAATGTTAAGCCAAACACCATGGCAACAGCCGCCAGAAGTAACAGTACGGTTTTACTGATATTGCCTTTTATCTGTCTTTTCATGCGGCTCTCTCTTTTATAAGGCTATGAACTATTGCCGTTAAAACGTCGTGTAATGGTCTGCCAGTAAAACGACAAACAGCAACATCAGGTAGGTAATGGAGTATTTAAACGTCTTGATGGCAGCATTAGGACGACTGTCACGCATCAAAGCGATGGACCAGTACAGGAAACGCCCTCCCAGTACCAGCGCACCGGCCAGATAAAGCAGCCCGCTCATGCCGGTCAGAAACGGTAACACACTCACCAGAATCATGATCACTGTATAAAGGACAATGTGCAGTTTGGTGTAAGCCTCACCGTGGGTGACAGGCAACATGGGAATATGGGCTCTGGCGTACTCTTTTTTGCGATGGATAGCCAAGGCCCAGAAGTGCGGCGGCGTCCAGGCAAAGATAATCAGAACCAGCAGCAGCGCATTGCCATCAAGCTGTCCTGTTACTGATGTCCAGCCCAGCAGGGGAGGCGCTGCACCCGCCAGACCACCAATGACAATATTCTGTGGTGTGGCACGTTTCAGAAAAGAGGTATAAACCACGGCATAACCAATCAGGGAAGCCAGCGTCAGCCAGGCAGTCAACGGGTTAACCAGAAAAGCTAAAATACCCATGCCGGTAACACCCAGCACAAAGGCAAACAACAATGCATGAGCCGGAGCAATTCTGCCCTCGGCGACCGGACGTTTGTGGGTTCGCGCCATGATGTTATCAATACGTCGATCTACCACATGGTTAATCACCGCCGCAGAACCCGCAGACAAAGCGATGCCGACATTACCAAAAACCAATACGTCCAGTGGCACAATGCCCGGTGTTGCCAGACACATGCCAATCACCACCGTCAGCACCATCAATGTGACCACTTTGGGCTTGGTCAGTTCGAGGTAGTCCTTCCAGTGGACCGATTCACTGTACGTTACCTTGCTCATCACAACGTTCCTCATTCATCCCCTGAAATACGAAGTCGGTAATTTAAAGCGACCAGAGACAGCAGCAACAAAGCACCAAACAGGTTGTGTGCAACGGCTACCGGTAATGGCAGATGCCAGATAATATTACTGAGACCCAGAATCACCTGAATCGTCAGAATAAACAGAATAGCTAATGATATTTTTTGCAGGCTGCCGCGTGAACTATAAGACAGTTGTTTACTGCGTGTCAGAACCTTGAACGACAGTAGCAGTAGCACCAGCACCGTGATTAAAGCTCCCAACCGGTGAGTCAGGTGAATGGCGGTTCGGGCAGCAGAATCCATTTGTCCGCCAAGGTAGTTTGGCCCTATCTCCTGAGTAATATCAAACCCTTCTGCAAAATCAGCCGGTGGTAACCATTGTCCCTGACACATGGGCAGGTCAGGGCAGGCGAGTGCAGCATAGTTTGAACTGATCCAGCCACCCAGCGTGATCTGCACAATCACCACCAGCAATCCGGCCATGCCCAGCCCTTTCAAACCATTAACCACATCCGGAGGCAGTTTCTTCCACCCCATGCCTGACAAACGAAGGGTTAGTAAAAAAAGCAGGCTGAACGTGGCAAAGCCACCCAGCAGATGCAGCGTCACGACTTGTGGCCAGAGTTTCAGTGTCACCGTCCACATACCAAAGGCGGCCTGTAAAATGATAAGACCAAGGATAAAGACAGGGTGTATCAGCGGTTGTCCCGGTTCCTTACGGTGCTTCCATGAAAGCAGTGCAATACCCAACACCACAAGCAGCAGCAATCCGGCCACGTAACGGTGAATCATTTCCGCCCAGCCTTTTTCCACTTCTACGGGTGCACCAGGAAATAAAGCTTCAGCCACGGCTATTTCTCTGGCCGTTTCCGGAACCGTTAACTGTCCGTAACAACCGGGCCAGTCAGGGCAACCCAGACCGGCATGCACCAGCCGGGTATAAGCCCCAAGAACCACGACGACCATTGCCAGAACCGTGGCAAACAGTGCCAGATAAAAGCCTTTCTTTTTTGTTGTTCCCATGTGAACCCCCTTTATCCTGCCGACGTCGTATTGCTCTCACAATTTCTTATCGCTAGGAGCCTGTCGGACTTACCACTGACCTACTGCGAAAAAGCCGGATTTGGCCATTTTTGACGATCCTTTTCGTTGAATAGCTCGCTATTCGCCTCAAATGATCGTCAAAACTGTCTCAAACCTGTCTTTTTCTCGCTACGGTCGGCTAAGTCCGACAGGCTCCTAGCCGATTTTTGAAGCCTTCAACAGCCGCTTTAAGTCTTTCAACAAATCACCACCATGTTGTGCCGAATCGTAACCCATCATGATGTTGCCCAGCGGATCGACAATGAAATACCGACCGGTTGACCACTCTTTTAAATCCAGCTCTTTGAGCAAACCGGCTTTATCTGCTTTCAGCCAAACAATATCCGGGTGCTCCTGTTGAAACCCGCGAGTCACTGCCAACTCTTCATCAGCAACAAACGTTCGCACCACACGATCGGTTTCCTTTCCCAATGCAATATGTGCCTGACGTGTCTGATACATAGCGTCCTGACAGGACTTCGATGCACAGTCTTTGCTGCCCAACACGATAATGCCCCAGCGCCCTTCCAGGTTTTTCTCGGAAAATAACCTGCCTTCATGTATCAGGTTCATCTGTGCCAGTGATTTAGGCGGCAAAATCAGCTGTCCTTTATTGGTTTTACCTTCCGGAACAAAAGCGCCGGTAAAGTACATCAGGTACGAAAGACAGATAGCAAAAGCAGGAATGGCAAATATCAATACCATTTGCAGCCGACCTTTTGCCTTGGCGTTCTTCCCGCTGTCTGCTCTGCGTTTATGAGTGGCTTCCTGCATGTTGTCGCTTCCCGGTTTTAATCATTTGATAGAGATAAAGTCCCAGCAACACCAGCGCCATGGTGAACCATTGAAAGGAGTAACCCAGATGCTTGCCGGAACTGGTTTTCATCGTCACAGGGCGAACCTGCAATGCCCCCGGTTGCCCCGAAGTCAGCACCAGCAGCATAGATGGAATTTCAAGGTTGAGAGCGGCTCGCATTTTTGGGAAATCCAGAGCCTGAATGCGCTTGGGCCACAACTCTGTCCAAACGTCTTCACCCAAAGTGAATGCTTTTCCAAGGGGACGATAAAGAGTGCCTGTCAGCTCAATCGTTGACGAAGGCGTTATAACATCAGGCAGTGTTTCTCTGGACACACTGTTTAGCCAGCCGCGGTTAACCAGTATTGTTTGTCCGTCGATTGTCGTAAAAGGCATGATCAGTTCATAACCGGCCTGCCCTGCATGCACCTGATTATCCCGCAGGAAATATCGGGAAGCATCGAACTGCCCCTGAACGTTCACGGGCAGATACATGGGATCAGGGAATTGTTTTACATCCGAGTAAGACAAAGGCGACATGTGCAGACGCTCGATCAGCATCTGTTCCAGCTCCAGCTTTTGCTCATAGCGGGAGAGCTGCCATAGTCCAAGGGATACCAGCAAGGGCAGCAATAGCATCACCAACAGCGACAACTTGATTCTATACTTCAACATCTGGTGCTCATTCCAGTTCCACTGATATGCTTTTAAAAGCTCTTTACCGGCTGATGGCTCAATTAAGCGCTTATTCAAGCAACAGGTGTCTGGTATGTGGTTAAAAGTTATTATTCTTATTCTTTTCTTCGCAGTGCTCGTCTGCCTGGGGCGGGGACTTTACTACCTTGTCACCGACCGAAGCGGATCGACCAGACTGCTTAACTCTCTTACAGCACGTATCACCCTGACGGTTCTGATTATGTTGATCATTGTTGTGGCATGGCTGCACGGTGATATTCACAGCCACGCTCCATGGTTATACCGTTAGCGGGCGCTTTGCTCTTATCATCACAACGTTCATCACAATGCTCATCACAACAGGTAGACAAAAATAAAGAGTCCGATCCACACTACATCCACAAAGTGCCAGTACCAGCTGGACGCTTCAAAGGCGAAGTGCTTCTCGGGTTCAAAATGACCTTTCAGCACCCTGACAAACATGATCGTCAACATCAACGCACCCAGTGTGACGTGAGCACCATGAAAGCCCGTCAGAATAAAAAAGGTGGAACCATAAATGCCGGCACTCAGGGTCAGTCCCAGTTCGTTGTAGGCCTGAATGTATTCTTCAGCCTGAAAAAACAGGAAGGTAAAACCTAGTACCAAGGTGGCAGCCAGCCAGACAATGACCTTTTTACGTTCGTTTTTACGCAGTGCATGATGAGCAATGGTCAGAGTGATACTGGAAGCCACCAGCAAAAGTGTGTTCAACAGCGGCAGGTGGAAAGGATCGATGATGGCATCCGGCCCCGGGAAGGTTTCGTTGTCCGGTGTTTTCATCAAAGGCCAGCCAGCCTCAAACTCGGGCCATAACAACTGATTGGTCATAGCCCCGTGACCTTCACCGCCCAGCCACGGGACCGAAAACATCCGGATGTAAAACAGGGTGCCAAAGAAGGCAAAAAAGAACATCACTTCCGAGAAGATAAACCAGCTCATTCCCCAGCGGAAACTTCGGTCCATTTGCGCACTGTACAGCCCGTCATGGGACTCTTTAATCACATTGCCAAACCAGCCAAACAGCATGTAAGCCATGATCAGCGCACCGGCAAACATTACGTAATGCGCAATGGAATCTTTCACACCGGCAGACATATCGTTCATCATCATGCCTGCACCCGCCAGCGTCACAAACATGCCAATAGAAGCAATGATTGGCCACTTGCTCTGTGCGGGAACGTAATAGCTTCCTTCGTCAGCCATTAAACTCTCCTCAAGACTTCAACGTCCTTTCCCCCATCGTTGTCACATCGAACAGAGTGTACGACAGGGTTAGTTTTGTGATATGCCGGGGTAATTCCTGATCCACAATAATTCTCAGCGGCATGACTTTTTCTTCACCTGCATCCAGGGTCTGTGTGGTAAAGCAGAAACATTCGACCTTGTGCAGATAATTCGTGGCCTGAAACGGCGTTACGCTGGGTATTGCCTGACCAATCATCCGTTTTCCGGTCGGGTTTCGGGCGTAAAAGCTGAGTTCGCCCACCTGTCCCGGGTGTACTTCTACTTCGGAAATATCCGGGTGGAAGTCCCAGCTCATTCCCGCATTTTTAGTCGCCACAAACTGCACTTTAATGGTGCGGCTGGTGTCCATAACGGCCTTGCCGGTATAAGGGTTAGGATCTGTCTTGCCATTAAGGCCAGTGACTTTGCAGAAAACGTCGTAGATAGGCACCATCGCAAAACCAAAGCCAAACATACCTCCGGCTACCAGCCCGGTGCGAAGCATGGTTCGCTTTGACAAATCGACGACATTGTCTTCTTTGTTTTTATCCTTCCCGCTCATACACAATCCCCTGAATCACTTTACGTCAGGCGGAGTAGTAAACGTGTGATAAGGCGCTGGAGAAGGAAGACTCCACTCCAGCCCTTCGGCATTTTCCCAAACCTCATCCGTTGCCTGTTTCCCACCACGAATACACTTGATCACAATGAACAGGAACAACAGTTGCGTGGTACCAAACAGGAAACCACCAACACTGGCTATCTGATTAAAGTCGGCAAATTGCAAGGCATAATCCGGAATACGTCTTGGCATTCCCGCCAGCCCGATAAAGTGCATGGGGAAGAATGTCAGGTTCATGCCAATAAACGACAACCAGAAGTGTGTTTTACCCAAAGTTTCGTCATACATATGACCGGTCCACTTGGGCAGCCAGTAATAGGCAGCGGCGAAGATGGCAAAGATAGCACCCGGCACCAGCACATAATGGAAATGAGCCACCACAAAGTACGTGTCGTGGTACTGGAAATCCGCCGGTGCAATCGCCAGCATCAAACCTGAGAAACCGCCAATGGTAAACAGCACCACAAAGGCAATGGCAAACAGCATGGGTGTTTCAAAAGTCATGGCACCACGGAACATGGTAGTGACCCAGTTGAATACTTTCACACCCGTCGGCACAGCGATCAGCATGGTGGCATACATAAAGAACAGTTCACCCACTAGCGGAATACCTACTGTAAACATGTGATGCGCCCAGACAATGAACGACAGAAAAGCAATACTACTGGTGGCATACACCATAGAGGTGTAACCAAACAACGGCTTGCGGGCAAAGGTTGGAATGATGGCGGACACGATACCGAATGACGGCAGTATCATGATGTACACTTCAGGATGTCCAAAGAACCAGAAGATATGCTGGAACAGTACCGGATCACCGCCACCACCGGCGTTAAAGAAGCTGGTGCCGAAGTGAATATCCATCAGCATCATGGTCACGGCACCCGCCAGTACCGGCATTACGGCAATCAGAAGATACGCAGTGATCAGCCAGGTCCAGACAAACAAAGGCATTTTCATCATGGTCATGCCCGGTGCCCGAAGGTTAAGAATGGTGGCGATGATATTGATCGCCCCCATAATCGACGAGATACCCAGCATGTGAATGGCAAAAATAAAGTAGGTGGTGGAGGGCGGCGCATAGTCCGTTGACAGCGGAGCATAGAACGTCCAGCCAAAGTTAGGACCGCCGCCTTCCATAAACAGGGTACTGACCAGCATCAGGGCAGCAAACGGCAAAATCCAGAAGCTCCAGTTGTTCATTCTCGGCAGTGCCATATCCGGCGCACCAATCATCATGGGAATCATCCAGTTTGCCAGCCCGACAAAGGCAGGCATTACCGCACCAAACACCATAATCAGCCCGTGCATGGTGGTCATCTGGTTGAAGAATTCAGGCTCGACAATCTGCAGGCCGGGTTGAAACAGCTCTGCCCGGATTACCATGGCCATGGCACCACCGGTCAGGAACATAATGAAGCTGAACCACAAATACATGGTGCCAATGTCTTTGTGGTTGGTGGTCAGAACCCAGCGCATTAACCCTTTGGCCGGGCCGTGATGATGATCGTCGTGATGTTCAAGTGTATGTTCGGTCATAGTGGCGTCCTCACAGCGATGCTTGCTTGGTGTTTGCAGCAGGCTGACCGCTGTCGTCAGGCTTCAGCTCTCCTGTTTTCTTGTATTCAAGAATCTGTTTCGGAGTGACTAATTCACCCGTATTGTTGCCCCAGGCGTTGCGCTCATAAGTGATCACGGCCGCCAGCTCAGCTTCATTCAGCTGGTTGGCAAATGCTTGCATGGCAGTACCTTTCTTACCATTCACGACAATGTCAACATGGTCTTTCAGCATGCCTGTTTTAATTGCCATCTCTGATCCCTTCAGGGCAGGGAACAGAGGCGGAATACCTTCACCACCCACCTGATGACAGGCAGCACAGATTTTTTCGTAGGTGGTTTTGCCCAGCGTCATTAACTTGTCCATGTCCCAGTCTTCATCCGTTAACTTCTTGATATGTTCGGCTTCCTGCCTTTTCTCTGCCAGCCAAAGGTCAAAGTCTTCCGGTGTTCTGGCATCCACCACCACTGGCATAAAGCCGTGATCCTTGCCGCACAGTTCTGCACACTGTCCGCGATAAATGCCGGGGCGTTCAATCTTGGTCCAGGCTTCGTTAATAAACCCGGGAATGGCATCGCGTTTCACCGCAAAAGCCGGCACCCACCAGGAGTGGATAACATCCGCAGCAGTGACCAGAAAACGAATCTTTTTACCGACAGGCAGGACTAAAGGTTCATCGACTTCCAGCAGGTAGTTATCCTGCTTGTCGCGGACATTATAAATCTGTTCTTTAGGTGTGGAGAGATTACTGAAGAACGAAACACCTTCCCCAAGATATTCATACTGCCATTTCCACTGATAGCCGGTGATTTTTATGTCCACTTCCGCTTCATCAGTGTTGTAAATATCGATGAGGGTTTTGGTGGCAGGGATTGCCATGACAACCAGAATGAGAAACGGAATAGTGGTCCAGGCAATTTCAACCAAAGTACTTTCGTGAAAGTGCTGCGGTTTAACGCCACGGGATTTCCGGTGCATGATGATTGAATAGAACATGACACCAAACACCAACACGCCGATAACAACGCAAATGATGAATATGGTCATGTGAAGACCGTAGATGGAACGGCTGATAGCCGTCACCCCCTCAGTCATATTGACCTGCCAGTCCGCCATCAGGCGCACAGGCAACAAGCTACCAAGAAAACCGGTAGCAAGAAGAAAAAGTGCTCGCATTTGCTGCATCATTCCCTTACATCCCCTGACGATCCGCCCTGTGTCTAAAAGATTGGTGGCGGAAACTTCTTATTATTATTGAGCAGACCCAGAGCCCTGCATTCAGAGGTGTTAACCGGCTAATGAACTACTGTCATTAAGCTGGTTTTATTATTGTCCTGTTGACCTGCCCTGGTCAGTACAGCATCTTGCCTGAAAAAAGCTTTCCCAAACATCTACCAGCAGACTATTGTTCAGCAGAGAATGATCTGGCAGAACACTATCAACATGGTAAAGGGTAAAATTCTATGCAAGAGCGACCATTTATCATCATGCCTAAAAATAGAAGACAAAGTCACACTACCTGGACACTGCAAATTAACTACACCTAGTTAGCTGCTTACCGGCCAGCAACTGATCACTGCCGGAATGTTGTGCCTGAGTATCCGACCGGACAGATAAAATCTGCACGTCGGCTTGCTAAACCCAAATCGCAGGAACACCCTGCAATACATACCCCAAGGATCTGACAATAATGATCCAAGAAGTATAGTCCCAGAACTTCATTAAACAACATGGATAAAAAAAAGGAAATTATTCTTGTGTTTTTTGTCCAAAAAATACACGTTAAAAAATAGATTTATGCAGAAAAACCCAGCACAAAAACAAACGACACAGGTAGTTTTAATCACTCACAGCAAAATGATTTCAATTCCACTCCCCCTTTTTTTGGAAATTAAATGATTTCCCATTCATGTTTTGCTGAAGGAACAAATCGTTCTGGCAACCATCAATAAAACGTTGAAACAGCGGGCTTCACTGGCATATTTTGTGTGTCATTTTTTTGACTGCACAAGTACTGGAAAGATCACGAAATAGCCTGCAAATCAAGGCTTTTTTATATTTCTTATTTAATTCTAAAAGATGTGATTTTTATGAAAAAGGGGTATTTAAAATAACTTGTACCAAAGCTGGCACTATGGTCAATTATGTCTCGTTCCAATTGGACTTTTTCTGAAGTTTAACGCTCAACCGAAACTCAGGAAATCAATGGTTCATTGGAATGGAACAAACACCTCATCATCATTAGTCAGTATCCGCCACTGTCAATGGAGGCACATATGGACGTGCAGGCGATCGTTGATCTTATTGATCACGCAAGAGCGCACGAAGCACAAAGCATGCATTTAAGTTCCCTGGTGGAAAAACAGCTTAACCAGCTGCACCACACCATCGAGCTACCAGAAGAAAATGCTTGCGAAACGTTGCTGAAGTTCGTCGCTGAATACATAGACCATGTTCCAGACTTTCTGAAGGCTCTGGAAAAAGCATCCGAAGAGCTGAATATTGAAGAGTTCATCTATCCCTTTCTGGATATCATCGATGAAAATTTTATGGCTCCGGTTCTCCAGTCCCGATCAGATATTGATATGTATGAGCTGCTGGAAAAATCCTACTTTGCACACCGGCTGATTGAAGAAGTTAACGACACCTGGCTGATAAAAACCGGCAGCACACTGATCCCCATGAACATGACCTGGCCGAACCTGATTATTCACGCCATTCTGGGTGATGAATTCGGCAATGAGCTGGACTCCATTGTTGAACAGACTGTGCAGCACATGATGCGTTCCAAAACCGTTTTCAGCCCTGAAAAATTCAAGCAGTTAATCAACTGCAGAGACCCTGAGGAATGGGTCAACATCTGGTCCAAATGGAATTGCATGTCACACCAGCTGGGCATAGATCTTAAATTCACTTCCGCAGCCTGATGTCTCAGCCGTTGCATGAAAAGCCAATGTAATTATCGGGATAACAGACCATAAAAGGGTTTGCCCGGAAACTAGCTGTCCAGTATGCGAACCACCTGGACAATCTGGTCTTCAGTTACATTCTCAAGCTTGTCTTCATCGCCGTGGGAGATTCTGGTTTCCGGAAGCTCTCCCACCAGTGCAGGCTTTTCCTGAACCTCGTCCGAAAAGCCGCAATCCACACACTCGCGGACATCCCGACCTTTTTTCTGGAAGACACGGACAGAATCCTGAACGCCGCAGGAAGGGCATACCGCACCGGCTATAAACCTTTTTATTGTCATCGTTAACTACCGCTAAAACGGTTCCCGTTTCGGGAACCGTATCTGGTTGATCAGGCAATACCGCTGTGACGCAGCAACGCGTCAATCTTGGGTTCACGACCACGGAAGTTGACGAACAATTCCATAGGTTCCGCTGAACCGCCTTTCTCCAGAATTTCTTTCAGGAAAGACTCACCGGTTTCATTGTTAAAGATGCCTTCTTCCTCAAAACGGGAAAACGCATCGGCAGACAGCACTTCAGCCCACTTGTAGCTGTAGTAACCCGCAGCATAGCCACCGGCAAAAATATGGCTGAAGCTGTTCTGGAAACGATTGAAGGCCGGAGGAATCACAACAGACACCTGCTGTCTGACCTCGTTCAATACTTCCTGAACATCTTTGCTTTCTGCATAATTCTTGTGCAGTTTAAAATCAAACAGGGAAAACTCCAGCTGACGAACCATCATCATGGCAGACTGGAAATTCTTCGCCGCCAGCAGCTTATCCAGCATTTCCTTGGGCAACGGTCCACCGGTCTCGTGATGACCGGAAATCAGTGCCAGACCTTCCTCTTCCCAGCACCAGTTTTCCATGAACTGACTCGGCAGTTCCACAGCATCCCACGCGACACCATTGATACCGGACACCGCAGAGTAATCCACCTTTGTCAGCATATGATGCAAACCATGACCAAACTCATGGAACAGCGTGACCACTTCATCGTGAGTCAGCAGCGCAGGCTTATCACCCACTGGCGGGGTGAAGTTACAAGTCAGGTAAGCCACTGGCAATTGCACATTATTCTGTGCGCTGAGCTTGCGACGCACACGACACTCATCCATCCAGGCACCGCCGCGTTTGTGTTCACGGGCGTATAAGTCCAGATAGAAACGGCCAATCACTGTGTCGTTGCGTTTGATGTTGTAAAAGCGAACATCTTTATGCCAGACATCCACATCGGTTGCGGTTTCAAAGGTAATGCCGAACAGCTTTTCCACCACGGCAAACATACCGTTAATGCTTTTTTCAGCAGGGAACCACGGGCGCAGCTCTTCCTGAGAAATGGCATAGCGCTTCTGACGCAGCTTTTCTCCGTAGTAACCAATGTCCCATGCCTGAAGATCATCAGCACCGTATTCATCTTTGGCAAAGGCTTTCAGTTCAGCCAGCTCTTTTTCGGCCTGAGGCTTGCTGCGCTTGGCGAGATCTTCAAGAAACGACACCACATGATCAGGCGTTTCCGCCATTTTGGTCGCCAGCGAGTATTCTGCATAATCGCTGAAGTCCAGCAACTGAGCCAGTTCATGACGCAGCTTCAGAATCTGTTTGATGTTCTCACTGTTATCAAACTCACCGGCATTGGGTCCCTGATCGGAAGCCCGTGTAGAAAATGCAGTATAGATTTCTTCACGTAGCGCCCGGTTGTCACAGTATGTCATGACCGGGAAAAAGCTTGGAAAGTCGAGGGTTAACATCCAGCCCTGATCATGGCCTTTTGCTTCTGCCAGCTGACGAGCACCGGCCAGTGCCGATTCCGGCAGACCTTTCAATTCGTTTTCGTCGGTAACCAGTTTTGACCAGGCCATGGTGGCATCGAGAACATTGTCGGAGAATTTGCTGGTCAGCTCGGACAGTGTTTTTTTGATTTCACCGTAACGGGCTTTTTTGTCTTCCGGCAGGGCAACACCGGCCAGTTTAAAATCTCTCAGGTTATCATTGATGACTTTTTGCTGGGCTTTATCGAGCTGAGCAAACTCCTCAGAACCGGCAATATCCCGGTAAGCTTCATACAATCCCTGATTTTGTCCCAGACGTGTTGAAAACTCGGAAAGAATCGGCAAACAGGCGTTGTAAGCATCACGCAGCTCATCGCTGTTCACCACGGCATTCATATGCCCGACCGGTGACCACGCCTGACTGAGGCGATCACCCAGATCATCCATAGGTTCCTGCAAGGACTGCCAGCTGAAGTGGGCTGTTTTCGACAACAACGACTCAATAGCCTGCTCACTCTCTTTAATGATGGTTTCAACCGCTGGCTGAACATGCTCAGGGTTGATCTTGGAAAATGGAGGCAGTTCGGAAGGCTGAAGCAGCGGGTTGTTCATGTGTAATGTTCTCAGGTCTGTTCTTATTAATCACAATGGGTACAGCAGATGGCTATTTCAAGCATGCTGTGCAGCATTTTCAACTCTCGCAAAGCTGTTTATACGTCTTTGGACAAACAAATAACAGAGAGCCTGATAGAATAATTTAAAAACCAAATTCTAATGCGAGAGCACCATGAACACCGCCATAAGAACCTTCAGAGGGAAAACTCCGGTTATCGGAAAAAAAGTGTTTATTGATCCAACAGCAGTGGTCATTGGCGATGTAGTGATTGGCAAAGACAGTTCTATCTGGCCAATGACGGTGGTTCGGGGCGATATGAACAGCATTCGCATTGGTGAACGCACCAGCATTCAGGATGGTTCCATTCTGCACATTACCCATGCCAGCGATTACAACCCCAAAGGTCACGCCCTGAGCATTGGCAGTGATGTGACAGTGGGTCACAGTGCCACTCTACACGGATGCACCATTCATGACCGGGTGCTTATTGGCATTGGAGCGATTGTGATGGACGGCGCTGTCGTTGAAGAAGAGGTGATTGTCGCAGCCGGGTGTCTGGTGCCTCCGGGCAAGCGTTTGCAAAAAGGCTTTCTCTATAAAGGCAATCCGGCCAAAATGGTGCGCCCCCTGACCGACCAGGAAGTCAGTTTCTTTTCCTACAGTGCTGCCAATTACGTGAAACTGAAGGATGAATACATTATCTAAAAAAAGAATTAAAAATAGCCTTATATTCCATCAGATTTGGATTAGCCCATAGTCTTACAGACGCTCTGAGAATGGCTCCCTATTCTTTCCACATCAAGGAAGATTTTGGAGAGAGGGCATGAGCCAGTCAATCACGTCAACGTCAGCATCTGGCAGCGAAATACACCAAAATTCGCTGATCGTCGCCGAGCAGAAACCAGAAACGTCTGAGGCAGCCAATGCCGGACAGCAGGCTGACAAGCCCCGTGTGCAACAAGCCAGCAATACTTCCGAATTCGATCAGGGCTCGGTCAAAGACAAAAAAAGCAAGGCTTGCCTTGTTAGTGAGCCGACAGAACCTGGTCATCTAACTTCCTGACGCTACGCCTTCCTGAATATCCCCTATCTTGGATTTTCAAAACGCCAGTGATATAAGCCTGACCAAAATTCGTAACTTGTCATTGGTTGTTCTAAATGGATATTTTCTCTACTGCGGTTCTGCTGTTCCTGATCATGGATCCGCTGGGCAATATGCCTATTTTCATCTCAGCGCTAAAGCACGTTCCTGAAGAACGACGAACAAAGGTTTTGGTTCGAGAGCTTCTGATCGCTTTAGTGATACTGATTATCTTCCTTTTCATAGGCGATAACATGCTGTCACTATTAAGCCTTGAACAGGAAGCTGTGAGTATTGCGGGCGGCATTATACTTTTCCTGATCGCGTTAAAGATGATTTTTCCTCCTGCCCGTGGCGGCGGCATTATGGGTGATACGCCAGATGGCGAGCCTTTCATTGTGCCTATGGCAACACCACTCATTGCCGGGCCATCCATTCTTGCCACACTGATCCTTTTGGGTAATCAGAATCCCGGTGAAGAAGTTGCCCTGATCACTGCCGTGTTTGCGGCATGGCTGGTGAGTGCAGCCATTCTCGTCTGCTCAAACCGTATTATGAAGCTGCTGGGTAATCGTGGCGTATTCGCCATTGAGCGTCTGATGGGTATGATCCTGATCATGCTGTCTGTGCAGATGCTGATTAATGGTATCTCCAGTTACATCGCCTGACATTTACTCTGTTTATGAAGAGAGGTATTCGCCTCTCTTCACTTTCCACTCGAAACGGCTTCTGATTGAAAATTATCAGCCAACTCCACCTGAACGACAGATGCCTTCCGGCTAAGATACCTTTCCTCAAAGAGCTGTAATTCACGAAAGGTGCCCCATGACCAATCAACCGCCTACTCAGCATTGTGAACGTTCAGAACTATTACAGGCCATCCGTGACGTTTTGAATCAGTCACGGGCTCAGCTGCAAAAGACTATCAATCACACAATGGTGCAGGCTTACTGGAACGTGGGACGGCTGATTGTTGAGGAGGAACAAAACGGAGCTGAACGGGCTTCCTATGGCAAAAAACAAATGGAAAGCCTGTCCCGTCAGCTAACTTCAGAGTTTGGTAGGGGCTTTGATGTTCGCAACCTGCGTAATATGCGCGCATTTTACCTGACTTTCCCAAAACGGAACGCACTGCGTACCGAATTAAGCTGGACTCACTATCGCCGCCTGATCCGCATTGATAATGCTCAGGCACGAGAGTGGTATATGCAAGAGGCCATTGAACAAAACTGGAGTGCAAGAGCCCTGGATCGGCAAGTGGGTAAACTCTATTACGAGCGCCTTCTGGCAACACAAAACAATCAGCAGGATATCAGACCGGTTCAGGATGAAGCTCTGGAAAAAACCTCAGCTCTGGCTACTCCCCCTCAGGATTACTTGCGCGATCCTTATGTGCTCGACTTTCTGAATCTGCCCTGTGGCCCGATTCTGGAAAGCAAACTGGAGCAGGCGCTAATCGATAACCTTCAAACTTTTCTGCTGGAACTGGGTAAAGGATTTGCCTTTGTCGAGCGCCAGCAACGAATCAGTACAGAAGATCAGGACTTTTATATTGATCTGGTGTTTTACCACTTCAAGCTCAAATGTTTTATGCTGATCGACCTGAAAATTGGCAAGCTCTGCCATCAAGACGTAGGGCAAATGGATACCTATGTCCGCATCTATGATCAGCATCGTAAGGATCGTGATGATAACCCCACTGTCGGTTTAATCCTGTGCAGCGAAAAAAGCGAAGCGGTGGCAAAGTATTCAATTCTGACTGACAGTAAGCAGCTGTTTGCCTCGAAATATCTAACCTACCTCCCCAGCGAAAAAGAGTTGCAGGAACAGTTGCAGCGGGAGCGTCTGATATGGCTTAGGGAAGAAAGCAAAGAGGAAGAGTAGGGCATTGAAGAAACGGGTTACTCTGGAAGGCTCTATAGGATAATTCGGTAGTGGGCCAGAACTGTTATATCGCGTGAATATTGACCCCAAACTCAACTTTATTAATCAATAATCCAATAACAATATCGTGCATCTTTTCGAGCTTTGAAAAACAAATTGTCTTTCTGGCCAACCGTTTAATCCAAGTCCGAAAATTAAGGTTTTTACGCTCTATCTTCTGAGTGTTTGCTTTACCAATAATATGCATGTTTTCATCAAGGTGTCGCTCATAGGCTCCCCAATCATCGGTGTAAAATTTATTAATACCAAATGGCTTCAGAAGTGTTTTGAGTTCTTTAAAAACTTCATCTTTCCGTTTTCCGAAAACATAAGCAAGCACGGTATTTGTAGCGTGATCAACAGCATACCAAAGCCAGCGTTGGTTCGATTTATCATGAACATACGACCACTGCTCATCTAGCTCAGCCTCTTGGCAGACAAGCCCTACATGAATAATTGCATCTGACTTGAGATCAATAGTTTGAATATTTGGGTTGACCTTTACCAGACCGCTTTCTTTTTTTTTAGAGTCTTTATTACTGTTGTCTTGCTTATTCCGAGTACTTTACTTGTATCCCTGATTCCGCTGCCATTTATTGCCATATCGATGATTTTTTCTTTAACGCCAGGCTCACAGGCCTTGTAGCGATATTCAAGCATGAAGGTTTTGATTTCACATTTGTCATTACAGCAATAGTATCGTGGAACATCATGAGTGCTGTATCCGAAAGGCCGAACTTGGTTACTGCCACATGTTGTACAGAGGACTTGCGTAAGGCACATTTTTAAACCGCATTTTTCAAAGTTGCCGAATGTCGTATTTTAGCAGACAGGGCTAGAATCACAGAACTGTGCCACTACCGGATAATTCAAATATCCCTACAATAGAGTATCTATGGGTATTTTGACCGGAAGCCTTTTTAGCACTTGCGGACTTAATTTGTTGATGCTCATAAATATAGATAACTATTTTTATATTGGCTCCCACCTAGAATCTGAAGAGTGGTTTTTAGTGAAGCACGAAGCACGACAGATAAAGTATAAATGTAGAATCCCAAAGAAGTGATAAGCCTGATTCTCAGGCTTATCACGTTAAATTACCTCTAAAAAGCAACGGCGCAATTACTGTAGTCAATTGGGTCAGCTTTTGTGCTCATAAACTTAAGTGGCCGTGTAGGATCAATGAGCAAATCACTTAAGCACAGTTTAGCGTTATTGTCGGTATTATAATTTGCTTTGTAGGTAATCCCTTTCTGAGGTTTATTTGGGTCAAACAAATAACCATCTCCGTAATACACCAGCTCTACACTGAGTTCACCCTGAGCTAAATTTTCGTCGTAGTCTGCTGTGTATTCCCAAATTCCGGCACTTGAATAGCTCATGGTTGGAGAACCAGAGCAGTTACTTGAATCATAACTAATCATATAAGCTGTGATTTTATCGCTTCCAAAGCCATAAACAGTTCGGGTTGAAAAGTAATCAGAAGACCGGCGGCAAGAAGGAATGATGTAGCAGCCGCGTATGTTTTCTCCATCGCCATCGCACTCAAATCCGAATTCAGTTGGATAGGCCGTGTTGGCAGAAGCCAGTAAATTTCTTATTTCAGATACGCTAGGGTTATGAGGGCGAGCCTCAGAATCTTTGTCACTATCACTATCGCAACCAGTAAGAACCAGCCCGGCAAGGACAATACTAAACAATTTTTTCATTTTACTTCCCTGAAAAAATATAAATTTTTGATTTTGCTGTGCTTATTTTGAGCAGTATTAAAATCAAGCGTCTTACGAAAAGACGCTTCCGATATGTTATTTACTGACTCATGCATTACATCGTAATAAAGCACCAGTTTTTTTTCATTGACTTAGCAACAATGATTTCTGATGTTATTGCTTATAATTGGCCATAAAGCAGACAAGTGCACACTCTATTCCGCTATTTCCTTCTGACAGACGGCGAGCCTTTTTGTGCCTATGGCAACACCACTCATTGCCGGGCCATCCATTCTTGCCACACTGATCCTTTTGGGTAATCAGAATCCCGGTGAAGAAGTTGCCCTGATCACTGCCGTGTTTGGGGCATGGCTGGTGAGTGCAGCCATTCTGGTGTGTTCAAACCGTATTATGAAGCTGCTGGGTAATCGTGGCGTATTCGCCATTGAGCGTCTGATGGGTATGATCCTGATCATGCTGTCTGTGCAGATGCTGATTAATGGTATATCAAGCTACATCGCCTGACATTTCCGCGATAAATGAAGAGGGACGCCCGTTTCTCTTTATTTATGAATGTTTATGAAATTAACAAAACGTCATTTTCATGAACAAAATATTAGACTATCCTTATGTTCATGAAATCGACATACCGCTTAATCCATGAACATAAAAAGGCATCACAATGAACCGCTTCGTGGGTCGGACAGAAGAAATTGAAACACTACTGCAGTCATTCAATGCTCACAAAGGCACATTGAATGTCATCAAAGGCCGTCGCCGAATAGGCAAAAGCACTTTGATAAAAGAGCTGCCCGCCCGAGACTCCAGAGTCACCCTGCGCTATCTGACATCGCCTCCACCAAAAAAGACGTTGACTGATGAACAGGAGAGAGCTGCCTACGCTGAACAGGTAAAACGCGAGTTTGATCTGCCCTATAAACCACCCCATGAATCATGGTCTGCACTGATCTATTTTATAGTCAGCCAGTGTTCTCACTCCCATACCATTCTGGCAATTGATGAAGTGAACTGGTTAGCCAGAAAATCTCCGACACCCATTGAGCACGTTCTATGGGAAGTCTGGGAGCGCGAGTGCGCCCATAAAGCCAATTTTATGATGATCCTGTCCGGCTCTCTGGCTTCCTGGATGGAGAAAAACATCATCGCGAGTGAAGGCTTTGTAGGGCGTATCTCAGTCAATATGGTATTGCGCGAATTGCCGCTGAATAACGTGCTTGAATTGTTTGGTTCAGCGCACAAAAAGCTTCCAAAACGGGACATCATAAAGTTGCTCTGCGCTTTTGGTGGAGTCCCGCTATACCTCAATCATATTGACCCAAACCTGACGGCTGAGGATAACTTATTGAAGCTTGCCTATAAGAGCACAGGCGCTTTTAACAATGAGTTTAATCAGATGTTCAATGAGTTGTTTTCTAATGAAAATAAAACCTATCGCGCCATACTCGAAGCCGTCGGCAACAGTGCATCTGCGTTGACTGCGAGAGAAGTAGCAGAAAAAATTGAGAAACACTACACAGGTCGGGTAAATCAGGCATTGTCAGACTTATGCGAGGTAGGCTTTCTTAAACAAGAACACACTTGGAATACCCGAACGACAAAATCCGGACGAGCGGCAAAATTCAAGATCGCTGATAACTATACAGCGTTTTTCTTCCGCTCTATTTCAAAGCAGAATGAGTTAGCAAAAAGGACAGGGCGAGAAACCGTTCCAGATAATCTAGCCAGCATTTTAGGGCTACAGTTTGAGAATCTTGTTTACAACAACACTTACTTCGTTTTAGAGAAATTACGCATCACAGACCCCATATTTGTCGGTGGCTATTTCCAGAATCAAACCCAGCGTCAGAAAGGTTGCCAGATAGACTTACTGATTCAAACCAAACATCGTCTGTATGTTTGTGAATGCAAGATGCTGGCTGGCAAAGTTCAGAAAAGCATCATTAAAGATATTAAGCAAAAAATAGCAAGGCTAACCCACGATAGCAGTTTGGCAGTATGCCCAGTTCTCATCCATGCGAATGGCGTGGTGAACTCTGTTGTAGAAGAGAATTATTTCAACCACATTATCGATATGTCATATGCTCTTCAACCCTGATGATTCTTGCTGAATCATCAGGGTTGGAGGTAACTTTTACAACGAATAATTCAGCCCAAAATCACGCTTTAGAACAGACAAATATTCCGATTCAGGAATGTCCTTATCAATGCGTTGCCCGTCATCACTTTTTTCAATCCAGAAGTAATCGGAAAACGTTATACGACTACAGGCTTTTGGTAAAGTCGCCAGACGCTTCTGACGAAAAATTGAATCCGGTGAATTCTGAATGTTGTCGCAGGCATCCTTAAAATAGCTGCGGGTTTGGGCTGGCAAAGCAGGCTGAATCGCATATCGGATTATCCAACCACCAGGCTGATCAGCATTCGGGCTTTCCCATTCACCAGGCTTCTGACCTTTGCCTTGATTAAGATCCCGAGCGAACAAACCCAGATGCCGCTCATCATAAGGCGCTATCTTGTACTCATAGCCTTCTGCGAAAGTGTTTACTGAGCCATCAATAGCCAGAGCACCACCAAAGTTTCTGCCATTACCCACATCAACCAGATATTGCCCATCACTAAAAGTAACGAGTACTGCAGCGTGCGTGAACACCGACAATTCTTTTTCCGGATCAGGATTCATTTCTGACGCAATCAACTGTGCATCAAATCCCATTGCCATCAGGGCATCATAAAACAAGGTATTGTTTTCGTAGCACACCCCTCCCAAACCACGAGTAACAATTTTGTCGAATACAGCATCGGATTCATAATTTATGCCCTGCCCAAGATGTATTACCAGATTCTCGAAAGGGACGGTATGCACAAAAGCGGTTTGCAATGCATTCAGGGTTTGCAGATTAATACTGACGTCACCTTGAAACTGTATACGTTTGAAAAAAGCATTAAGATCCATAATCAACCTCGACAACTATGCTGACACAAGGGGGGGGGAGTGATGTAATTCGAGGGCGATCATACAAATTAAAGTTAACTTTAAGTCAAGCTTAACGGACTTTGTTATTTTTTACGGGTTTTACCACCGGAGCTGATCTCGGCAAACAACTCTTCCGGCTCCTCCATCACATACCGTGCACCGGAACCATGAGACGCAACGGCATCATCCGGGTTCACCAGCTCGCAATGCTTCATGGAAAGGCAGCCACAACCAATACAACCGTTGAGTTGCGAGCGTAAACGCTGCATAACAGCAATGCGTTCATCCAGCTGTTTGCCCCAGTGTCGTGCCAGTTTGTCCCAGTCCTTTTTGTTCGGCGTGCGGTTCTCAGGCAGGTCAGCAAAAGCTTTGGCAATTTCTTCGAGCGTTACACCCAGCTTCTGGGCAATCTGAATAACAGAAATCTGCCGTAACATGGAGGGGTGATACCGTCGCTGATTACCCGCCGTCCGTATTGAACGAATAAGCTGTTTCGTCTCGTAGAACCGCAGGGCTGAAGGCGCAACGCCTGTCCGCTCGGCCACTTCACTAATTGTCAGAAACTTATCATTACGGCGCATCGGGTTAACGACTCAATCTAAGAAAAAGCAAGGTTACTACAATTCAAACGGTTATTTTCCCATACGACTCTTTTTTACTTGCATAAACCGATACTTGATCCATCTTCAGACATCTAGTTACATAGGCAGTAAGACTTGCCTGAGCCGTAATGCAATGCAGGTTAAGAGGAATAGAATAATAATGAAGTTTTTATCGATACTTGCGGCAACTGCCGTTATCACCACTCAACTGGTTCCTGCAGCACAGGCTGCCGTCGTTCCGGCAAGCACAAAGCTTGCTGAAGTTCAGGAACTGACGGTAGACAACAATGCCGAGCCAGCCTCTCTGGATCCCCACAAGGTGGAAGGCGTTCCCGGAGGGAACATCATCCGGGACCTATTTGAAGGACTGGTGAATCAGGACGCCGATGGCAACATTGTTCCGGGGCAGGCGGAAAGCTGGCTGGTGTCAGATGACAATAAGGTTTTCACCTTCAAGATTCGTGACAGTGCCCGCTGGTCGGACGGAAACCCTGTTACTGCTCACGACTTTGTTTACAGCTTTCAGCGGGTAGTTGACCCAGCTACCGCCTCCCGCTACAGCTGGTACATTGAAACCACCACAATGGCTAACGCCGCTGCGATTATTCGCGGAGAAAAACCACCTTCTACACTCGGGGTAAAAGCGTTAGATGATCAAAGGCTGGAAGTAACACTGGAACAACCGGTTCCTTACTTCATCAAAATGCTGGCAAATGCGACCACCTTTCCCGCCCATCGCGCCAGTATTGAAAAACACGGGGATGAATGGACCCGCCCGGGAAATATGGTGTCTAACGGTGCTTATGTGCTGGATCAGTGGGTGGTGAATGGCAAAATTGTTCTCAAGCGCAACCCGAAATACTGGAACGACAAAGAAACTGTCATCAATCAAGTGACCTACCTGCCCATCACTACCGACTCAGCCAAACTGCACCGTTATAAAACCGGTGAGCTGGATATGACCGGCACCGTGCCGCTGGAACATTACAAACGGCTGGTACAGAAAATTCCTGACGAGGTGGTTACGTCTCCGGAACTGGGCACTTACTACTACAGTTTCAATACCACCAAGCCTCCCATGAATGATGTCCGTGTTCGCAAAGCACTGTCGTATGCCATTAACCGGTCTGCCATCACTGATTACATTCTGGGTCAGGGGCAAAAGCCTGCCTATACGTTCACACCGGAAAGTGTCAGCGGCTTCACACCACCGGAAACAGACTACAGTAAGCTGAGTCAGAAAGAACGAAACCAGAAAGCAGCCAAACTGATTCGTGAGGCCGGTTATGGCCCCGACAAACCTCTGGAAGTGACGATTGTTTACAACACCAGTGAAGGGCACAAAAAATTAGCCATTGCCATTGCCCAAATGTGGAAACCCCTCGGGGTAAAAGTCAGGCTGGAAAATCAGGAGTGGAAAACCTTTCTTGATCTGAAACGCAATAACCGTTTTGAAATCGCCAGAGGTGGCTGGATGGGAGACTACAACGAAGCATCCAGTATGCTGGACCTGCATACCACCAGACATGGACAGAACGACAGTCGGTTCAGCAACAAGCAATACGACGTTTTGATGGCAAAGTCCCGAACGGCCGCCACAGACAAAGAGCGGAATAGCCTGTATTCAGAGGCTGAGCAGATTCTTGCTGAAGAAATGCCGGTCGCACCCATTTACCAGTACGTAAGCAGCAGGCTGATAAAACCCTACGTTGGCGGGTATCCCGTGAACAACGTTCAAGCCACTGTCTACACCAAAGACATGTATATAAAAGCGCATTAATGCTGTTATTTATACTCAAACGACTGGCGCTGGCTATTCCTACGTTGTTGATACTGGTGACACTGTCGTTTTTTCTGATCCAGACCGCACCGGGCAGCCCGTTTACCGGTGACTTTAATATGCCTCCGGAGATTCTTGCCAATCTGGAGGCAAAGTATCATCTTGACGAGCCTTTGTACCGCCAATATTTCTATTACCTCTCTGACCTGCTAAAGGGCGATCTGGGTCCTTCATTCAAGTATATGGATTACTCCGTCAATGAACTGGTTGCCCAAAGTCTGCCCTTGTCCATCAAACTGGGATTAACGGCATTTATCGTCATGGTGATTGCAGGCGTTGCTCTGGGCACTCTTGCGGCTATCCGTCAGAATACATGGGTCGATTATCTGGTCATGAGTTTTTCAATGACAGGTGTCGTACTACCATCGTTCGTTATTGCGCCAATTCTGGTGCTGCTGTTTGCGGTGACGCTAGGCTGGCTACCAGCCGGAGGATGGAACGATGGCCACTGGAGTAGCATGGTGTTACCCGTAGCGTCGCTGACCATTGTGTACATTGCTGCTGTTGCCCGCATTATGCGTTCGAGCATGATTGAAACCCTGAACAGTCCATTTATAAGAACAGCCAGAGCCAAGGGGCTTCCAACTCACCGTATTATTCTGCGACACGCACTGAAACCTTCATTGCTTCCAGTGGTTTCTTATCTTGGGCCCGCTTTTGTCGGCATTATTACCGGCTCGGTTGTTATCGAAACAGTCTTCGGGCTACCGGGCATCGGGCAGCATTTTGTTAACGGCGCCCTGAATCGTGACTACTCGCTGGTGCTGGGTTTAACCGTCATCGTAGGTGCTCTGACCATTTTGTTCACCACACTCGTCGATATACTGTATGGGCTGATTGATCCAAAAATCAGAATAAAACACTAATGGTAAAAAAGACGTCCATTAATACGCCATTGAGCGGCCAGAGCCAGACCGCTGTAGAGCAGTTTTCCGAAAGGCTTGGAGAACAGAGTACTGTGGCCGGACGAAGCCTCTGGCAAGACGCCCGCCGTCGTTTTCTGAGTAACCGTGCAGCGGTTCTGAGCATGACAACGCTGCTGGTGATTTTGCTTCTGGTTCTCTTTGGCTCCTCCGTCAGCCAGTACACCTTTGATGAAATTGACTGGTCGTACATGGCGGCTCCCCCTTCGCTGGAAACAGGGCATTACTTCGGCACCGATCATCTTGGACGCGATTTATTTGTTCGCACTCTGGAAGGCGGACGAATCTCGTTTATGGTTGGTATTCTTGGCGCACTGGTCGCCGTGATTATCGGTACGGTTTATGGTTCCATTGCCGGCTATCTTGGTGGACGTGTTGATGTGGTCATGATGCGAATGATCGAGATTATGGAGTCTTTTCCGTTTATGTTTCTGGTGATTCTGCTGGTGACGTTTTTCGGTCGCTCCATTCTTCTGATCTTTATTGCCATCGGTGCTGTGTCCTGGCTGGACATGGCGCGTATTGTGCGTGGACAAACACTCAGTCTTAAACGACGGGAGTTTGTGGAAGCTGCCATTATCAGTGGTGCCAATACCCGCCAGATTCTGTTTCGTCACCTGATTCCCAACCTGTTAGGCATCGTTGTCGTTTATGCATCGTTGCTGGTACCGGGCATGATTCTGTTTGAGTCGTTCCTGAGTTTTCTCGGGCTGGGCGTGCAGGAACCCATGACCAGCTGGGGCGCTCTGGTGAATGAAGGCGCCCTGACCATTGAGGTCGCTATCTGGCAACTGATGTTTCCAACCGCATTTCTGGTGATAACGCTGTTCTGTTTTAACTTTATTGGCGACGGTCTTCGGGATGCCCTGGATCCAAAAGAACGATAGGGCAGGGGGTAAGGAATGAACCTGTTAACCGTTAACGATCTGGATGTTCGCTTTGACACCCCTGATGGGAAAGTGGTGGCCGTGAACCGCCTGAATTTTTCTTTGCAAGCGGGCGAGACTCTGGGGCTGGTTGGCGAGTCGGGGTCAGGCAAAACACAAACGGCTTTTGCCCTGATGGGGTTGCTGGCAAAAAATGGCTCGGTGTCAGGTTCTGCTTTTTTTTCCGGTCAATACTCTTCAGGTCAAAACCTGCTGGCTTTGTCCGATTCGGATATGAATAAAATCAGGGCAAACCAGATTGCCATGATTTTTCAGGACCCGATGACCTCTCTGAACCCTTATATGAAAGTGGGACCTCAGCTGATGGAGGTTTTGCAATACCATAAAGGTATGGATAAACGCGCTGCTTTTGCCGAGTCTGTGAGAATGCTCGATGCAGTAAAAATGCCGGAAGCCCAAAAGCGGATGTCCATGTACCCTCACGAGTTTTCCGGAGGTATGCGACAGCGGATTGTTATCGCCATGGCGTTACTTTGTCAGCCCAAACTGCTCATTGCCGATGAACCAACAACGGCTCTGGATGTGACTGTTCAGGCGCAGATCATGGCACTGCTACAGGACCTGAAACAGGACTTCGGCACGTCTATTATTCTGATCTCTCATGATCTGGGCATTATTGCCGGACTCTGCGACAAAGTACTGGTGATGTACGCCGGTCAAACCATGGAGTACGGTGCAACTGACGATATTTTTTATCGCCCGTCTCACCCTTACACACAGGCATTACTGACTTCCATCCCCCGAATTAACAGTGAAGCCAGAGAGCTGACGTCCATTCCCGGTAATCCGCCCAACCTGTTGAATCTACCTCAGGGTTGCCCGTTTCAGGAACGTTGTCAGCACACATTAAGCCATTGCCAACGTTCACGCCCTGAACTTCAAACCTTTGAAGGTCAACGACAAAGAGCCTGCTTCTGGCAGCCCGAGAGCAGGAGTACAGATGGATAACCTGACATTACTTAGTGTTCGTGACCTCAAAGTACATTTCCCTGTGAATAACCATCGATCGTGGCCGTGGCAAAAACCCTCTGCTCTCAAGGCCGTTGATGGTATTAGCTTCAATCTTGCAGCGGGCGAAACCCTTGGCATTGTTGGAGAATCCGGCTGTGGAAAATCAACACTGGCGAGAGCGATTATTGGTTTGACCCCCGTCACGGCTGGCGAAGTGATATGGCAGGGACGAGCAATTAATGGTTTGAGCAATAATGAACGCCGGGAAGTTCGGCGACATATTCAGATGATTTTTCAGGACCCGCTGGCCTCACTGAATCCTCGCATGACCATTGGTGACATCATTGCCGAACCCGTTCGTAATTACTGTCCGGAACTGGCTGAGTCTGCGATTCAGCAACAGGTTAAAGCCATGATGGACAGGGTAGGACTGCTGCCAAACGTTATGAATCGTTATCCCCATGAGTTCTCCGGTGGTCAGTGCCAGCGGGTGGGCATTGCCCGGGCGCTGATGCTGAAGCCAAAACTGGTGATCTGCGATGAGCCGGTCAGTGCGCTGGATGTATCAATTCAAGCTCAGGTCATCAACCTTTTGCAGAGTTTGCAGCAGGAAATGGGGCTGGCACTGCTGTTTATTGCTCACGACCTGAGTGTGGTGAAACACATTAGCAACCGCGTCATGGTGATGTATCTGGGCAGGGAAATGGAATCAGCCACCTCACAACAATTGTATACTCACCCCAAACATCCTTACACACGGGCTTTGCTGGCATCTGTACCAATACCTGATCCGCAGCTGGAACGAAGCAAGTTGCAAAATCACTCCATTCAACTGCTTGATGGTGACCTGCCATCCCCTGTTAATCCGCCCTCAGGCTGCGTCTTTCGAACCCGCTGCCCGATGGCTGAGGCCGATTGTGCCCGATCAGAACCCGCTTTCAGGGCGATAGGTGATCACCGGGCTGCCTGCCCAAAAACCTGAACTGCGGCAATCCGCATGGCGCTCATCTATATTTGTTCCACTTTTTGCTTGTCTTTAAATGGGTTCAAAGGTTTAATTCGCCACTTTCTTAAATCTTGCTTAAACCTTGCCCCAAGCAACCTGAGGAACTTATGGTTCTCGAAGTCTGAACCGTACGTTGACTGCCACCGGCTTTCTTTATACCCGGTAACAAACGTGCGGACCTTATTGTGGAGTGATTCTGATGTACAATCCAACCTGTATACTGGCACTGTTTCCCCGGCCAGCCCGAAATGCATCTCTGCATTCAGACTCAGTGATCAACGTCATCAACCGACTTCGTAAGGCTTCGTCGCGCCAGAGTAACCCGTCCTCATTCTGCTTCTGGTTATACACCTACCCCTGATTTCGCTGCTTTCTGACAAAGCAGGCGAGAACCGCTTCCCGTTTTTACTGTCTACTCTCTTATCCCGCGCTCAGGCTGCTGGGTGAGTTGTGATTTTTCATTGCTGTAGAGCAACCTCCATCTTCCGGTTTGGCGAGGCTGCCTGTTTGCAGCAATGGCTTTTTTAAAGGGCTGTTAAAGGATTCAATGATGCACAAAGACAACACTTATCTGGAAACCCTGTACTCCGGTTACGGACAAAGTTTCACCGTTGACAAGGTACTGTTCGAAAACAAGACCGAACATCAACACCTGATTATTTTTGAAAACGCCGTCTTTGGCCGGGTTATGGCGCTGGACGGTGTGATTCAGACCACAGAAAAAGACGAGTTCATTTACCACGAAATGTTGAGCCACGTACCCATTCTCGCTCACGGCAATGCCAAGCGAGTTCTGATCATCGGTGGTGGTGACGGCGGTATGCTGCGTGAAGTGCTGAAGCATAAGAGTGTTGAGCACGTGACCATGGTTGAAATCGATCAGGCGGTTGTGGATATGTGCAAACAATGGCTGCCCAACCACTCTGCAGGCTCCTATGAAGACCCGCGCGCTAACCTGGTGATCGACGATGGCGTTAAGTTTGTTAACAACGTCGAAAAGGCCGCTGACAACAGCTTCGATGTGATTATCTCCGACTGCACCGACCCGATTGGTCCGGGTGAAGTTCTGTTCTCCTCCGATTTCTACAGTGGCTGCAAGCGCCTGCTGACCGAGAAAGGCATTTTTGTTGCCCAGAACGGTGTGCCCCTGATGCAGCTGGAAGAAGTGGAAACCACTGCCATGCGCCTGGGCAGCTACGTTAACGACTGCCATTTCTACGCAGCAGCAATCCCGACTTATGCCTGTGGCGTAATGACTCTGGCCTGGGGAACCGACGACACTCAGGCCCGCAAAGTCAGCGTGGAAGAACTGACCCGTCGCTTTGCAGCCAGTGGCATTTCTACCCGCTACTACACACCTGCGCTGCACCATGGCTCTTTTGCACTGCCGCGCTATGTTGAAGAAGCGATTGAGAAAGCAGAAGCCGCGAGAAAAAGTGCCTCGTAAGAAATAAGTTAAAAAGGCGATGTCTTTTCAGAGTAAAAAGCTTAATGGATAACACTGAAGACTTTAGTGACAGCAGACCATTCCCGGCACAGGCGGTGCTGGGCGAACCTCTGTCTGAGCAGAAAACAGAACACTGCGTCGCTGATGGCTGGAACGTAGAAGAAGCCCGTTCCACCTACAATATTCGCTATTGGAGTCAGGATTACTTTGACCTGAACGACGATGGCCATGTCACCGTGAACATGAAGGGCAAACCTCCGGTGAATCTGGATAACATTGCCCATCAGCTGACCCGGCAGGGTGTGTCTCTGCCGGTTCTGGTCCGCTTCCCGGAAATCATTCATGACCGGGTAGATTCACTGTGTAATGCCTTTAACCGTGCCATTCACGAGTACAGTTACGATAACCAGTATCTGGCTATTTACCCGATCAAGGTTAACCAGCAACGCGCGGTGGTGGAAGAGATACTGGAGAGTCAGTCGGCGCGTCAGAACCGTCAGCTGGGGCTCGAGTCAGGCAGTAAGCCGGAACTGCTGGCGGTGCTGGCACTGGCTAAACGCGCCAGTTCCGTGATTGTTTGCAATGGCTATAAAGATCGTGAATACGTTCGGCTGGCACTCACCGGTGAGAAGCTGGGACATCAGGTTTACATTGTTCTGGAGAAGCTCACCGAGCTGGACATGGTTCTGGCTGAAGCGGCCAAAATGGGTGTAAAACCAAGGCTGGGGCTGCGGGTTCGTCTTGCTTCACAGGGCAAAGGCAAATGGCAGGCCAGTGGTGGTGAGAAGTCCAAATTTGGTCTGTCTGCCAGTCAGGTGTTGCATGTTATTGAGCGACTGAAGCAGGAAAATCAGCTTGATTGCCTGCAACTGCTGCATTTCCATCTCGGTTCACAGATTGCCAATATTCGTGACGTGCGCAAGGGTGTCAGCGAGTGTGCGCGGATTTATGCCGAGCTGTATCGCATGGGCGCGCCAGTGAAGTATCTGGATGTCGGTGGCGGACTGGCAGTGGACTACGAAGGTACCCGCAGCCAGAGCCATTGCTCCATGAACTACAGTCTGCAGGAATATGCGAACAACATCATCTATACCATTGGTGATCTCTGTAAACAGTATGAGCTGCCGATGCCGGGTGTTATTTCCGAGTCCGGTCGTAACCTGACGGCTCACCATGCGGTACTGATTACCGATGTGGTGGGTGTGGAAAGTTATGAACCGGAACTGCTGGAAGCACCTGCCGACGATGCACCCAGACTGCTGCACAACATGTGGAGTTCCTGGCAGGACCTGGCTCGTGGTTTAAGCCAGCGAGCACTGGTGGAAATCTATCACGACAGTCAGGCCGACCTTGCCGAAGCACACACGCAGTTTGAAATGGGTCTGCTCGGGCTTCAGCACCGGGCATGGGCTGAAAACGTTAATCTGCGTATCTGTCACACTTTGAAAAGCCGCCTGTCTACCCGCAACCGGGCACACCGCCCACTGATTGATGAACTGAGTGAAAAACTGGCTGACAAGTTCTATGTGAACTTTTCGCTGTTCCAGTCTCTGCCCGATGCCTGGGGCATTGATCAGGTGTTTCCGGTTCTGCCGTTATCCGGACTGGATCGACCACCGGAAAAGCGTGCCGTGATGCTTGATATCACCTGCGATTCCGACGGTGTGATTAACCAGTATGTCGATGGTCAGGGCATTGAAACCACCTTGCCGGTTCCCACCTGGCATGCTGACAAGCCCTATCTGCTGGGTATTTTCATGGTCGGTGCCTATCAGGAAATTCTCGGCGATATGCACAACCTGTTCGGCGACGCCGACACTGCATCCGTTCGCATTACCGATCTGGGGCTGGTTGAAGTCACTGAATATCAGCCCGGCGACACGGTGGAAGACGTCCTGCGCTACGTCAATCTGCAGCCGGAAAGCTTTTTGCGGACGTTCCGCCAATTGGTCAGGGAAAACCTGCCTCTCAATGAACAACAGGCCACACTGGCCGAACTGGAATCAGGACTGCGGGGTTACACCTACCTCGAATACGTCGGAGGGAATGAGCTGTGATGTTTTTTGAAGGCTCGGAAAAGAAAGTTGAAATGGTCACAGCCCCCGAAGCAGGCTCGCTGCGTGCTTTGGGCAAGGATTTCTGGGCAGGCGTTGTCGCCAAAGCCCAGGCAGAGATTCTGGACACCATCAGCAACGAACACTGCGACGCTTACCTGCTGTCTGAATCCAGCCTGTTTGTCTGGCATGACCGTTTTCTGATGCTGACCTGCGGTACCACCACTCTGGTGGATGCCACTCTGTATTTTCTGGATCATTTTCCGCTGGATCACATTCTATTTGCCAGCTTCCAGCGTAAAAACGAGTATCAGTCACATCTTCAGAAAAGCACCTTTGAAGAAGACATTGACCGCCTGAGCAAACGCCTTGAAGGCCCGGCTTTTCGTCTGGGACATCTGGACAGTCATCACAATTACGTTTTCCATCTGGATAAGCCTTACCAGCCGGAAGCGGATGACAACACCAGCGAGCTGTTGATGTACCACATCAAAGGCGAAAATGCCGAGTATCTGCGCGCTGAGGGTCAAACGGTTGAGGGCATTCGTAAGTTGCTTAGACTGGATGACATTCTGCCGGACTTTGAAATCAGTGACTGGCTGTTTGAACCTTTTGGTTATTCACTGAATGCTATCAAAGGTGACCGGTATGCCACCTTCCATATTACTCCGCAGGAAGACAGCTCTTACGTCAGCTTTGAAACCAATATGGATCTGCAGAAGAATCCGGTGGTTCCGGTTCTGCTGGAAGCCCTGAACCCGGGCTGTTGGGATCTGATTGGCTTTAATGCCAACCAGGTATTACCAGAACAGCATGATTACCTGTGTATGTCCCGTTGTGATCTGCCTTTAAATTGTGGCTATGATATGCGTTTCAGGCATTATCAGCATTCAGGACATGCAACAGTAAAGGCTGAAAAATTATGAATACTCTCGGGCAAAGACAGGATCATTCTCTGTACGCCAATGCTTTTGGCTATCTTCGACAACCGTTAAATTTTGATCCGGTCAACAGCAATGCTGACGTGATCATCACCGGTATTCCTTTTGACCTTGCCACCACGGGTCGAGGCGGCTGCCGTCAGGGGCCGGAAGGTATTCGCAAAGCGTCTGTCAATATCGCTTGGGAAGGCAAGCGCTGGCCGTGGAACTTTGACATTACCAAACGTCTTTCTATTGAAGACTGCGGTGATCTGGTGTTTGATTGCGGCGATGCCCGGCAGATGAGCGACCGCCTGTTTGAACATTCCGACAGCCTGATTGCAGCAGGCAAAACACTGCTCAGTTTCGGTGGTGATCACTACGTAACTCTGCCGTTGTTACGTGCTCACGCCAAACATTATGGCGAACTGGCACTGATTCACTTTGACGCCCACACCGATGATTACGATCAGGGCGGCAAATTTGATCACGGCACCATGTTCTATCACGCCCAGGTTGAAGGGTTGATCGATCCTTCAGCCTCCATTCAGCTAGGTATTCGTACGACACACGACTACGATAATACACCGTTCAACGTACTCGGTGCAGACTACGTTAATGACGCTTCTGTTGATGAAGTGGTCGAAAAAATTCGCAGCGTAGTGGGTAACCGTCGTGCCTACCTGACCTTTGACATCGACTGTCTTGATCCGGCCTATGCCCCCGGCACAGGCACACCCGTATGTGGCGGACTGACTACAGACAGGGCTTTTAAACTTCTTCGCGGTTTGAAAGGTCTGGATATTGTTGGCATGGATGTGGTGGAAGTGTGTCCGGCTTATGACCAGAGCGATATAACCGCACTGGCCGGAGCAACGATTGCACTAGAGATGCTTTATTTACAAAGTTTTCGTCAGTGAAACTTATTGTGACTGCCTTTTGTCAGGCAGTCATTACTGCTGTTTTTGCCGTTTCGGCATGCAAAATAGTACGACTACTGAATCTGGCCTGTGACCAAAAGATCAAAACCGGTCGAAGTGCTCTCCAACTTATATGTTTTTTTATTAAAGTTAACAGGGAAAAAGATACATTCTTTGGTTTCTTTGGCGAACACACCAAATTGCCGAATCAGAATATCGTTATCATAATAACTGCAAAAATAGAGTGGCTGACCAGTAACACTATCATACCCGGCAATCAAAGCCCCGGACGGGATGCCTGAATCTTTGTGGTACTCCTGCCAGAGAATGGGTTGTTCCCGGTTAAATAAAGGCGTCAGATATTTTGTCTGCTTCTTGCCTTCCAGATTGAAGGCCCGAAAAGCCTTTTTTTGCTGGATATTGATATACCAGCAGTCTTTCCCTAGCCTGTTACCCACAAGAAATTGCCCAAGCTCTGTTTTGGGTGAGCAATATGTAGAGGCGATATCTTTGGAGTCAGCATCCGATTGAATTATAGATGGGACATTTGTGTCCGTTTTTTGTTGCCATTGAATGGTTGTCTTTTTGTTAGAAGCACTCATCTTTCTGGCTCTTGGTACCAATAGAGCCGAAGCGGTATTTTTTTCCGGTGAAAGATCATTCTTATTCGAAGTTGATAATGCACTATAGTCTTTGTTTTTGGTAATTTCCCAACCTGCCACTGGTGTGCATGGAGAGTTAATGAAGTCAGTGGCGGGTTGTGAGCTATCAAAGGTCAGAATGCCTGGTGCGCCATTCAACACACCTTTGCACAGATGCACATCGGTATCATAAACTCCCTCACCAGAAAAACCAAACACTACAGTGGTATAGATGCGTCCAAGCGTGGCTGGCAGCCACCTGTAATGTCTCTCCGGAGTTTCCACCAAGAGTAAATATTTGCCCGGTTCTTCCTCTAATCTCTTCCCGGATACTGATCCCTGAACGTCAGTTTCATCGACCTCACAGCCGGTCGGAAGCCCCGGCAGGTCTGGTATTTTCAGATACCCCACAAGCTGACCAGCCCCGGCAGTAGGGGGGATACCTTGTTCCTGCGTTACCATACAATAGCTGGTCAGATTGCCAGTCTGAGAATAAAAAAAGAAGGGAGTCAACTTAAAATCAGAGTGTCTGATTTGCTTGAGAGAGGCCCAGTGGAAACCTCCGTTGCTGAAGGTGATACTCCGTGTCTGATCCCCTGTTTTTTCAGAAGGTATTGACCCTGAGGTTGGCAGCTGAGGCTTCATCATTTGACGCATTGCCTTCACTTCGTTGTTAATCTCAGTGATTGTCAATGTATTGTATATATGTGAAGAAGAATAAGCTGCGAAAATAAAGAACCCTCCAACGGCAGCCGGGAACAGAATAGTCTTCACACTTCGCTCTGCCAGTGCACCGTTCGGCAAGGCCAACACTGCGACCAGCAACACGGGTAAAGCTTTTTGAGCGTAATCTCTCATTTGTACAACCTATGTAATCACATAACGAAGAGAGAGGATAATAGACAAAATCTGACCAGATGGTCATAAAATAGCCTTGTTTTTTTGAATAAACCACTTTATCTGCGCTGACCCTCGAGCCTTTGGGTATTTATGCCCTTTGGTATTGCCTGATCATCTCGAAAGTCATGCTCAGAACGAAGCTGATTTTCAATCAGACCGTTTGCAGTGGAGGCTTAAAAATACTGAGCGATTCCAGCCTTGATGGCAGTTGACCTATCACATTTAGAATTTCCAGTTTTTCAGAACAGGACACTAACGCCGGATGAGAACCGGGCTTTCCTTCAGGAATCGGTTGACCCGTCTTTTTATAATGCTGAATCCAGTAAGGAAGGAGTTTGCCGGTTTCCATATCTCTGAAGCCCATAGGTGTCTGTGGAAAAACAAAGCGACCATGGTTGGCTTGACGCCAGGCTTCCAGCACCAGTTCACTGCAATACCAGCCTTTACAACGGCCGTTATAGTCACTGTCGTAAGGCTTATTCAGCTGTTTCAGGACAAACTCGACGGCACTGTCAGTAAGGTGCTGAAATTCCGGTAGCAGTCTGGCCTGCACAACACAGTGTCGTCCTGAAGTGTCCACAACCGAACGTTCAAGGAAATGCTTCAGATCGATGCATCGAACCTGTGGCATGGTGGCCTCAACAACCTGTCCCTGCCCATGATTGTCGCCACAATAAATAGCTACATGGTTCAGAAGCATGCCGTTATAACCGGCAAAAACACGACTGATGGCGTATTCCAGTTCACCACCGGAACGCAGCTGAAAAAGCAGGTCACCTTTTTTCAGGTTGGTCATTTCCATCAAGGTTCCTTCTTGTTAAGCTGCCATTTTTTAAGCTGACATGTCTTCACGAAGATGCAGCAGCACGGGTGCAGTATCCGGACGAACACCACGCCAAATCAGAAACTGTTCTGCCGCCTGTTCCACCAGCATACCCAGACCATCCAACGCCTGACGGGCTCCATGCGCCAGTCCCCACTGATTAAACACAGTGGTTTCACTGGCGTACATCATGTCGTAGCAAATGGTATGTTCAGCCACTATTTCAACGGGCAGGGGAGGGAGGTCGCCCTGCAGGCTAGCTGAAGTGCCATTAATAATCAGATCAAAATTCCCTGAAAGATCTGTAAATCCACAGGCAGAAACGGGCTTTTCGGGAAACAGTTCTACCAATGCTTCAGCTTTGCTGACAGTGCGATTGGCAACGACCAGCTCGGAAGGCTTTTGTTCCAACAAAGGCTCAAGCACACCACGCACCGCACCACCCGCACCCAGAATAAGAATACGTTTGTTCTCCAGTTCTACCTGATGGTTCACTGATAAATCACGCACCAGTCCCAAGCCATCGGTGTTATCACCATGAATTACGCCATCGTTGGTTATCCACAATGTATTCACTGCCCCGGCTTTTTCTGCACGAGCTGTACGATGTTGTGCACATTCCCAGGCCTGTTCCTTAAACGGAACGGTGATACTCAGGCCATGCCCTCCAAACTCTTCCTTGAAAAAGTGGTTAATGGCTTCATCAAAACCATCCACAGGTACCAGTCGGGCGTTATACTGTAGCCGCTGTTCAGTCTGACTGGCAAACATCGTGTGTATCCGGGGTGACTTGCTATGAGCAACGGGGTTGCCCAAAACGGCATACTTATCAACAGGACCCGCCATTAACGTAAGACCTCTGGCTCGTTTACCCAATCTCTGGGTTTCAGGAAAACATCGTACAAACGCGCTTCTTCACTACCAGGCTCTGGCTGCCAGTTGTAATTCCAGCGCACGAGTGGTGGTAAAGACATCAGGATAGACTCTGTACGCCCGCCTGACTGCAAACCAAACAGTGTTCCACGATCGTAAACCAGATTGAATTCAACGTAGCGCCCGCGACGATACTGTTGAAACTGCTTGTGCTGTTCACTGAATGGCGTTTGCCTGCGCTTTTCAACAATCGGTATATAAGCATCAATAAAACTGTTGCCCACCGCCTGCATAAACTCGAAACAACGTTCAAACGGCCACTCATTCAGGTCATCATAAAACAGCCCGCCAATGCCTCTGGGCTCGTTGCGATGCTTTAGGAAGAAGTAATCGTCACACCATTTCTTATACCGGGGATAGACGGATTCACCAAAAGGCTCACAGGCCGTTTTGGCTGTGGAATGCCAGTGCTGACAGTCTTCTTCAAATCCATAGTAGGGGGTCAGGTCGTAACCACCGCCAAACCACCAGACTGGCTCTTCACCGTCTTTTTCTGCCACCATCAGGCGGACATTGGCATGGGAGGTTGGAACAAAAGGATTATCGGGATGAATCACCAGCGATACACCCATTGCCTGAAAACTGCGGCCTTCCAGTTCAGGGCGCTTGGCTGTGGCAGAAGCGGGTAATCGCTCACCTTTTACAAATGAAAAGTTGACACCGGCTTTTTCGAATACGTGACCACCTTCAAGCACCCGGGCACGACCGCCACCACCACCGTGGTACTCCCAGCTTTCTTCGGAAAAGACCCTTTCACCGTCCTGTTCTTCCAGAGCGGCACAAATGGCATCCTGCAGTGACAATAAGTAGTTTTTGACCTGTTCTGTTTTTATCTTTGTCATGTCTCATCCCATGCGCTTCAGGCGCATATCGGCCATTCAGCCGGACCGGATGACCTGCCCGGTTCGTAAGTCACGAATTTCAGAAGGCGTATTTTGTGAACCGGTTTTTCCGGGTACGATCAAATCGACTTCTGCACCAAAATGCTGATGCAACGACTGTTCGGTGAGCAAGGGCGGTTCTCCTGCCCGATTGGCAGAAGTGGAAATTAACGGATGCCCAGCAGCTTCACACAAAGCCTGCACAACCGGGTGATCACTGATACGGACAGCCACCGTATCAAACTGACCTTTTACCCAGTCAGGCACCCAATGATTGATGTCGGGAATCAGCCAGGTAAAAGGTCCTGGCCAGGAGTCGGAAAGAGCTTGCCGCTGAGTTGCCGTCAGCGGTTCCAGCAGCGGCGCAATCTGGGCTTCAGAGGCCGCCACCAGAATCATGCCCTTCTCTACAGGGCGGGCTTTGATATCCAGAATGCGGTACACCGCATCCCTGTTCCAAGGATCGCAGCCCAGCCCCCATACTGCTTCGGTAGGATAAGCAATAACGCCCCCCTGATGCACCGTGACCGCTGCCTGTGCGGTGGACAAGTTATTATTCGGAGTTGTCTCCGGAGTTGCCTGTTCCAGAGTCATCCCGGAATTTACATCAGGGGTCGCAGTCATATCAGCCGTTCAGTTGTTGTTGCAGGGCAGCGTCTTTCGCCAGTACTTCTTCAGTATTGGCCTTACGCTCCATCTGCAGACGATCAGCCAGCTCTTTATCACCCAAGGCAATAATTTGAGCAGCAAGATAGCCTGCGTTTTTCGCACCGGCTTTACCAATAGCAACGGTCGCTACCGGAATACCACCCGGCATTTGTACGGTAGACAGCAGAGCGTCCAGACCGTCCAGAGGACCTGCATCAATCGGTACACCAATCACCGGTTTGATGGTCAGGGAAGCAACCACACCCGCCAGGTGCGCCGCCATGCCTGCACAGGCAATAAAGGCTGCGCAGCCACGCTTGTCAGCGTCGGTGACATAGTGATGAGTCGCTTCCGGAGTTCGGTGTGCAGAATGCACTTTAACTTCAACTGGAACATCCAGCTTTTTGAGTACGTCGATAGCGGCCTGAACCTTGGGCAGGTCCGAATCAGACCCCATTAGAATAGCAACGAATGGCTTCGTCATAACACTTCCATTTGGATTGATCAGCAAGATTCGGATTCTAACAGGTCTTTATAACTATGTTGAGCATTGCACCCTCTGTTTAAAACCACTTTCTTTCAGCCAGTCGAGGCCGACAACACTATGAAACCGTCAACGTGAAAGGTTTCAGATGATATCTCTTTTCCATGGCAGCGGCTTTCAGAAGCACTCTATTCATTTATTGATTAAATTGTGCACAGGATTACTTATTCAGCCCTCTTTTGCTCTGACAATTATCAACAACAATTACACTATTTTGAATGATCAAACGGGTAAAGAGCTTGAACCATTTATATTCAGGCTTGATCCCTCTCCTGCAGGAAAGTATGAAGTCGATAATTTCGCTTCTCTCAAAGCTGCCGGGCCGGGACAATCGGTTTTCAATGTGTCAGCAAACACCAACCTGACTTTATACAATGTGAAAACGTTGTCTGCAGACCTTAACGCAGGATCGGTTATAAAGGCTTATGGCGGAACACTCATTATTAACAATTACGGTGATATACAGTCTGCCAGCAGCAGCTTTGCCATTGATATCCTGGGAGCCAGTTCCGGCAGAATATACAATACCGGAGCGATTAATGGCAAAAATCTCATCCGCAGTAATGCGCCTTTCACCGGCACCATTATCAATAACGGCTCATTGAATGCTGGTGCTGGAACTGCGATTGATTTCTCCTCGAGTTCAGCCCTGAACCTTGAGAATAAGGGAGTGATTCGAGGTAATATTTATGGTTCTCCAAGTCTCACCGACAATTTTAAGCTTGATAGCGGTGTGTTCAATGGCGTTGTAAACGGAGTTGAACAGGTAACAAGCAGCGGCCAGAGCAATGTATCCGGCACATTTACTGGAACTCTGCAGTTCAGAAACTCTGGAGAGCTTTCTACTGATGGTCTGGTACTGGATGGAACCGATTATATTCAGGAAACAAACAGTTCTCTGGTTGTATCACTGACTGAAGCAAACCTGACCCAACCTGTGATAGAAAGTGGTAGTGCCAGCTTTTCATCGGGCAGCACTCTGTCGCTGGAGCCTGATTTTTATGTACTGACCAGAGAAGGCATTTCAAACTATAAAGCCTTGCGTTCAAACACTACGATTGCTGGAAAGGACCAGCTAAACATCGATAGTTCTCTGTTTTTTGACAGCATTTCCATCACCGGAAATCATCAGGAAATCGATATTACCCTTCAAGCCAGAGACATTGATGAGGTGATAGCTGAAAGTGGCCTGATTGATGATTCTAAAGAAGCCTACAGCGAAGCTCTGGAAAACGTTATTGACGTTCTGGAAACGCCTGAAATCAGCCTGGCAACGACCAGTGAAGTTGAGAGCTGGTTTTCCGCACTGACAGCCGTTTCGGACGACGAGCAGCTGGCAAAGATTGCAAAAGAGCTCAAGCCTTCGACTAATGGCAGTATTGCCTCTTTGCCAATGACAATGACCCGGTCGATTCAACAGCAACTGACGCAAAAAGCTGCCAGTCGATTTGACTCCTTAAATTATGGTGACACCAGCGAATCAGCCAGTAAACGTTTATGGGGGGTAACGTATCACTCTACCAGCCACTACAAAAAGCAGCGAAAGAAAAATGGCACACTGATCAGAGGCTACGATGTAACCAGCGACGGACTAACTCTTGGTTATGATCAACAATGGTCAAACGATTTAATGGCAGGTGTGGCCTTTAGTTACGGGAACAGCAAAACGAAAAAAAATCATTCTCCGGATTTTTTAAACCTGCAAAGTTATCTGATCAGTCTTTACGGTCAAAAACGCTGGTCAGACTGGTCTTTAACTGCCGTTCTTAGTTCCGGCCTCCATAAAAATACTCATCAGCGATTTTATGAAGTTGCCTCACTTGATTCAGCCAAAAGCAAGTTCGATAGCAGGCATCATGGGTTATCATTGCTTCTGGCTAAGAAACTTCAGTACTCAGACTGGTTTATTTCACCTCATATCAGCTTGAATTATCAGACTTTATCGACACCAAATTATACCGAAACCGGCTCGCTCAATTACCACTATGCATCCAATGAGTACAAACTGATGGAATCCGGTGTGGGCATCCTTACAGAAACCTTTCAGAAAATAGGTCGCCATTTGCTGACATGGCAATTTTCAGGCTCTGTCTGGCATGACTTCAAAGCAAAAGCATATGAGGTAAAAACAGCTTATGCCTTCACTAGCAAGCCCTCCTGGTTTACATCCACAGGCACAAGCCTTAATAAAAACCGCTATGAGATTCAAGCTGGCTTAAGCTACTCAATGTCAGAACAGGCGGTTATAGAGTTGGCCTTCAGTCGCAACGGGTCTGAAAGGTGGCATAGTGATTCTGGTTATTTACGTCTGGAATACAACTTTTGAATTTTTATAAACAACAATAAAAATAAGGTTTTGTAAGATGATTTTTTTGATCTCACAATTTAAAAACTTTTTTCCAAAGGCACCTGTTCTGTTTCTTTTCTGTCTTTTATTGCACAGAACTGCACTCGCAGAGGATAGTTTGCTGGGCATTCCTTTTACCATGCCGGGTCAGGAAACAGCTATTATGCTTTACACTGCCACGCAACCTGAAAAACCGCAGGGTAAAAATCTGGTTCTGCTGAGTCTGAGTGGTGGTACCGGGTTTGGTATTTACGCTTTTGTATTCAGGTTTCAGGAAGTAGTGAACGAAGGCCGGAAAAAGCCCATTCCCTTTAAAAGAATCATGTATGGCGAAGCTGAAGAGGCTGAAGCGGTTAAGAGAATATTCGATTTTCCCTCTGGTCCAGATGATATGTTGCTGCTAATGGATGATGAATCGCAGGAAAACATTCACAATACTGACATTGCCAGGAGCTGGGTAAAAAGCAGTCGTCAAACCATTGCCCTGGTTAATGATGTTCTGTACAAACTGATACCTGAAAATGAGATACACACGATACCTTACTCCTTTTTTGAAACCCTGCATCACAGCGAATACCTGTATGATGTCAAAAGTCTGGATGAAGAATACCAGAAGCTGACTCTAAAACTACTCTCAGAAGAAAGACTGGATATTGAAACCAGCTTCAGGAGCCTGTTTTCCGGATATGTTGAATCGATGACTGATTACGGAAAATCCATTCATCATAAAATTGTTTATCCCGGGCAGCCTATGCAGGCAGGTATTGCAAGGGAATTTGGTCTTCGCAGTCATAAGATAGGTTTGTTACTGAATAAACCTGACAAGCCTTCAAACTATCTTAAACACCTGTCTGTATTATCTGATGACGAGCTGCTCGCATTAACCGGGCAGACCAACAGAAAAAAAGCCCTCGCTTTTTTTGTTTCTGGCAATTACTACTACTCATACATGCACACCCTGTTTGCCAACCTTCAGTTTATTCAGACTTTGTCTTTAGCAACAAACAAAAACAGGCTCACTCTGATAATGAAAATGAAGGCAGAAGATTTTGAAGACCCTGCAATTATTGATGCACTGCGAAAAGTGAACATTACCCATGTTAAGTTCTGGTCTGAAAAATCCGGAGAGGTAGAGTTTGACCTGAGACCTGCCCAGCAGGATAAACACGGCTTTCAAATCAGGGTGGTTAACGTGTTTCCAACACCAGAACCTCTGGCTCAATCTCTGGCATTTTTCTCTCAGCCAGTGGTGGGAACAACAGGAGAACTTAGTTTATTTCGGGTGCTTTCCATGGGTAAGCTCCCGCTGCACGAATGGATGATTTTACAACGCTTCGTTAATGATGAGTTTGCCCGCATTGCCAAAGAGAGCGGCCTTGAAACCATGCACGATTATTTCCGTTATTTCTCTCCGGGGAAAAAAGCCAGTGCACTTAAACGGATATTAAAAGAACCTTCAACTATCTCAACATTTACCAATTCACTGACTACCCGTTACAACGCTTCTCCGATTCTTAGAGCTTTAGTCGAGCAAACAATGGATGGAAGCAGTGAATTATGGCTCGCTATCTCCAAGGTCGACGAGGCTATTGAACAAAATACTATTCATGAACTTCCACCAAAGTGGCAGGATATCGCCTGGCTAAGGCAGATAAACAAGACCTTTCAGCAGCTGACTGAATCATCTGGTCAAGACGAAATCGAAGCCGCCATGCAGGATATCCGTATCTATAAGGACAATATCAAAACGTCACTTCTGAAAGAAATTCTGAATAAAGCAGATGAAGAATAGGGGGGCAAGAGCACCTTAACGCTCCATAAAAAAGTATCAGCGCACCCTGACAAAACCACCGGGAACAGACTGCACCAGACCTTCCATTTCCAGCTCGGTGAGCACCACTGACAACTCGGCACAAGGCAGACCTGACACCTGGCTGAGCAGATCCATACTGGCAGACCCCATTAAAATATCAACGAATGGCTTATTCATAACACTTCCATTTGGATTGATCAGCAAGATTCGGATTCTAACAGGTCGTTATGACTATATTGAACACTGCTTCGCCTAACAGAGGTGTCCAGTTCACTAACCCATATAGGAACTCTTTGGAACTTCCTGTCATCTAATACCAAAGCTGCAGTTTTTTAAAAGCGCCCCAGGCCGAACGCGGCCAAACATCTATGAGTAACTAACGTTCCAATAAGCCCTTTCTTGTACTTTATTATCAAATCGTCATGACCGCATCTCCGGCCACCCCGCACTATGAAAATAATGTTCTGCCACAATGCAACTGAAGCAGAGCCTGACAGTGGTCGATGTTTTTGCAGTGGCTTTTAGACCCTGAACTCAAATTGACCTGGGCTGGATCGTTCGCACCCTCGCTTATCTCATGATTCAGAGCTGGCACCATCAGGTTCCACCTCTGGAACATTGAATGCACGGCAAACAGCCCTTTTCTCCAAGTGAGATTATGGCGATCCGATTCAGTCCGTCAGGCTCTGCCGTTCCTCCGTGAACGTTTGGAGCATAGATGATGCAAACGATTGTGAAAAACTGTGCAGGCATTGATGTCCACAAAATGATGGTCATGGTTGCCGTTCGCAAAGAAATGCCTGAGGGTGATACTCAGGTGCTTACCCGTGAGTTTGGTACTTTCCGCAAAGATCGCGAGTTAATGTGCCAGTTCCTTCAGCAGCACCAAATTGATCTTGTGGTGATGGAAAGCACGGGGGTTTACTGGAAAAGCATTTATGCATCCATTATTGGCTTTGGTTTGACACCCTGGGTAGTCAATGCCCGGCATGTTAAAAATGTACCTGGTCGTAAAACAGATACACTGGACAGTCAGTGGCTAGCCCAGCTTGCTCATTGTGGTCTGGTTCGTCCGAGCTTTGTACCACACCCTGATCAGGAGCAGTTGCGCTTACTGACTCGACGCCGAGACACTGTTGTTAAACAAATAGCCACTGAGAAGAACCGGCTCCATAAAACTCTCGATGACAGCGGAATTCGTCTTGGAGGCCTGATCAGCGACATCAATGGTAAGTCTGGCCAGCGTATGATTAATGCTTTGATTGATGGTGAATCACTGCAGGATATTATCAAGAAAGCGGATGGGCGACTAAAGGCAGACAAAAAACAACTGATGGCCAGTATGGATGAGAAATTATCTCCCTCTCATCTGATCGTATTGAAAGAGATTCGGGCACACATTAGCTTCCTTAGTGAACAGCTTCAGAAGCTGGAGTGCCTTATCCTGAGTGCTATTGATCCATGGAAAGAAGCTTGGCAGCTTCTCCAGACTCTACCCGGAGTCAGTGAGATGAGCGCTGCAACACTCATTGCAGAAATTGGTGATGATATGGATCAGTTCGGAGGCATGAAGGAGATTGCTTCATGGGCAGGACTTTGTCCTGGAAATAATGAAAGTGCAGGCAAACGCAAAAGTGGTCGAACCCGCAAAGGAAATAAAATGATTAAGACAATCCTTTGTGAAGTGGCTAATGCAGCCATCAAGACCAAGAGCCAGTTCAAGGGTAAATATCAAAGTCTGGTCATTCGTAAAGGGCATAAACGAAGTTTAATTGCGATAGCCCACAAGCTTATTCGTGTCATTTATACGCTAATCGGGATAGGGTGGAGCCTCGCGGCTCCACTCCTCCCACAACACCCAGCGTACGGGTCCGTACTGGGCGTTTCGGTTAGTTAAGCGTCTACCATCAGCACAAACATGACAATGGAAGGGTCAGTGATACAAGACATATGACTCACACCACCCGCCGGGCTTTTGTAATCCTGTAATGCCGATATAGTCTCAGCTCTTATGACCTTGCAGCTTTCGGTTCCGCCGTCACCGCTTGGCATGAGCACCAGTGTTTGCTGGCCTTTGTCTGCGTCCGATATATCGAGAAACAGAAACTAATCACCGCTCTAACCGTTCAGGCCTTCACTGACTTCGCCAGCTACTATGCCGTCTGCTGACTTCTGTATGGCGATCAGGACATCTTACGATGACCTCAGTCTGAAATATCAGACACCAGACAGACCTCCCGAGGTAAGTTACACCGCCTTCCCTGCACAACTGCCGGATTTACTGTCCGAGTGTCCGGATGAGTATGGGACTTCGTCATCACATGCTGACTCGTCCTCACGCAGACAGCCTCATATCCGATTTCTATTCGTCAGCTCGCAGTTTTGCTCCACACTGCCTTCAGTCTGCACCTCGCGATACAAACCTTGTGCTTCGCTAGCCCTTCGCCCTCATCTGGCTGGGCAGGGGACTTTCACCCCCAAGCTGTGCAACATGCTCGGCACACATGAACTACCCCGGAGCAAGCTCCGGGGTATCAAGTTAGCTCTTGAGTAGTTCGCAGCAAGCTGCGGGGAATTAGACCCAAGGCTTCGCATTAAAGCGACGACAGCCTTATGTCGATCCTGACATTGATTATGAGGGTCTGATGGTCAGGAAAAATGCGTCACGCTGGTTATATAAACTGGAGGAATACGGACTACTTGCTCAGGCTCAACAAATAGCCTGATTTTATTTCTGAAACGATTGTTCCTTGTTTTGTTTGGGGTGGCTACTTGCGTCCTGAATTTGGTTATTTTCACGGCAAAAATATAAATCCAGTGACAACAAGGCTTGTGGAGTGAGTTACTCAGAAGTTTTTTAGGTAGTGGGCCAGAACTGTTATATCGCGTGAATATTGACCCCAAACTCAACTTTATTAATCAATAATCCAATAACAATATCGTGCATCTTTTCGAGCTTTGAAAAACAAATTGTCTTTCTGGCCAACCGTTTAATCCAAGTCCGAAAATTAAGGTTTTTACGCTCTATCTTCTGAGTGTTTGCTTTACCAATAATATGCATGTTTTCATCAAGGTGTCGCTCATAGGCTCCCCAATCATCGGTGTAAAATTTATTAATACCAAATGGCTTCAGAAGTGTTTTGAGTTCTTTAAAAACTTCATCTTTCCGTTTTCCGAAAACATAAGCAAGCACGGTATTTGTAGCGTGATCAACAGCATACCAAAGCCAGCGTTGGTTCGATTTATCATGAACATACGACCACTGCTCATCTAGCTCAGCCTCTTGGCAGACAAGCCCTACATGAATAATTGCATCTGACTTGAGATCAATAGTTTGAATATTTGGGTTGACCTTTACCAGACCGCTTTCTTTTTTTTTAGAGTCTTTATTACTGTTGTCTTGCTTATTCCGAGTACTTTACTTGTATCCCTGATTCCGCTGCCATTTATTGCCATATCGATGATTTTTTCTTTAACGCCAGGCTCACAGGCCTTGTAGCGATATTCAAGCATGAAGGTTTTGATTTCACATTTGTCATTACAGCAATAGTATCGTGGAACATCATGAGTGCTGTATCCGAAAGGCCGAACTTGGTTACTGCCACATGTTGTACAGAGGACTTGCGTAAGGCACATTTTTAAACCGCATTTTTCAAAGTTGCCGAATGTCGTATTTTAGCAGACAGGGCTAGAATCACAGAACTGTGCCACTACCGTTTTTTAAAAGAAAAAGCGCCCCAGGCCGAACGCGGCCAAACATCTATGAGTAACTAACGTTCCAATAAGCCCTTTCTTGTACTTTATTATCAAAAATATAAATCCAGTGACAACAAGGCTTGTGGAGTGAGTTACTCAGAAAAAGCGCCCCAGGCCGAACGCGGCCAAACATCTATGAGTAACTAACGTTCCAATAAGCCCTTTCTTGTACTTTATTATCAAAAATATAAATCCAGTGACAACAAGGCTTGTGGAGTGAGTTACTCAGAAGGAGGTAAAATATTATGGGTCGTTTATACACTCTATTACTGGCCGGTCTGTTCTTTTTTTCTATCCAGATTTTTGGCGTGGAATTCTCACCCGGCTACCCGGTGGCATACCGCTACTTCCCGGAACTGACAGGCGCAATAGATAAAAACTTTGACGGCCTGCTCTCCTACGATGAGCTGATTGAGGGTTACCATGCCCCGTACCTGAACAAGGACCTTTACCAGACCATCAGGCTTTACCTTGTTAATTTTGAGTCATGGCAAAATCCTGTCACAGCCTCATTAAGCAGAGAGAGTATCGAGCTGGCTGAACTGTCGGGACACGTCGCAAAGTACCATTACGAACAGGATAACGCGTTCTGGGATGCCTGGCTTGCACAGCCTGAACGGCAACCCTTTGCCGAGGCCTATAGACGGCTTTTTCCTCATGGCCTGACCAGTGTTACCCCGGATAATCTCCTGCAGACATATTTTCCAGATTGTGTCCTGATTGCCTCGCTGGCCTCAATAGCCAGCTCTGAAACCGGAAAAAGGCTAATCTTCAATTACTTCTATACCGTTGATGAACAGACATTTGCCATTTTTTTTCCCGGTTTTCGTACAGAGGCCTTCATTCAATTCAGCGAAGTTGAGCGCTACTCACACTTTGCCAAAACACGCGATGGTGGCAAATGGCTGGCCATGCTGGAAGCCAGTTACGGCTATCTATCGAAAAAATACATTAATGCGAATAAACGAAATGGCAAGTTGCAATTTAAGTATCATGGATATTCAGATCTGGCTACAATAGACCCGTCAACAGTCTCTAAGACACTCATGAACTCCCCCTCCGACTTCATCAACCCGCAACTTGAGACTCAGGAGCGGTTTAAGGAGCTACTCAACTCTTTTGTTGATGATGAAAAAGCAGCGGGTGTTATTATTAACCCATTATTTTCAGCACATCTGGGGTTAAGGTCATTCAGCGAAATCGAATCCGGTCATGCCTACAGCCTGATTGGCTATGACAAAGAAAAAGATATTGTTTATATTCGCGACCCTCATGGTCAGTCTGCTGCGGTTGAAAACCGCTTTACCATTAATCAGCACATCCAGTCTCTTTCCTCAGGAAATAGCGTAATATTTGAATACATGGCGAGTAATCCCGAATCCCCTGACTACGGATTTAGTATGGACCTGACAGTGTCGAAAATAAACTTTTTACTTAATCAAACTTTCCCAGGGATTCTGGAAGTAACCAAGGGCAGAATCCCTTCAGATGTTTTTGAACTTAGGCCTACTTCTGAGAGAAGCCCCGCCAATACCGGCATCATCGAAATGAGCGTACAGCAGTTGATTGATACATTTAATGTCCTGTACTTTAGCCAGTGCGGACCGTACCAATGTCCAAATAACGATAACTAAAGAGAATAAATCGATAAGACTGTTTCAGCGCACCCTGACAAAACCACCGGGAACAGACTGCACCAGCCCTTCCATTTCCAGCTCGGTGAGCACCACTGACAACTCGGCACAAGGCAGACCTGACACCTGGCTGAGCAGATCCATACTGGCAGACCCCATTAAAATATCAACGAATGGCTTATTCATAACACTTCCATTTGGATTGATCAGCAAGATTCGGATTCTAACAGGTCTTTATGACTATGTTGAACACTGCTTCGCCTAACAGAGGTGTCCAGTTCACTAACCAATATATGAACTTTTGGAACTTCCTGTCACCTAAATGGTTGATGGGGCTTGTCACAGCCCCTGATCACACCAGTGGGAGTGGGTGTTGCCTCATACCAAAGGTGCAGTTTTTTTAAAAGGAGGTAAAATATTATGGGTCGTTTATACACTCTATTACTGGCCGGTCTGTTCTTTTTTTCTATCCAGATTTTTGGCGCGGAATTCTCACCCGGCTACCCGGTGGCATACCGCTATTTTCCAGAACTGACAGGCGCAATAGATAAAAACTTTGACGACCTGCTCTCCTACGATGAGCTGATTGAGGGTTACCATGCCCCGTACCTGAACAAGGACCTTTACCAAACCATCAGGCTTTACCTTGTTAATTTTGAGTCATGGCAAAATCCTGTCACAGCCTCATTAAGCAGAGAGAGTATCGAGCTGGCTGAACTGTCGGGACTCGTCGCAAAGTACCATTACGAACAGGATAACGCGTTCTGGAATGCCTGGCTTGCACAGCCTGAACGGCAACCCTTTGCCGAGGCCTATAAACGGCTTTTTCCTCATGGCCTGACCAGTGTTATCCCGGATAATCTCCTGCAGAATCATTTTCCAGATTGTGTCCTGATCGCCTTGCTGGCCTCAATAGCCAGCTCTGAAACCGGAAAAAGGCTGATATTCAATTACTTCCATATGACTATTGATGAACAGACATTTACCATTGTTTTTCCGGGTTTTCGTAAGGGAGTTTCGATTCAATTCAGCGAAGTTGAGCGCTACTCACTCTTTGCCAAAACACGCGATGGCGGCAAGTGGCTGGCCATGCTGGAAGCTGCTTACGCCCATCTGTCGAAAAAACACCTCAATGCGAATAAACGAAATGGCAAGGCACAATTTAAGTATCATCAATATTCAGATCTGGCTGGAGTAAACACATTATCAGCATCTGAGGCACTCATGAACTCCCCCACCCACCTCTTAATCAACCCGCAATTTAAGACTCGGGAGCAGTTTAAGGAGCTACTCAACTCTTTTGTTGATGAAGAAAAAGCAGTGATTTTTTCAATTCTCCCATTGTTGTCAACTCCCCTGAAGTTCAGGCCTTTAGTAGCAGCTCCCCTGGGGTTAAGGCCGTTCATGAATATCAGGTCCCTGCATGCCTATAGTCTGATTGGCTATGACGAAGAAAAAGATATTGTTTATATTCGTGACCCTAAAGGTCAGTCCGCTGCGGCTAAAAATCGCTTTACCATTAATCAACATATACAGTCTCTTTCCTCAGGAAATAGCGTAATATTTGAATTTATGACGAATAATCCCGAATCCCCTGACTACGGAGTCGCTTATGGCCTGACAGAGGAGCTAATACGCCATAAGCTTAATCAAACCGAACCGGAGATAATGGACTTAGGCAAAGGCGCAATTCCTTCAGATATTCCAAGCCCCGCGTCTACTTCTGAGAGAAGCCCCGCCAATACCGGCATCATCGAAATGAGCGTACAGCAGTTGATTGATACATTTAATGTCCTGTTATTTAGCCAGTGCGGACCGTACCAATGTCCAAATAACGATTACTAAAGAGAATAAATCGATAAGACGGTTTCAGCGCACCCTGACAAAACCACCGGGAACAGACTGCACCAGCCCTTCCATTTCCAGCTCGGTAAGCACCACTGACAGCTCGGCACAAGGCAGACCAGACACCTGACTGAGGAGATCCATACTGGCAACATCGAACCCCATACAATCCAGTACATGCAGGTGCTGGCTGTTAATGGCATCGCTGACTATTTCAGGTTCCGGATCAGTTTCATCCAGCATGGGTTCAAGCTGAGGCTGAAGCTCCAGAAGGACATCTTCGTGGCTTTCAACCAGAACAGCGCCTTCACGCAATAACTGGTGACAACCTTTGGAGAGTGGGTTCAAAACAGATCCGGGCACTGCAAATACGTCACGTCCCTGTTCCGCAGCCAGTCGTGCAGAGATTAACGACCCGCTTTTCTGCTCGGCCTCTACCACCAGAACGCCCAAGGACAAACCACTGATAATGCGATTTCGTCTTGGAAAGTGTCCGGGGCTGGCAGAAGTGCCCAGCGGGAACTCACTGACAATGGCTCCCTGCTGGGCAATAAGGGAATAAAGGCTCTGATGGTTACGTGGATAGATCTGGTCAACACCTGTACCCAGCACCGCAACCGTGCTGCCATAACTGCTGAGCACCCCTTGATGGGCTGCCGCATCGATGCCCAGCGCCAGTCCACTGGTAATCACCAGACCGCTTTTCCCAAGCTCCAGAGCCAGATCATGAGCCAGCCGTCGTCCCTGTGGGGTAGGGCGACGACTCCCGACAATGGCCAGTTGAGGTTCTGACAGCAACTTGGGATTACCAATCACATAAATCAGCGGCGGCGCATCAGAGATTTCTTTCAGCCGAACCGGATAGGCCGGACTGCTTAAAGGAATGATATGGTGAGCTTCACTGGATTCAAGCCAGTTACGTGTGTGCTCAATTCGTTCGCTGATGTCAGACGTTTCAGGTTTTCCGGCAATGCATCGAGCCAGTTTATCGGGTAAACCGGCCCGAAGCTGATCATAGGTAGCATTAAGGATGCTTTCAGGATGGCCAAACTCTTTAAGAAGTGCCCGGTAACGAACCGCACCCAGCCCGGAAATGAACGACAGTAAAAGCCATTGCCGTAGCTCCTGCCATTCCTGCTGGTGTAAAGCTTCTTGTTCAGTATTCGGTCTGGTCAGTTCAAGGGTCATTCAGGACTCTTTATGTTATCCCCAATCGTAATGTCTTCATTAGCCGACAGCACAATACCATAGCTCAATTTTTCGAACGGGCGATAAACCATAATCATTCCCACCCTTTCCGGAGGCAGCTTAATGTTCTGTCCGGAAAGCGGATCTTTAACCAGAAGGCTTTTGTGTACGGTCAGAATATCACCCTGTTTTAATCCTTCGCGCAGACCTTTGTTAATGATCACCGTGCTATAACGTCCAACCCTGTCAACGCCATCCACTACGGACACCACCGAACCTTCAACAGGAGCATCCGGAGCCCGGGGAAAGAAAGTGGTGGCCTGGGAGAAAGTATCTGCTGGCAACACCCGGTCACCGGCACGGACTTCTCTATTGCTGTTAAGCACTCTGAGCGTTGCAATATCGCTGGCGGTTTTCAACATGGCTGCATTGGCTATATCCATAGCAACAACACCTAACAGCTCACCACTGGTCGGATCGGAAATCACGTCACCAGAGCGATAAACACCAAGTGTTCTTCCCTGCAGGGTATTCACCCGCCCTCTTGCATAAACTTTGTCTCCGTCACCGGCAATAATTTTCTGCTGCTTGGTAGCGAATATATAAGGTGCAGACTCAAGCTCCTGCATATTGTTGAATATCCGGCTGTCTCTCAGAAATGAGTCGATTGCCTGAAGCGGAATGGCAGGAATGGCTGATTCTGCCGGAAGCGTTCGTATTTTAGGGCTCAGCTTTATCGTCCGGCCACTCTCACCGCGTCGAACAATAGTGAGCCGTGGACGTCCATCGATGTAGACAAGGCTGATAACATCACCGGGAAAAATCAAATGCGGGTTATGGATCTGTGAATTTGCGTGCCATATCTCCGGCCACAACCAGGGGCTTTTCAGAAACCGGTTGGATATATCCCAGAGGGTATCGCCCTGAGTCACCACATATTCTCTTGGGGAATCGGATTTGATCGGGCTGTCAATAGCAAAGCCTGATGCTGTAATACACGTTAATAAAACCCCAAGAATGAAGTTTCTCATGGCGGAAAAATCCCTGAATTATTATTTTTATCATTGCCAGCAGTGTACCAATTCGCACTCAGAACGAGCAATGAATGTTATCTAAAGTTTCGACCAGAGCACTTCTTTCTGAATATTCAACGGTTTTCCTGACAGCAGAACTTCATTGGGTACAAGGTCTGTTTTTACCGCCGATAGGGTTAGAATCATCCTTGCTATTACTGACAACTAATGAACATAACAACAACGGTCGTTTTGTCTGAAAACACACCGGCTCATCAGACAAGAGTAAAGCAAAACCTGTGCCGCTGGGCACTCATTGAATTACAGGCGAAGGGTTACTCCAACAGGGTTATTAATACTGCGATTATCAGGGCGTTGAAAGATTTTCAGGGCCGAAAGCTGGAGTTTATCCGCTGGGTACACAACACACCTTCGTACCGTCAAAACAGCTCGTTTGATCCCAAAAAGCAGTCTACTTTTATTTCCAAACAGGCTGTCCCCGCTATGGCATCAGTGCTTAAGAAAAAAGGCTATGTCGATAATGCCGTTGAAAAACTGGTTCACCTTATGATTTCTCATGCGGGTGATACCGGGCAGTGCAGTATTGCGAGTCTGTGGCAGTCGGCCAAAGACTGGCCTGCTATCCGATAACCCCAACCTGATCACAGTTTCCTGCTATCAGACTTTCTCAGACCCCGAGGGAAGTACTAATGTACTTAAAACTACCTATATACCAAAAAGATATTTAAAATTAGCTTCTAATCAAAATCTTTAATCAGAGATCCTCATGGCACTGCTCGATATTCTGGAATACCCTGACGAAAGGCTGCGCACCATTGCCAAGCCTGTTTCCGAAGTAAACGACGATATTCGCAAAATCGTTGATGACATGCTGGAAACTATGTATGACGCCAAAGGTGTTGGTCTGGCAGCTACCCAGGTCGATATCCACCAGCGTATTGTGGTAATGGATTTCTCCGGGGACAACAGTGAGCCACTGGTTCTGATCAACCCGACGTTTGAGTCACTGACTGAAGAGCTGACTGATATTTCGGAAGGCTGTCTGTCGGTGCCAGGCGTTTTTGAACTATTAGATCGTCCTGCGTCTGTACGTCTGACTGCTCTGGATCGCGATGGCAAAGAATACTCTATGGATTTCGATGGTCTGGCGTCCGTATGTGTTCAACATGAAATTGACCATCTGAATGGCAAACTGTTTGTCGATTACCTTTCCAAGCTGAAGCAAGATCGTATTCGCAAGAAGATGGTTAAGCACAAGCGCCTGACAACTGCCTGACAGCTATCAGCCCGACGCCTGAATAAACAGGCGTCACAATTTTACTCTCTCCGACAGTTTCCTTATCATTCACCGTCATCTCTACTCTTTCCGCTACTGCGGAGCCATTCATAATACCAATTCCGTTTTCTAAATATGACCATGAGCAAGCCATTTCAAATCGCTGGGCAAGGAAGAACGACAAGTAATAGCTGGCTATTGCGTGGAGTTCTGACGCAGAGCCAGTGGTTTGAAATGGCTGCGCAATTCATGTTTAGAAGAGGGAATTGGTATAAGTCCCGAATATCGAAATGAAAAGCCTGAAAATCGTCTTTGCCGGTACGCCGGATTTTGCCAGTGCGCATCTGCAAGCAGTGCTCGATACGCATCATGAAGTCATTGCTGTCTACACTCAGCCTGATCGTCCGGCGGGTCGTGGCCGCAAACTGAAACCAAGCCCGGTAAAAGAGCTGGCCTTGCAGCACAGCATCCCTGTTTATCAGCCTAAAACCCTGCGTGATGAAACTGTCCAGCAAGAACTGGCTGACCTGGGTGCCGATCTGATGATTGTTGTGGCGTATGGTCTGATTTTGCCGCAAGTCGTTCTGGATACCCCAAAGCACGGTTGTATCAACGTTCATGGTTCCATCCTGCCTCGCTGGCGCGGTGCCGCGCCGATTCAACGTGCCATTGCCGCAGGCGATGAAGAGTCCGGTGTGACCATTATGCAAATGGATGCAGGCCTTGATACCGGTAATATGCTGATCAAAGCTTATTGTCCGATCAACACCACTGATACTTCTTCAGATCTGCATGATCGCCTTATTGAAGTGGGCCAACCGGCACTGGTTGAAGCCGTTCATGCGATTGCAGAAGGCACTCTGGAACCAGAAAAGCAGGACGACAACCTGGCCTGCTACGCCCACAAGATGAGCAAGGAAGAAGCACAAATCGACTGGAGCAAAACAGCCGGTGAACTCCACAATTTGGTTCGCGCCTTTAATCCCTGGCCGGTTGCAACCGCCGAATTTGATGGCCTGACGATCAGGGTCTGGGAAGCTGCGGTAGCCCGTGAGGATGTGCAGAGTCATTCTGACAAAGAACCGGGAGCACTTCTCAAAGCCGATAAGGAAGGGCTGGATATTGCCTGCCAACAGGGTATCCTTCGAGTGACCAAAGTACAGCTTCCCGGCAGTAAAGCCATGGCTGTCAGTGATCTGCTAAACAGCAAGAAAGAGCTGTTTACTGTCGGAAAACGGTTCAACTAATGGCCAGACAATCTTCAGTAAGGCTGGCAGCTGCTACGGCTGTCACCCGTGTAGTTTCCGGTGAATCCTTGAGTCAGGTGTTGCCTGACCTGCAGGAAACTCTGCCCAAAAAGGATCAGCCTTTGTTGGCAGAACTCAGTTACGGCACCCTGCGCTACTACTTCCGTCTCAGCGCCTGGCTGAACAAATTGGTGGACAAACCGCTGAAAAAGAAAGAACAGGTGGTTCACAGCCTGATTCTGGTGGGTTTATACCAGTTGTTTTACACCCGCATTCCAGCCCATGCCGCCATCGGTGAAACCGTTCAGGTGACCCGCAGTATGGGTAAAGCCTGGGCGAGGGGATTGGTAAACGGTGTTTTACGCAACGCCCAGCGCAACACCGATGAACTGAACAGCATGGATGTGCCAAACAGCGAAAGTTTCGATGAAACCTGTGCCACTGCTCATCCTGCATGGTTAATCGGAAAGCTGAAAAAAGGCTGGCCTGAACATTGGGAAACCATTCTCACAGCAAATAATAAACAGCCTCCCATGACTATTCGGGTCAATGAAAAGCATCTATCCCGTGACCGTTACCTGAAAAAACTGCTGGACCACTGTATTCAGGCATCGCCATCGTCTGTTGCTCCTCAGGCTATCACCCTGGCAAAACCGGTTTCTGTGGATCTGCTTCCCGGCTTTTCCGAGGGCTGGGTCAGTGTTCAGGATGAATCTGCACAGCTGGCAGGTGTTCTGATCGAGACAAAACCCGGCGACAGGGTTCTGGATGCCTGTTGCGCGCCGGGTGGCAAAACCTGCCACCTGCTCGAACTGAACGACGGTATTGAACTGGATGCTCTGGATGTGGATGAAAAGCGTCTGGCAAGGGTTCAGGAAAATCTCGACCGCATAGGTTTAAACGCTCGTCTTATGCAGGGCGATGGCACCCTGCCTGAACAATGGTGGGACAAACAACTCTATGATCATATCCTGCTGGACGCTCCCTGTTCTGCCACCGGCGTTATACGTCGTCACCCGGATATAAAACTTCTGCGTCAACCAGAAGACATTGATGCTCTGGCAGATCTGCAGCAACGTATTTTCAATACGATGTGGACACTGCTTAAACCGGGCGGCACTCTGTTATACGCTACCTGTTCAGTCATGCCTGCGGAAAACAGCAAACAGGTTGAAGCTTTTCTGAATAATCATCACGATGCTTCCCTGCAACCGATTGAAGCCAGCTGGGGCCATGACACAGGGTTTGGACGACAGATTTTCCCCGGTAGCGGGGATGGATTCTTTTACAGCCTGATACAGAAACAGGCATAGGCAGTCAAGGATACTGATTCATGAAGATTATCATTCTTGGGGCAGGTCAGGTCGGAGGTACTCTCGCTGAGAATCTTGCCAGCGAGGAAAACGACATTACCGTAGTCGATACCAATGCTGAACGACTCCGGGAACTGCAGGACAGAATTGATATTCGCACCATTCAGGGAATGGCCTCTTTCCCTTCCGTGCTCAAGCAGGCCGGGGCCGATGAAGCGGATATGCTGGTTGCTGTCACGAACAGTGATGAGGTTAATATGGTCGCATGCCAGATTGCCTACACCATGTTTCACACACCGTCCAAAATTGCCCGAATCCGTCAGGCAGCCTACCTGAGCAGGGACAACCTGTTTGGCGACGATGCCCTTCCTGTGGATGTACTGATCAGCCCTGAGCAAGTCGTTACCAACTATATAAGGCGCTTGCTAGAGCGTCCGGGCGCGTTGCAGGTTCTGGACTTTGCCGGAGGTCGTGCACAGTTGGTTGCCATGAAAGCCTATTACGGTGGTCCTCTGGTAGGCCAAGAGCTGCGTTATCTGAAAGAGCATATGCCTAACGTCGAAAGCCGTGTCGCTGCCATCTTTCGTCGTGGTCAGGCGATTATGCCCAAGGGAACCACTGTTCTGGAAGCCGACGATGAAGTCTTTTTTATTGCTGACCGCCGCCACATTCGCGATGTAATGAGTGAGATGCAACGTTTGGATGATGACTATAAACGCATCATCATTGCCGGTGGTGGTAATATCGGTTTGCGGCTGGCGCAGTCGGCCGAGAATGACTTCAAGGTTAAAATCATTGAACGCAGCATGTCTCGTTGCCAGTTCCTCTCAGAAACCCTGACCAAAGCCATGGTGTTTAACGGTAACGCTTCCGACAAAGAATTGCTGATTGCTGAAAATATTGAGGAAACCGATGTTTTCTGTGCATTGACCAATGACGACGAAGCTAACGTAATGGCTGCAATGCTCGCCAAACGTCTTGGTGCCCGCAAGGTGATGGCGCTTATTAACAACCCTGCTTACGTCGATCTGGTTCAGGGCGGGGAAATTGATATTGCACTCTCTCCTCAGCTTGCCACTATTGGTAGCCTGCTGAAACATGTCCGAAAAGGCGATGTGGTCAATGTACATTCTTTGCGTCGTGGAGCTGCCGAAGCCATGGAAGCCATTGCCCATGGCGATGAAAGTTCCTCAAAGGTGGTAGGTCGCACTGTCCAGGAAGTTGAGCTGCCTCCGGGAACAACGATTGGAGCGATTGTCCGTAACGATGAAGTGTTGATTGCACACGACACGACACGTATTGAGTCTGGCGACCATATCATTCTGTTTTTGACCAACAAGAAGCGTATCCATGAAGTAGAGCGACTGTTTCAGGTTGGTCTTGGATTCTTTTGATTTGAGCCAAAACAAGAATGCTATATGCGGATTATCCATATAGGACATTAATACTTATTACAACAAAATACCGGCGCATAGATTGCGCCGATTAGGGCATTGAAATATTCAATGCCCTGCGGGTCTGACAACAAGGAATAATGGTAACGAGTTCCTGTCAGACCCTTGCAAGGCAGCAAGACAATTAAAAACAGGGGTTGTATGCAACTTTCAGTCGTCATGCCCGTTCTGGGCTTCCTATTAATGGTATTCAGTCTGTCGAATATTCCGCCCATGATTGTCGGGTTGATTTACGGCGAGGCCGAGATTTCTCTTTTTATCTACACGTTTTTTCTGACCCTGCTGGGCGGTATGTCGATGTGGCTGCCGTACCGCAAGGTTCGGGGGAATATGAAAACCCGGGACGGTTTTGTTATCACGGTCCTGTTCTGGCTGGTACTTGGACTGGTGGGTTCTTTGCCTTTTCTGATGATGGATGCACCCTCATTATCAATAACCGATGCCATTTTTGAATCAATGTCAGGACTGACCACAACCGGGGCGACGATTCTGACCGGGCTGGACGACATGCCTCGTTCAATTCTGTTTTACCGTCAGCAGATTCAATGGTTTGGCGGGATGGGCATCATTGTTCTGGCGGTCGCTATTATGCCTATGCTGGGTATTGGCGGCATGCAGCTGTATCGCACTGAAACGCCAGGCCCTGTTAAAGACTCAAAGCTGACGCCAAGAATCAAGGAAACCGCCAAGGCGCTCTGGACACTCTATGTTGCTCTAACAGTGACTTGTGCCATTGGGTACAAACTCGCCGGTATGGACTGGTTTGACGCGATAAGTCATAGTTTCTCGACCATTGCCATTGGCGGCTTTTCCACACACGATGCCAGTATCGGGTATTTTCAATCGCCTCTGATCAATGCGATGACCACATTCTTTATGTTCTTTGCGGGCATTAACTTTGCGCTGCATTTTTTCGCATGGAGAAACAAAACGGCTTCGCATTATTTCAAAGACTCTGAAGTAAAAGGCTATGTACTGATACTTTCCACGGTCGCCTTAATCACAGTGTTTACACTCTACGCCTCCAACACTTATGGCTTCTGGACCTCTTTCGAGTACGGGCTGTTTGAAGTGGTTTCCATTGCCACAACAACAGGGTATTCAACCACCGGCTTTTCTGTCTGGCCCACCTTTTTACCACTGTTGCTGTTCATTACCAGCTTTGTGGGGGGGTGTGCCGGCTCAACAGCAGGCGGTATGAAAGTGGTTCGAATTATGCTGATTTTTAAACAGGGTGTACGGGAACTGTATCGTCTGGTTCACCCCAATGCGATTCTTACTATCAAACTGGGCGGCCAACCTGTTAATAGCCGAGTCGGTGAAGCCGTGTGGGGATTCTTTGCCACTTATGTTTTCCTGCTGGTCGTGATGTTTTTGCTGTTGATGGCAACGGGGCTGGATATTGTCACCGCCTTTACTACCGTTGCTTCCTGTCTGAACAATCTGGGCCCGGCACTCGGTGATGCGTATTCGAACTATCAGACCCTGCCCGATGCTGCCAAATGGATTCTGACCTTTGCCATGCTGTTGGGACGGCTGGAAATATTTACCCTTCTGGTGTTGTTCACTCCGGTGTTCTGGCGCTACTGACGTTTATCGGCAGCAGTCTTATGCTGCTGCCGCCCTCCAGCCTTTTCTCTTCAACCTCGTGGAATCTAATTTTAATTTTCGCCTAACCGATAAATCTACATAGCTTAGAAAAAACCACCAAATCTCCAATCAGGCGGCTTACAACATGCCCATTGATCATAAGCCGCCATCAGGCAGCACACCTTATTCATCAGAATATCGCCCCTATTCACAGGAAAATCACTACGACAAAAAAAGAAGAAGGACATTTGAAGCTCAGCCTCAACCCCTGAGAAGAGAGCAAGATTTCAAGAAGACACCATTAAAAGCCCGTAATATTCACCCTTCCACTTCCAATCCCAATTCCGCACCCGCACCCACTATCAATGCTAAAGCGGTGGCAAAAGCGAACTATGTACAACAGCTCCGCACAACCTGTGTGCTACAGACACAGGCGAACCTGATCAAACATCTCCCCGCATTAAAAAAACTGGATGAAAACCCGGCAGGCATCATCCCCGCCGACCTCGGCTTTTCCATTTCATACAACGATAAAGGAACCCTGATCAGTGTGGTTCCGCCCGACGAACGCTTAAAAGCGGACCCACAGAAGTACAACGAGATAAAACGCAAGCTGATCAATAAACTGGAGCAAGTGGATAATCAGTACAAAGGCGTTAAAAAGCAGGCTTTGTTTGATGAGGCAACTTCCGCTGAAAAACGCCTGCTCACCTGCGAAGCAACCTTACATGAAACAGGGGCTCCTACACCGGCTGTTGATTACCGGCAGTTTGCGGTTCCTCTTCGTTCCATGATTGCTCCAAAGCCAGATTCTCGACCACCTCACTCATCAGGGACTTCATCCACATCCAGCCACACTCGTGGAGAATTTACACTGGAACAGGAAAGACAAGGAGCAGGTATTCCAACGGATACAAATCGCAGAGGGGGATTTAAGCTGGATGAAGCTGACACCAACAGAGTACGTTTTATCTCTGATGAAGTGGCGAACGACTTAAACAGTCGTTCCGAGTCTTCTCTTCGTTATCTTAGAAAAGCTTATCTTGGCTTCAGAAGAGCAGATGCCAGCTGGTTGCAAAATATTCCAATGAGTATTCAACAAACAGAATTAAACGATTTTGAGCGAATTGCCTATTCGAACAGTCATCATAAGGTCATCAAAAAATTCAGGGTACAGCTGCAACCACGATCAAGCCGGGACTATTTACCCGGTGATGAGATTCTTGTTGTGAAAGACATGACAACCAATCAGCACAAACTGGTCAGAGCGGGTTCGTTTGATGGTGAAGACCTCGGTGGAGGTGGATACCCGGGCTATTCGGAAGTTGGAGCTAAAAGAGCCTTTGCCTACCTGAAAAACAAAGTGGTTGATAACACCATGCCCTATAAGGACCTTCAAGCCGGGAGTGGTGGAAACATAGAAGCTTGGGCCTGCGGCTTTAACTCGCTTCAGGTGGCTATATTCATGGCAACAGGCGTTAAAGTTCCATTTCCAATACTGGTTGATGCGATTGAAGACCAGATTGATATTCAGAGTCCACAACAGCGTAAACGCATCAGACAGGCTTTGTGCAGAAAGCGCTACGGGTTTGGAACGATCATTCTTCAAAGTCTGTTAGGCGATACTGACCGTTACAAGTCACCACCTTTTGCTGATGCCTACAATGGTTACACACTTATTGGTACTGAAGAAGGTTCTCCTACGGAAGAAGGTGACGGTCATCTCTATAATCGCAGTGACACAAAAGTCATTTCACGTAGTGAAATTGAAAATCACGATTTTAATAAAGCCAGTTCGGTTATTGTCGGGCAGGGTGCTTATGCTTATGGCGTTTTCAGACAACAATTAGATAACGGACGTTACCAGTATGTTGTCTATGACCCTCACAATTTTGCTTACGAAACGGACTTTTTTACTGACCCTGGCAAAGGTGGATTGAAAACCTTTAATTCAAAGCATGAGGCCTTTGACTATATATCCAGGCGAAAGAGCGGCAGAAACGCGGCTGGAGAATTCGATGGTTTTTACAAATTCCCTGATATCATTCTTCAGGATCTCCAGAAAAAGATTCTAAAATCCAAAGGCAACTGGGAACGACGAGCTATTGATTAAGTGGTTCTGCTTCAAGGTAAGCAGAGCTCCCGATGACCTTATCCACATCAATTAACATCTTATCCACAACCTTATACTCTGCGGCATAAACCGGTATAATCCGCCCCTATTTGCGATAATTCATCCCCACTTTCCGGCTCACCGGAATCATGCCCTCCAGTGTTTTCACACTGAATATTTCGCAATTTCGAACAGGGCATCCAGGGACAATACACCGTATTCAAGCCTCCATGAGGTAGTAAAGTGACTGCTCAAAGCACGCCTGACATCAAAACATTCCAGGGCCTAATCCTTGCCCTGCAGCAATTCTGGGCCAAACAGGGTTGCGTCATTCAGCAACCACTGGATATGGAAGTGGGGGCAGGCACCTTCCACCCGGCGACTTTCCTGCGTGCCATCGGCCCGGAAAACTGGAATGCCGCTTACGTTCAACCAAGCCGCCGCCCGACTGACGGCCGCTATGGTGAAAACCCGAACCGCCTGCAGCACTACTATCAGTTCCAGGTCGTCATGAAGCCTTCTCCGGCCAATATTCAGGAGTTGTATCTGGACTCTTTGCGTGAGCTGGGCATTGACCCTCTGGTTCACGATATTCGTTTTGTCGAAGACAACTGGGAATCCCCGACTCTGGGCGCCTGGGGTCTGGGCTGGGAAGTCTGGATGAACGGCATGGAAGTGACCCAGTTCACTTACTTCCAGCAAGTCGGTGGCATTGAGTGCTTCCCGGTAACCGGCGAAATCACCTACGGTCTGGAACGTTTGGCCATGTACATTCAGGATGTGGATAACGTTTACGATCTGGTCTGGACAGAAGGCCCTCAGGGTGTTGTCACTTACGGTGATGTGTTCCTGCAGCAGGAAGTGGAAATGTCCACGTTCAACTTCGAACACGCCGACACCAAAGAACTGTTCCATCAGTTCAACTTCTTCGAAAGCGAGTCCGCCCGTCTGGTTGAACTGAGTCTGCCTCTGCCTGCTTACGAATACGTTCTGAAAGCATCTCACACCTTCAACCTGCTGGACGCCCGTCACGCAATTTCTGTGACCGAGCGCCAGCGTTACATCCTGCGTGTTCGTACTCTGGCTCGCGCTGTAGCCAAGGCTTACTTCGACGCTCGTCACAAGCTGGGCTTCCCGATGGCCAGTGACGAGATTAGAGAAGAAACACTGAAACAACTGGCTCAGGAGGAAAAGTAATGAGTAAACAAGATTTCCTGGTTGAGCTGGGTACTGAAGAACTGCCGCCAAAAGCGCTCAAGAAACTGTCTGATGCGTTTACCAATGACATCATCGACGGTCTGAAAGACGCTCAGCTGTCTTTCGAAGGTTTTGAATCTTTCGCTGCACCACGTCGTCTGGCACTGCTGGTTAAAGGTCTGGAAACCGCTCAGCCGGATCAGAATCTGGAACGTCGTGGTCCTGCTGTAAAAGCAGCATTCGATGCAGACGGTAACCCGACTCGTGCCGCTGAAGGTTTTGCCCGTTCCAACGGTGTTACCGTTGATCAACTGGAACAGCTGGAAACACCTAAAGGTGCATGGCTGGTTTTCCGTGCTGTTCAGCCAGGTCTGCAGACCAGCGAACTGCTGCCTGAAATCGTTTCAAAATCCCTTAACGCGTTGCCAATTCCTAAGCGTATGCGCTGGGGTGCAAGCCGTGCAGAATTTGTTCGCCCGGTTCACTGGCTGGTGATGTTAATGGGTTCTGAAGTGGTTGATTGCGAAATCCTTGGCCTTAAAAGTGGTAACACCACAAAAGGTCATCGTTTCCATGCCAATAAAGAACTGACCATCACGGCGGCGGCTGATTATCAAAACCTGCTGCTGGAAGAGGGTAAAGTCGTTGCCGAGTTTGCAGCACGTCGTGACACCATCAAAACCAAAGTCAATGAAGTCGCGGCAGCCGCTGGCGGTAATGCGGTTATTGATGAAGACCTGCTGGATGAAGTAGCCGCTCTGAACGAATGGCCGGTACCTCTGTCCGGTCAGTTCGATAAAAAATTCCTGGAAGTCCCTGCCGAAGCCCTGATCTCTTCCATGAAAGAGCATCAGAAATACTTCCACATGGTGGATGCAGAAGGCAAGCTGATGCCTTACTTCATCACCGTTTCCAACATTGAAAGTAAAGATCCGACTCAGGTTGTGGAAGGTAACGAGAAGGTTATCCGCCCTCGTCTGGCTGACGCCAAGTTCTTCTTTGATACCGATAAGAAGACTACGCTGGAAGCCCGCCGTGAAAACCTGAAACCTGTCGTATTCCAGCAGCAGCTTGGTTCTGTTTACGACAAAACCGATCGTATTGCCCGCCTCGCAGCGTTCATCGCTGAACAGGAAGGTGGACAGGCTGATCTGGCCAAGCGTGCCGGTGAACTGTGCAAGTCTGACCTGAACTCTGAAATGGTTCTGGAATTCCCGGAACTGCAGGGCATTATGGGTCAGTACTACGGTGCCTTTGAAGGTGAAGCGGAAGAAGTCTGCGCAGCACTGAACGAACAGTACATGCCTCGCTTTTCAGGCGACGAGCTGCCTTCCAACCTGACCGGTTGCGCTGTAGCGATTGCCGACAAGATCGATACCATCGCCGGTATCTTCGGCATAAAGCAGCCACCTTCAGGTAGCAAAGACCCGTTTGCACTCCGTCGTGCGACTCTGGGCGTTCTGCGTATCATCGTTGAGAAAAAGCTGGATCTGGATCTGCGTGATCTGATCAATCACTCCATCGAAGGTTACAAGGCTCAGGGGGTTGAGCTGCCTGCCGGTGAAGGTCTGACCGACACCGTAGTTAAATTCATGCTGGAACGTTTCCGTGCCTGGTATCAGGACGAAAACATTCCTGCGGAAGTGTTCCTGTCCGTTATGGCTCTGAAACCTTCCCAGCCGTTCGACTTCAACCAGCGTGTTAAAGCCGTTCATGCCTTTAGTCAGCTGGCTGAAGCTGACGCTCTGTCTGCTGCCAACAAGCGTGTTTCCAACATCATGGCCAAAGCGGGCGATCTGGTGATTCCGGATTCCGTAGATGCCGGCCTGATGAGCGAAGAAGCCGAGAAGACTCTGGCTACCGCTCTGGCAGACAAGAAAGAAGAAGTTCAGCCTGCGCTGGAACAGCGTCAGTACAGTCAGGCAATGGAAAGTCTGGCACCACTGAAGGATGTTGTTGATAACTTTTTCGACAAGGTTCTGGTCAATGCAGAAGATGAAGCGGTTCGTCTGAACCGTTACGCTCTGTTGAAGCAACTTCGTAGCCTGTTCCTGCACGTTGCCGATATTTCGTTGTTACAGAAGTCCTGATGAACAGCAAAAGAGCGGCAACAGCCGCTCTTTTTTTAGGTATTATAAACGCCCAGCAGGATTGGTAGAGCTACTTACCCCATGACCAGACTTATTATTCTTGATCGCGACGGAGTGATTAACGAAGACTCCGACGATTACATTCGAAGTGTTGATGAATGGATTCCGGTGCCTGGCAGTATCGAAGCTATTGCCAGAATGAGTAAAGCCGGTTTCACCATCGCCGTTGCAACCAATCAGTCTGGAATTGGTAGAGGGTATTACCCACTATCAGAATTATTTGCCATGCACGATAAAATGAACCGTCTGGTTCAGGCACAGGGTGGGCATATAGCTTGCATTAAATACTGTCCTCACACACCCGATGAAGGCTGCCAGTGCAGAAAACCTGAAACCGGCCTGGTGGAACAGATAGAACTTGATCTTAACCTGTCTGCCAGCGGTGCGTGGTTTGTGGGAGATTCATTAAAGGACCTTCAGTGTGCTGAAAGAAAACATTGCCAGCCAGTTCTGGTTAAAACCGGCAAAGGAAAGAGAACTCTGGCAAAAGGGGAAGAACTGGATGATGTACCGGTTTTTGAATCACTGGCTGAGTTTGCAGACCACTTATTAACCCTACCCCTAACCTAACCCGTCTGACAATCAGCATGACAACATAGAAAAAGGTATTAAATGTCCGCTGTCGTATATAGTTTAAGAACAATTCTACTTTATCTGGCCCTGACTGTATGGACAGTTGGCTGGTCGTCATTCATGTTGATTGGTTTGCCATTGGCTCCTTTCAGAAAAAGACATGCTCTGGTAAAAATCTGGGCACATGTCACCATTGGTCTGACACGCTGGATTGCCGGAGTTAAATGGGAAGTTAAAGGCAGGGAAAATATCCCGGAGAACCCCTGCGTTATTGTCAGTAACCACCAGAGTTCGTGGGAAACCTTCTTCCTGCAAACACTGTTTACTCCTCAAACTCAGGTAGTAAAAAAGTCACTTTTAAATATTCCTTTTTTTGGTTGGGCCTTCAGGTTGACCAAGCCTATTGCCATAGACCGGGATGACCCAAGGCGATCCCTGCAACAGATTGTTGAACAGGGTAAGCGGGCTTTGGAAGACAATGTCTGGGTTTTAATTTTCCCCGAAGGTACACGGATTCCTAATGGTCAGCTGGGAAAATTTTCAAGAGGGGGGATAAATCTGGCTCGCAAGACTGATAAGAATATTCTTCCCATTGCTCATAATGCGGGCAGCTGCTGGCCAAATACTTCGTGGATAAAGCGTCCTGGAACGATTACCGTACACATCGGTAATGAAATTAAGCCCGAAGGGAAAACACCTGCCCAGCTAAATGAAGAATCCAGATTGTGGATAGAAGGCGCACTTAAAGAAATGAATAATAGCGATGTAGCCTGATTGTAAAATGCGGTTTCTTGTTCATTATAAGAAGCCGCATTTTACTCTAAATACTTATTCCGCCATGTGCTTTTCAATCAACTGAATCATGATGTGAATCGCTTTAATATGGACTTCCTGAATTCGATCTGCATAACCAAAATGCGGCACACGAATTTCAACATCAGCCATACCCGCCATCTTGCCACCATCTTTACCACTCAACAGAACGACTTTCATTCCTTTTTTTCTTGCCGCTTCTATGGCGGTAATAATGTTCCCGGAGTTTCCGCTGGTACTGATTCCCAATAGAACATCGCCTTCAAAGCCAACGCCTTCGATATAGCGTGAAAATACATGGTCATAGCCATAGTCATTGGAGACACAGGAGAGGTGACTGACATCAGAAATGGCTATGGCAGGATAGGATGGACGATTATCCCGGTAGCGTCCTGTTAACTCTTCAGCAAAGTGCATGGCATCACAATGAGAACCACCGTTACCGCAAGAGATTACTTTTCCTCGCGTCTTAAATGAGTCAGCAATTAATTTAGCTGCATCATTGATTGCATTAATGCAGTTTTCATCGTTCAGGAAACGATCCAACACCTGTTGTGCTTCTTCAAGTTCTTGTCGAATAAGTGACTGGTACATAGCGATTCCTGCTGTCAGAGGTAAAATGAGTAGCCGTTGTATGAACAGGCAGTATACAAAAAAAGCCGGAGACTCTTTCCAGTCTCCGGCTTTACAGCCTTTATGGCAATCAGCTTTGCAGTAGATTACACGTCAAGGTTTGCCACACGGAGCGCATTGGTCTCAATAAAGTCACGACGTGGTTCAACCTGATCCCCCATCAGGGTGTTAAAGATCTGGTCAGCCGCGATGGCATCTTCAATGGTCACACGCAGCATTCGGCGCACATCCGGATCCATAGTGGTTTCCCAGAGCTGTTCCGGATTCATCTCCCCCAGCCCCTTATAACGCTGAATACCAACACGCTTTGTAGATTCAGTCATCAACCACTCCAAACCTTCTTCGAAAGAGGTTGTCTCTTTCTTACGCTCACCTTTCTGGAAAAAGGCGGTCTCTTCCAGAAGCCCTTGCAGCTGCTTACCCAGTTTCACAATGGCTCGATAATCACCGGAAGTGAAGAAATCGGTTCTCCAAGTGTATTCAGTGGGAATGCCATGAGCCAGAATAGTCACCTTCGGCAACCAGGCATGGTGTTCACGATCTTCAATACATTCAAAGGTAATGGTTCGACCTGCCAGATCAATCTGCTGAACACGCTCATTCAGTTTTTCAGTCCAGTCCTTCATAAAGGCTTCATTACCGAGGCTGGCTTCTTCCACCTCAGGCATGTAGATCAGCTCCTTCATGATATCCATCGGATACAGGCGGGACAGGCGTTCAATACCAGCAATCACCTGACGATACTCTTTGACCAGATTTTCCAACGGCTCATCACTGATACCCGGCGCATTTTCATTGACGTGCATGCTGGCATTTTCTAACGCAGCCTGAGTCAGATATTCACTGAGTGCAGCCTCATCTTTCAGGTACTGTTCCTGTTTGCCACGCTTGATTTTATACAGTGGAGGCTGAGCGATATAGACATAACCGTTTTCGATCAGCTCCGGCATCTGACGGAAGAAGAAAGTCAGTAGCAACGTCCGGATGTGAGAACCGTCCACATCCGCATCGGTCATGATAATAATGTTGTGATAGCGCAGCTTTTCGATATTGAATTCAGATCGCCCAATACCACAGCCCATCGCTGTAATCAGAGTGCCCACTTCAGCTGAAGACAGCATCTTATCAAAACGCGCTTTCTCGACGTTCAGGATCTTACCTTTCAGTGGCAGAATCGCCTGAGTCTTGCGGTTACGTCCCTGCTTGGCAGAACCGCCAGCAGAGTCACCCTCCACAATGTACAGTTCAGACAGCGCCGGGTCTTTTTCCTGACAGTCCGCCAGTTTCCCCGGAAGGCCTGCAATGTCCAAAGCACCTTTTCTGCGAGTCATTTCACGAGCTTTACGGGCTGCTTCACGGGCTCGAGCAGCATCCAGCATTTTGTTAACAACCGCTTTGGATTCTTGAGGGTTTTCCAGCAGGTAGTCAGAAAAATACTTGCTCATTTCCTGCTCTACTGCCGTTTTCACCTCGGAAGAAACAAGTTTATCCTTGGTCTGGGAAGAGAATTTCGGATCCGGCACTTTGACCGAAATAATAGCAGTCAAACCTTCTCTGGCATCGTCACCCGATGTGCTTACTTTCTGCTTTTTGGCAAAGCCTTCCCGCTCGATGTAACCATTCAAACTGCGTGTCAATGCTGCACGGAAACCGGCAAGGTGCGTACCACCATCACGCTGGGGAATGTTGTTGGTAAAGCAGTAGATGCTTTCCTGAAAGCCATCATTCCACTGAAGTGCCACTTCAACACCAGTACCGTCTTCACGGTTGATATTAAAATGAAATACCTTATTGATATTGGTCTTATTGGTATTCAGATACTCAACAAACGCACTTAGTCCACCTTCATAGCGAAAGTCGTCTTCTTTGCCTGTTCTCTCGTCAACCAGCTTGATATAAACACCGGAGTTCAGGAATGACAATTCACGCAGACGCTTGGCAAGGATATCGTAACTGAACTGTATATTGTTGAAGGTTTCTTCTGACGGAATAAAGTGAATTTCTGTACCACTGGTCTCCGTCTCACCAATCACCTTCATCGGTTCTTGTGGAACACCATGCACATACATCTGATGGTGAACTTGTCCACCTCGACGAATAGTCATTCTCAGTTCTTTAGACAAGGCGTTTACAACCGAAACACCTACACCGTGCAGACCGCCAGACACTTTATAAGTATTGTCGTCAAACTTACCACCGGCATGGAGTACCGTCATGATGACTTCAGCAGCTGATACACCTTCTTCTTCATGGATATCAACCGGAATGCCTCGACCATTATCCTTTACAGTAATGGATTCATCCGGGTGAATAATGACTGTAATCTGGTCACAGTAGCCTGCCAGAGCCTCATCAATTGAATTATCAACTACCTCAAACACCATATGGTGCAGACCGGTTCCGTCATCGGTGTCACCAATATACATACCAGGGCGCTTACGAACGGCATCCAGACCTTTCAGCACCTTAATATTGGACGCATCGTAGTTTTGTTCACTCATGCTCTATCTCCAACGATTCAGCCTGGCGAATCTCACGCCCAGGATAGATCTGTTCATTAGCCTCCAGTCGTCCCTGTTTCACGTGAAACACTTTGACATAGACTTCAGGCAACCAGCAATCAGCCAGTGCAGATTGCTCGACACAGGTGATAAACACCTGGGTTTTCATATTTTGTAGAATTGCACACAGGGCTTTTCTGTGCGGAGCATCCAGCTCCGACGGCAGATCATCCACCAGAAAAACACATTGCTTGCCGGTTTTTCGATAGAACAACATCCCTTGTGCCAACTTTAATGCACAAACAACCAGCTTTAGCTGTCCACGCGACAGTGTATCGATAGCATTAGTGCCATCAATTCTCACACGAATATCAGCTCGCTGAGGGCCAGACTGTGAATATCCTGACTGTATATCTTTTTCAAGACTTTCTGCCAGCACCTCACTAAAAGAGCGCTCTTTATCCCAACCACGATAATACTTGAGACTTATACCCGAAAGCTCTGTGAGTTGACTCAGTACTTCATGAAAGACTGGTTTAAGTTGCTCAAAGTATTCATCTCGTAATTGATGTACAGCCTCAGAAGCCTTCACCAGTTCTGAATTCCAAACCTGAAGTTCTGAGCTAATTTGAGCAATGGTAGAACGATTTATAGAACTGGACATTCTACCATGGCGAAGCAAACTGTTCCGCTGTTTGAGTGCCTTCTGCAGGCGCTTCCAAAGAGGAATAAAATCACGTTGTTTCACGTGAAACACACCCCAGTCCAAAAACTGCCTGCGATCTTTAGGAGAACCCTCAAGTAAACGAAAAGTATCAGGATTGATGAGTTGTAACGGCAAGTGCTGAGCCAGCGCAGAAGTCGATCTCAGATTTTCACCTGAAACCCTTATCTGGAAGTTCTCATCCTGCAAAGCACGAGACACACCGACATTCAACACAGCGCTGCCAGAATGACGAACCTGACCAAACACAGTGCATTTTTGCTGGTCTTTGCGAATAACAGGCTTTACCCGGTTGCTGCGAAATGAACGTGCAAGACCTAATAAATGAATAGCTTCAAGAACACTGGTCTTACCACTGCCGTTCAGGCCATAAAGAATATTTATAAAAGGAGAGGGCTCGATGGTTAAGGCTTCCAGATTCCGGATATCCTTAACCATCAATTTATGAATGGTCATGCACAACCCTCAGTAGAAAACAGCGACTCGTCAACGATTGTCGTTAGTTGAGAATTGTGCATCTTCATAAATGAATTACAGTCGCATCGGCATGACAACGTAAGTGGAGTCACCACCTTCTGACTCTTCCAGTAGTGCACTGCTATTGGGGTCAGAAAGAGTAATTTTCACTGAATCGCCGGAAATGACAGACAGTACGTCCAGCAGATAACTCACGTTGAAACCAATTTCAATCGCATCGCCATGATAACTCAGACTAAGTTCTTCTTCGGCTTCTTCCTGCTCCGGGTTATTAGCCATTACCTTTAGCAGACCATCATTCAAGATCAGGCGAATGCCACGGTATTTCTCGTTGGAAAGAATAGAGGCTCGCTGAAAAGCCTGACGTAGCTGTTGACGGTCACCAACTACAATCTTATCGCCGCCACGAGGAACTACGCGATCATAATCCGGGAACTTGCCATCGACCAGCTTGGAAGTGAAGATAAAATCACCAGTCCTGACACGAATATGATTTGCCCCCAAAGAGACATGAACCATCTCGTCACCTTCTGTGAGCAGACGAGCCATTTCCAGAATACCTTTACGGGGCACAATAACCTGATGCCGGTCCTGCTGATTAATATCGGCATCCACAGCACACATAGCCAGACGATGACCATCTGTTGCTACTGCCCGCAAGCGGTTCTGACTAACTTCAAGCAGCATACCGTTCAGATAATAACGAACATCTTGCTGAGCCATCGCGAAGGCTGTTCGATCAATAAGGCGACGCAGACGGGTCTGACCAATGGTAAAGGTCATAGAGCCCGCTTCTTCTTCAATACTCGGGAACTCATTGGCTGGCAGAGTTGAAAGCGTGAAGCGTGAGCGTCCGGCACGCACCTTAACCCTTTGATCATCCTGAGAAAATTCAATCATGGCATTCTCAGGAAGAGACTTACAGATATCCATCAGTTTACGTGCTGGAACAGTTATCTCGCCGCCTTCAGTGACATCATCCAGAGAAACGCGGCCAACCAGTTCCACTTCCAGGTCTGTACCTGTCAGGGAGAGTTGATCACCGTCCACCACCATCAGGACGTTAGACAAAACTGGTAGTGTCTGCCTGCGCTCTACAACGCCCGCCACCAGTTGCAGTGGCTTCAGCAATGCTTCCCGATTAATGGTAAATTTCATCGCTTTCCTTTCTCTTGCTAGCTGGAAAAGAGCTGAGACTCTTCTCTCAAATTCAATAAAATCTGTGGAGATGCTGTCACACCAGAGTCATTAACTGGTCAGTGATCTCAACAGGTTCTTGTAGTCATCCCGGATCTCACTATCTGTACCCGTCAACTCTTTTACCTTGCGACAGGCATGCAGCACCGTAGTATGATCTCGACCGCCGTAGGCATCGCCAATTTCCGGCAGACTGTGACTGGTTAATTCCTTGGACAGTGCCATGGCTATCTGGCGAGGCCGGGCCACAGAACGACTGCGTCGTTTGGATAAGATATCAGCGACTTTGATTTTGTAATACTCTGCCACTGTTCTCTGAATATTATCTATAGAGACCTGCTTATCCTGCAAGGCTAAAAGATCTTTCAGGGATTCCCTGATCAGGTCTATATCAATGCTGCGCCCCATAAAGTGCGCACTGGCTATTACGCGTTTGAGAGCCCCTTCCAGCTCACGTACATTGGAACGTATTCGCTGGGCAATAAAGAAGGCCGCTTCATGGGGCAAGTCAACCCGATGCTGCTCCGCCTTTTTCATCAAAATAGCCACCCGGGTTTCCAGCTCCGGAGGTTCAACCGCTACAGTAAGACCCCAACCAAAACGCGACTTTAATCGCTCTTCGACACCACTGATCTCTTTGGGATAACGATCACAGGTCAGGATCATCTGTTGCCCGCCTTCCAGCAATGCGTTAAAAGTATGGAAGAACTCTTCCTGTGACCGTTCTTTACCCGCAAAAAATTGGATATCATCAATCAACAGTGCATCTACTGACCGATAGTAGCGCTTAAAGTCATTAATAGCATTAAGCTGAAGGGCTTTTACCATATCTGCAACAAACCGCTCGGAATGCAGATAAACCACTCTGGCATTGGGGTTTTGTTTCACCAGAGAGTTACCTACAGCATGCATCAGGTGTGTTTTACCCAAACCAACACCACCATATAGAAACAGGGGGTTATATGCTGCTCCGGGATTCTCAGCCACCTGACGGGAAGCCGCCAGTGCCAGCTGGTTAGACTTACCCTCGACAAACGTTTCGAAGGTAAATTGGGTATTCAATGAGCTGTTGTGCTTGATGGAGCCTTCAACCTCAACCTGACGAGTCGGGGTAATTATTTCTCTGGAAGGGTCCGGTTCATCCGTTGCAAGCCTGGTTTCTTTAAGGGGATCTTTAAGAGGGTTTACTTTTCGTTGCTTTGTAACGACAGGTTCATCAGCCACTGGCTGGTCAACAGCCAGTGATTCCTGCCTCAACAGAGGCTCTGATTCCCTGTTTAATTCCAGATTATCCACCAGCTTTTCAGTGACAATCCGCTCCTGCAGCTGCTTTTCGGCTGCAGGATTCTGAATAGGATTAAGCAAGGCAGGCTTTGAAGCCGCCGCAGGTGTCGGGGGTTCCTGAACAGGTGCAACTGAACGCTGAGCAAACTGAGTAGAGAAAGATGGAGAACTGCTGGCAGGCGTTGAAGTTCTGCTACCAGAACGTCGGCTCAGAGACTGTGGCCGACGATTGGACACTGCCAGGGCAACAGCAGGAGGCTGCCCGTCTGTCAATTCATCAAGAATCTCCTCGACTCTTGGTAAAAACTTCTCTTTTACCCAGTCCGAGACAAACCGGTTAGGAGCCAGCAAGCATAAGTCGTGCTCATCACCCATCACTTTTAGTGGACGAATCCATGTATTGAACTGCTGGGATGACAGCTCATCCTGAAGAAGATCTATGCATTTTTGCCAGAGCTCAAGGGGCAC